>CAYRLJ010000075.1:0-22333 GCA_964425025.1 uncultured Burkholderia sp. | reverse complement strand
GGCTTCTAGGCTACGGAAAAAACTCATAGGCACGTTGTTAACGATGATGGCGGGCACCGGGTCATCGAAGCCGTCCCACATGTCGCCAAACCGGGATAGCCGAGTCGTTGCCTCGCTGGTCGATTGCACGGTGTTGTGAGCAATCCAGTCGCGCACGTCGCCGACCCTGTAGCGAACGGATTTCGGGTTCTTGACGAACTTTGGCCCGTTTCCGCTTACCCGCCACTTCTGCAAAGACGAAACCGATTCACCCAGCCAGTCAGCTAGCATGGATTCGTCAATCAGCTTGGAAGAGGGCAGGCTGTCCAGATCGACCGGGGGGGTTCTTTAGGATAGGACTAAGCGTTTCCAGCAGCGCGGCAATGTGTGTCGCCGTCAGCGGGGTATCGGCTGGAAGACTCTTGAGAACAGCGAGGAATTCGGACGGGTGCATCGGCGCGGCGGGCAATCAACGGGACACAGGATGATCGCATAACTGGCCGAGAAGGCGGGAATGGCGGTAGGATTAGCGGCCACTTGGTAGGTGGGGGACTGATATGAGCGCTGAGAAGATATCTGCCAGTATCGCCGTGCTCGCGTTAGCCGTTTCGATGGTTACGGCTTGGCTTACTCTGTTTCACCGAGGAACGGTGAAACTGACGCGGCCCACGCAAATTTTCTTCGGCACGGATGGTTCGGGCTGGGGCGAGTCCGCACCGAATCCGAAGATATATCTCCGGGCGCTTCTGTTTGCCACTTCCAAGCGTGGCCGAGTAGTCGAGAGCATGTATGTTGCGATAGCTCGCGACGATGACCGGCAGAGAACGTTCAACATGTGGGTCTACGGCGAGCGCGAGAAGCTCGTTCGAGGCAGTGGCTTGTTCGTCGGGGAAACGGGCGTTGAAGCCAACCATCACTTCCTGATGTCGCCGGATTCCGCTGAATTCCAGTTCAGTCCTGGTCGCTATCGGCTAAATGTGTTTGCCCACTTGCTAGGGGATAGGCAGGGGACGCTGATGTTCTCCGACGAGTTTGAGATCGCATTGCAAACCGCGCGGGAATTACGAGGTCCCGATGCCGGGGTGTATTTCGACTGGGCCCCGGATTTGTTGCGATACGTCTGCCATGTTGAACGGCGTCCGTCGCTTGCGAAGTCCATAGACGCGAGTCGCGTCGACAGCAGGCCTACTGCTTTGTGACCGGACTACCAGTGCAAAGACGGCTGCGAGATTGCACTGTTGCATCGGCGCGGCGGCCAACCATGCGAACGCAGGTTATTCATCATGCGGCGGGATGTTGCCACAGGCTACGAGTCATTGCGCTGTAGCCTAAGCCTATGTGTAGCCTATCAAAAAACGTAGCCTAAACGGAAAAGGGCTTAGCCGAAGCTAAGCCCTTGATTTCTTTGGTAGGCCGTACGGGATTCGAACCTGTGACCAACGGATTAAAAGTCCGCTGCTCTACCAGCTGAGCTAACGACCCAAAGAGGCAAAATTATAGCGGCCAAAATGGGGCTCGTCAACACGAACCCTCACGCACCACTCATTATTTCGTTTGCGCGAGCTTTTGCTGCGCAGTCTGCGCGACATCCGATCCGCTGTACTCGGAAACGATCTGCTGCAACGTCTTGCGAGCAGCGGCCTTTTGACCTTGCTCGAGTTGGTTGTTCGCGATCGCAAGCAGCGCCTCGGGCGCGCGCGGATGCTGCGGATAGTTCTTGACGACGCCTTGCCAAATGGCCGTCGAGCCCTTGTAGTCGTGCAGCGCATACAGTGCGTTGCCGAGCCAGTACTGCGCCGTCGGCTGGTAGGGACTCTGCGGATATTTGGCGACGAAGCTGCGAAATGCCGCCGCCGCGCCTTTGAAATCGCCGCTGCGAAATTGCTGTGATGCCGCGTTGAACGCATCCGTTTCACCGGGCTGCACCGAGCCTTGGACGCCATCGACCGTCTCCGTTTGCGGCTCCAACTTCTTGAGCCGCCCATCTAGATCGGTGTAGTAGTCCTTTTGCTGCTTCTGCAAGGTGGTGACCTGGTTCGCCAGATCCTCATTTTGTCCGCGCAGCGTCGCAATCTGCTGATTGAGCTGATCGAGGCGCCCCTGTTGGTCGATCAAGGAGCGCTGCGCCGCCGAGAGCTGACTCGTGAGGTTGTCCGTCTTGGCGCGCAAGTCGAGAATGGCTTGGCGTGCCTGGTCGTCG
This sequence comes from uncultured Burkholderia sp., assembly GCA_964425025.1. GTDB lineage: Bacteria > Pseudomonadota > Gammaproteobacteria > Burkholderiales > Burkholderiaceae > Trinickia. The sequence continues at coordinate 20,154 of CAYRLJ010000075.1, read as the reverse complement.
TCGAACAGGCCGGCGTGAGCCGGCCCGGCGACGAGCGCCGAAGCTGCCACGCATGCGGCTGCGGTACCGCGCAGCCAGGAGAAACGGTGCGTCATACGCGTTGTCACCCGTGACGAATTACTTACTGATAGATGATATCCGCGCGGCGGTTTTGCGCCCACGAGGCTTCATCATGACCTTGCGCCATCGGCTTTTCTTTGCCCAGGCTCACGGCTTCCATTTGCGAATCGGCCACGCCGTCAGCTTCGAGCGCCTTCTTGACCGCTTCCGCACGCTTTTGGCCCAGCGCGAGGTTGTACTCGGACGTGCCACGCTCGTCGGTATTGCCCTGGATCAGGATGTGGTGCTGCGGATGGCTTTGCAGGTAACGACCATGCGCTTGCAGCAGTTGGTCGTAGTCCGACTTGACCGAGTAGCTGTCGAAGTCGAAGTACACGCTGCGCTTCGCGAGCGGGCCGTTCGGATTGCTCAGCTCGTCAACCGTCACCGGCGCGACTGCGTTCGGATTCGGCTGCGTGCTCACCGCACCTTGATTCGCATTTTCGTTGAGCTTCGTGCCCGAATGGCAAGCGGCCAACGCCCCCACAAGCGCCACGGCGCATGCAATACGAATTTTGGACATCATTTGTTGCTCTCCTTGTGTGTCATTGCATAAATGGACCCCAAGACGGCTCGGTCACGGTGCCGCCCCGAACGGACAGGATTTGCCGTGTCCGACCATCGGTCGAAACAGCGGCCAGCACGCCACGGCCGTTCACCTGAGTGGCGTAAAGGATGTACTGACCATTCGCCGCGAAGCTCGGCGATTCGTCATGTGTCGTGTCGGTCAGCGCCGTGGCAACGCCGGTCTGAAGGTCCTGGATGTAGAGCTTGAATGCCCCACCCACGCGTGAGATATAGGCGAGTTCCTTGCCGTCCGGGCTCACGCGCGGGCTCGTGTTGTAGTTGCCCGTGAACGTCACACGCTGCGCGCCGCCGGCACTTTCCCCCTGCGCAGGCATCTTGTAGATCTGCGGCTGGCCGCCCCGGTCGCTCGTGAAGTAGATCGACTGGCCGTCAGGAGAGTAGAACGGCTCCGTGTCGATCGACGTGCTGTGCGACAAGCGCCGCAAGCCGCCGCCGTTGGCATTGACGGCGTAGATCTGCGTATTGCCCGTCAGCGTCAACGCGACAGCGACGGTGCGGCCGTCCGGCGACCAGCCAGGTGCGCTGTTGCTGCCCTTCTGATCGGAGATGACCACGCGGCGGCCCGTCGGCAGATCGTGGATGTAGACGATCGGCTTGCGCTTTTCGAACGAGACGTAGGCCACCTTCGTGCCATCGGGCGACCAAGCCGGCGAGATGATCGGCTCGGGGCTCGACAATGCGATGTGCTCATCCTGGCCGTCCGAATCGGAGATCTGCAACTGATAACGGTTGCCGACTTTGACGACGTACGACAGCCGCGTCGCGAACGCGCCGCGCGTGCCGAGCAGCTTCGCATAGATGTAGTCGGCGATCTTGTGAGCGGTCAACCGCAAACTGTCGGACGGCGTGGTGAACGACAGGCCGCCGAGGCTTTGGCCCTTGACCGAGTCGTACAGCCGGAAACGCACGTCGTATTGACCGTTGGCATTGCGCTGAACGCTGCCGGCGACGAATGCGTTGGCTCCCTTCGCCTTCCAGGCGCCCAAATCGACGGAATCGGTTTCGGATACGGGCGTGGAGCCGGCGTCGACGAGCGAGAACTTGCCGCTGCGCTGCAAGTCTTGGCGCACGATCTCGCTGACGGATTGCGGCGCGCCCGTTTCGCCCGCGAAGTTTGCCGTTGCAATCGGATACTGCGTGGAGCCGACGCCCGTGACGAGAACGTTCAGCTGTGCATGCGCCGCGCCGGCCGACGCAATAAGGCACGATACCAACAATGTCCGCAAACCTAGCTTCGTCATCAAACTCATGCTTGGAGATCCCAAAAAACGAAAAAATGGCAAGACAGCAAAGAGACTGCGCGGCGCAGGAATCGTTCCTGATGGGGCCGGGTTGCGCGTAGTTCGCATCTTCCGCACTCTCCGTTAGCCCGCCGGCCGCAACGTGATCAGGAACGACGCCGGCGCTTTCCCATTCGTGTCGACCGGCAGCGGGCTGGATGCGTTCACAGCGTTGACTGCGGCCTGATCCCATTGCGCATTGCCGCTGCCCTTTTGAATCGATGCCGACAACAACTGGCCGTCGGGCGCGCAGTGAACCGAAATCACCGTTTCAAGCCCCGCGGTCTCGCCTGCCCAAATAATGTTCGGGCGCACGCGCCTACGCACCTTATCGGAATAGCCGGGGGAAATGGCCGTGCCGCCGGAGCCGCTGCCCGTGCCATTCTTCGCAAGACCGTTGCCGCCTTCACTCTGCCCAGCCAAGCCCTGCAACTGCGCGAGTCGCGCGCGCCGCTCTTGTTCGAGCTGCTGCTTTTGTTTGGCCTGCTGCTGAGCCAATGCCTTCGCCTTTGCGGCCTTTTCCGATTTTTCCGCTTCGGCCTTTTGCTGGGCTTCGAGCTGCTGTTGCTTCAGTTGCGCTTGCTTTTGCTGTTCTTGCTGCTGCTTCTTCAGGTCCGCCTGTTTTTGCTGTTCCAGCTGCTGTTCGCGCAGCTTCTCGGCTTGCGCTTGTTGCTGCTTGAGCTTTTCCGCCGCGGCTCTTTGCGCGGCGAGCTGCGCCTGACGCTGGGCCTGCTCCTGCTCCTGCTGCTGTTTCTCCTGCAGGGCTTTTTGACGCTGCTGCTCCGCGAGCTGGGCGGCGCGCGCGGCAGCCTCTTCCTTGCGCTTCTTTTCCTGCAGCGCGATGTCGGCTTGTTCTTGGTCGACAGGAGGCGGCGGCTGGACGCGCACGGGCGGGGCCGGAGGAGGGGGCTGCGTGGTCGGCGGCGGCGGCGTGACGTCGGTCCAAAGCTCGGCTTCGGCGCCAGCCGGCGTGCTGTTCTGCCAGTGGATGCCGTGATAGAGAAACAGCCCAAGCAACACGTGCATCACGAGCGCGAGGGCAAATGCTCTCCAAGTACCGCGCTCGCGAGGCGGTTGAATCGGGTAAGCGGACTTCTTACGGTTCATTGCGATTTGACGAGCAGACCCACACGCTTCACGCCGCGCGCCTTCAAGTCGGACATCACCTTCATGACCGCGTCGTATTGCACGGTCTTGTCGGCGGCGATCACGACCGGTTGATCCGGATGCGACGCTTCGCGCTCGGTGACGAAGCTCGTGAGATCGGCGCGCGTCATCTGTTGCTCTTCCGAGCCGCCTGAATCGTCCTTGTAGCGCACGGTCATCTTGCCGTCGGCGCGAATGTTGACGACGACGGGCGGCGTTTGCTGCTGAGGTGCTGCGCCGCCGACCGTGGGCAGGTTCACGATCGAAGGCGCGACGAGCGGCGCCGTCACCATGAAGATGACGAGCAAAACCAGCATGACGTCGATGTATGGGACGACATTGATGTCGGCCATCGCGCGGCGCGAGCGGCCGCCGCGCATGCTGGATCGGTTGGTGGAGCCGGCCATCGCGTACTCCTTAATGCGCCTGGCGCTGCAAGATGTTCGAGAACTCTTCGATGAACGTTTCGAAGCGGATCGCGAGGCGATCGATGTCGTGTGCGTAGCGGTTGTAGGCGACGACAGCCGGGATCGCGGCAAACAGACCGATGGCGGTGGCCGTCAGCGCTTCGGCGATGCCGGGCGCGACGTTCGCGAGCGTTGCCTGTTGCACGTTCGCCAAACCGCGGAACGCGTTCATGATCCCCCAGACGGTTCCGAATAGGCCGATATAGGGGCTCACCGAACCCACCGATGCGAGAAAGGCGAGGTTGGCCTCGAGCACGTCCATTTCGCGCTGGAAGGCGGCGCGCATCGCACGGCGCGCGCCGTCGAGGATCGCGCCCGGATCGTTGATCCGCCTTTCCTTGCCTTTCAAGAACTCGCGCATGCCCGACTCGAAAATCCGTTCGAGCCCGCCGATCGTATGACGATTGTTGGCGGCGCTTTGATAGAGCGCCTGAAGATCCCCACCGGACCAGAAATCGCGTTCGAATTGCTCAGTTTGCCCCCGCGCGCGCCGGATGGCAAACCACTTGCGGAAGATGAACGTCCATGACATCAGCGACAGCAGCAGCAGCAGCCCCATCACCGCCTGCGCGAGCACGCTCGCGTTGAGGACCAAAGTAACGATCGACAAATCTTGTGCGTTGTTCATAAAAAATTTTTGCTTATGCGTCAGAACGCAAGGGTCGTTGCAAGGTGCGCAAAGGGTATTGGTCGGCTAGCTGAAAGCCTTGTCGCATCAACGCGGGACCCCGCTTGGTATCGACCGGCACGATACTCGTTCATTGACGTGTCCTCAACGGAAATTAGGCATTTGCCGTTGACATGCCGTCGATAAATGCACGGGGATCGCGGCGTAGCGCATCGGATACTGGAACGGGCAGGGCGATCGGCCTGAGCGTGGCAAGATCGACGCAGCCGACGCGGATCGTGCCGACGGCGAGCAGGCGCTCGCCGCGCCACGCTTCCTGGACGAACTCGACGCTCGCTTTCCCCAGGCGCTCGATGCGGCTCGCTATCGTTAAGACGTCGTCGAGCCGAGCCGGCGCGCGGTACTGCACGCCGGTTTCGCTGACGATGAAGACGACGCCGTTCTCCTCGGCGAGCTTGCGTTGATCGATACCGCAGGCCCGAAGCCATTCGGTACGTGCCCGCTCGAAGAACTTGAGATAGTTCGCGAAAAAGACGATGCCGCCCGCGTCGGTATCTTCGTAGTAGACGCGGATCGGCCAATCGAAGCTGAATTGCACGCCGCGATGGCTGGTTGGCTGGTTCATGGCCGGACATTTTACCGGATATGCGGCGTTGGTCTCAAAATTGCGTGCGGCGGGCCGCCAGCTACGGTTCTGGCCGGCGTCGGACGGTTGCTGCGGTGCTGTTGACGGCGCTGTTGACGGCGCTGTTGACGGTGCTCTTGCGGTATCCCCCTCGTTGAGATCCAGCCAATTGCCTATTAGGTTCGCTTCACATACACTATCGCGCTCATCCCTGCGTGACTGGCGATACAACCCTCCGGGGTCAAGGTGGAGCGCCCCACCGTGAAGCGCAGGGTGCCGTTTTGCCGTTCGCCTGGGCAGCCGAGTGATGGAACGCCGTAGTTGGCGTCGCCAGCGGTTGTCTTGCCCGCGTAACGGAATCTCCGCCACGTCTGGGCTGGCCTTCCGCCGGCCGCGCGCGCGTACGACCGTACGCGTTCCGCGCACGATTCGGCCAACCTGTACACCCTTAACGGAACGCGTATGTTTGACAGAGCCCAAAGCACCATCGCCAACGTCGATCCCGAGATCTGGAACGCCATCCAGCAGGAAAACCGCCGCCAAGAAGAGCATATCGAGCTGATTGCATCGGAAAACTACACGAGCCCGGCCGTGATGGCTGCGCAAGGCTCGCAGTTGACGAACAAGTACGCCGAGGGCTATCCCGGCAAGCGCTATTACGGCGGCTGCGAGTACGTCGACGTCGTCGAACAGCTGGCGATCGACCGCGTGAAGGCGCTGTTCGGCGCCGAGGCCGCGAACGTGCAGCCGAACTCGGGGTCGCAGGCGAACCAGGGCGTGTTCTTCGCCATGCTCAAGCCTGGCGACACGATCATGGGCATGAGCCTCGCTCACGGCGGCCACCTGACGCACGGCTCGCCCGTGAACATGTCGGGCAAGTGGTTCAACGTGGTCAGCTACGGACTGAACGAAGCCGAAGACATCGACTACGACGCCGCGGAAAAGCTCGCGAACGAGCATAAGCCCAAGCTCATCGTTGCCGGCGCATCGGCGTTCGCGCTGCGCATCGATTTCGAGCGACTGGCCAAGATCGCCAAGTCGGTTGGCGCGTACCTCATGGTCGATATGGCGCACTACGCGGGCTTGATCGCGGCCGGCGTGTACCCGAACCCGGTGCCGCACGCGGATTTCGTCACGACGACGACCCACAAGAGCCTGCGCGGCCCGCGTGGCGGCGTGATCCTGATGAAGGCCGAATTCGAAAAGCAAATCAACTCCGCCATTTTCCCGGGCATTCAAGGCGGCCCGTTGATGCACGTGATCGCCGCCAAGGCCGTCGCGTTCAAGGAAGCGGCCTCGCCCGAGTTCAAGGCGTACCAGCAGCAAGTGGTGGAGAACGCGCGCGTGCTGGCCGAAACGCTCGTCAAGCGCGGTCTGCGCATCGTCTCGGGCCGCACGGAAAGCCACGTGATGCTCGTGGACCTGCGTGCCAAGAAGATTACCGGCAAGGCCGCGGAAGCCGCGCTCGGTGCCGCGCACATCACCGTCAACAAGAACGCGATTCCGAACGATCCGGAAAAGCCGTTCGTGACGAGCGGCATTCGTCTGGGTTCGCCCGCGATGACGACGCGCGGTTTCGGCACGAAGGAAGCCGAGCAAGTGGGCAATTTGATCGCCGACGTGCTCGAGAATCCCGAGGACGCCGCAACGATCGAGCGCGTGCGTGCACAGGTGGCCGAGCTCACGAAGCGGTTCCCCGTCTATCGCTGATCGGCCATGCGCTGCCCCTTCTGCCGGCACGAAGATACGCAAGTCGTCGACTCGCGCGTATCGGAGGACGGCGCCGCGATTCGGCGGCGCCGCCGCTGCCCAGCCTGCGACAAGCGTTTTACGACGTACGAGCGGGTTGAGCTGACGCTGCCGGCCGTGGTCAAAAAGGACGGCCGCCGCAGCGAATTCGATCGCCGCAAGATCGCCGCGAGCATGCAGCTCGCGTTGCGCAAGCGCCCCGTTTCCGCGGAGGCGATCGATGCGGCAGTGGCTCGAATCGAATACCAACTGCTTGGCAGCGGGGAGCGCGAAGTTCGCAGCGAGCGTCTTGGCGAACTCGTGATGAACGAGTTGCTTCAGCTCGACAAGATAGCTTTCGTGCGTTTTGCTTCCGTGTACCGGCGCTTTGAAGACGTGTCCGAATTCGAGGACGTGATCGAGGAGTTTCGCCGGCCGAAGCAGGATAAGCCCATGCGTAAGCGCTGATTCCTTTTTCCTTTTCCGTTTCGCCACGCTCGTTTTTCTCCCGCATCGATGAATGCGCCATTGTCGGCCGCAGCCGGATACGCGCGCCATTAGGCCGAACGGTTAGGCCGAACGGTCGATGGCGCGGCGCGCGCACAGCCGCTAGATTGGCGACCTGCCGATCAAGCGGAGTGATGCGACATGCAAGAGGTAACGAGGCGTAACCGCGCTGGCCTGCGCCGCCGAACGCGTTTCGGCGGGTTTTCGTTGGTCGAGCTGCTGGTCGTCACCGCGCTCACGGCAGCGGCCGCGCTGGCAGCTGCACCGGTCTTTTCCGCATGGCATGCGCGTGATCGCGTCGACGGCGCGGCCCGCGCGCTGCTCGCCAGCCTGACGTTTGCGCACGGCGAGGCCATCGCTCGCGGCGTGCGCGTCGTCGTGTGCCCGATCGATGGCGCACCGCCCTGCGTGCCGTCGGGACACGCGTGTGCTCGCGGCGCGCTCGGTTGGTCTTGCGGATGGGCCGTTGTCGTCGAACCCGACCGTATCGGCCGAGCGCTGCGCATTCATCGGCGCGTCAAGGGTGTTTCTATCGCCGCTGCCTCGACCCGCGTCGAATTTACGCCGCCTGCTGGGCAGGTGATCGGGGGCTTTCGCAAGTTCGAGTTCGCTGCGCAGGGCATCGCCTCCCGGGGGAATGACGACCGATCTCGGCGATGCATCCGGATCGCGGCGGGAGGGCGGTCCAGGCTTGACCGCGGGGGCTGCGGCGGGCGGGGCGCAGTATGAACGCGGTCCGCATGCGCGCACACGGGTGCGCCGGGGCATCGTTGCTCGAAGTGCTCGTTGCCGTTTCGTTGCTCGCTGTTTCCGTGCTGGGCGTCGCGGCAGCGCAGCTCGCGGCGCTGCGCGATGCCGATGCGCAAGCGAGGCGCATGCACGCGGCCTGGGTGGCCGCGTCGATCGTCGAAGCCATGCGAGCGCCCGAACGGGTCTCTTTCGTTCTCACGCGGTCGCACGCGTATGCCGCGGCCGCGTTACGGGGCGCAAGCCTATCGATCGTCGACGAAGCGGCCGATGTTAGCGCAGTCGCGGTGCGATGGACGCCCGCGCCGAGCGCGTTGGACTACGAACAGCTGCACGGCCGCGGCGGCGGTGCGTGTGCAGCCACCGAGGGCAACGCGCCGACGAGCTGCATCGCGTTGCCGTTCGCTAGCCGAGAACGATGAGTTCCTACGCAATGGGCCAATATGCAAAGGGCGGGCAGGCGGGGCACATGCTGCTCGAATGGCTGATCGCGGCCGCGCTCGGGCTCGCTGTATTGGCCGGCGCACTAACGCTTTATCAGGCACAGCGCGAATCGTTCGCGCGAGCGGCTGATGCCGCGCGAATGCGCGAAGCCGGCGCGGCGGCGCTGACGCTTGTCGGCCAGCAGATACACATGGCAGGTTATGCGCCGCTGGACCAGCCGACGCTGCGTACCCGCGTGACGCCCGGTATCTTCGGTTGTCAGTCCGCGCGGCCCGTGGACGGCCTCGATGGTGTTGAGCTTGGCTGCAAGAACGTCGATAGGAACCGCGCGGATACGGACGGCCTGATCGTGCGCTATGCCGACAATGGCGTTTCGACGTGGCTCGGCGCGTCCGGCGAGCCGACCGATTGCCTAGGGCAGGGCGTGGCTCGCCAAGGCGAGCACGCTGTGATCGTCAACCGATTTCACGTCGCGCAATCGCGATGGCGCGGCGAGCCCGAACTCTATTGCGCAGGCAACGGACACACACGAACGCCGCAGCCGATCGTCGAGGGCGTCGATCGCATCGAGCTGCGCTATTGGTTGCCAGGGGCCGACGAGCCAACACGCGCCGACGGCATCGCGCCGATGCAATGGGCTGACGTCGTCGCGGTCGATCTATGTGTCGTCGTGCGGGGGCGGCGATCGGCCGATGCGCGCAGTTTCGTCGATTGCAGTGGCAAGGCGATACCAAGTGTGGACGGGCGCCAAAGGTTGTCGCTCTCGCGCCACCTCGTTCTGCGAAATCGACTGGAGGTCTCGCGGTGACGATCACACCCAAAAGGTCGGCGCGGCAGCGATATCTGGCGAATGGCCGTGAGCGGGTGGCGCGGTTGGAGGCCGACGCGATCGGCCGGCTGCGCGCGGGGCTCCCTTTTCGCCGATGTCGTGGCATGGCTTTGCCGGGTGCACTGATGATCGCGTCGATGATGCTCACGACGTCCGCCGCCTGGCTCGAGGCGTCGATTGCGCACAGGCGCTACGACGCCAACGTTTTCGACCATCTGCGCGCGACGCAAGCGGCGGATAGCGCACTGACCCTGTGCGAACACGATTTGCGTGCGGGCATCGCACGGGTACAGCCCCCGCTGCCCGGCATGCCGATGCAATGGACGAAGGCGGGAACCTTCGACGGCCCAGCCGCGTACGAGCCCGTACCGTCATGGCCCGGATCGGCGCGCTCGCCCCAATGCGTGATCGAAGCGGCGATCCTTGAAGGCGATCCCGCCAAACGCGCCTATTGGATTACCGCGCGCGGCTTCGGCGCGGCGGAATCGACCCAGGCGTGGCTCCAATTGACGATCAGGAGCGAGGCGGGCCGCGAACGACGTGCGTGGCGGCGCATCGTAACAGCGCCGAGGTGAACGCAATGGGCAAAGGCAAGGTTATGGAGCCAAGCGAATCGTCGAGCGGTTTTTCGATGCTCGAACTCGTGGTTGCGCTTGCGATGGCAGCGGTGCTGGCCGCCTATGCGGTGCCGTCGTATCTTGCTTATGCGGCCCGCGGCCATCGAATCGACGCGGTCATCGGACTGCATCGCGCCGCTCAATACCTAGCGTCGAATGTCGCTGCGCCTCGTTCCGCAGTAGGCCCGGCGCCCGCCTTGCCGTCTGGGCTGAACCGGGTCCCCGAGCATGGGCGAGCGGTCTATCGGCTGGAACTGTCGCCTGCCGGCGAGGCCAGCGGCGGTTACGAGCTTCGGGCGATTCCGGACGGTGATGGGCCGATGCGAAACGACGCGTGCGGGACATTCGTGCTCGACGGGCTGGGTGTGCATCGGAATGTAGGCCCCGCAGGCGATAGCGGTAGTGCGAGCATCGAAAGATGTTGGTCGGGGCGCGCGGCCTAACCCTCGTCGTTCGCCGCGTCCAGCCCCTGTTCCGCGTCGTGCTTGCGGGAGAAGTGGCTCCATACGCGCAGCCCGGCATACGCGGCGGCGCCGAGGCTCCCCCACTTGAGCAGCGGTTTCGCGCCTGCAGCCACCGTCGCGCGCAGCGGCTTGCCCAACACAACCGAAGCTAGCGTGCTGGCGAGCGGATGGTGAAAGACCCAGTCGGATATCTTCGCGTTTACGCCGCGTCCTGAACGCTTGCCGCGCATCGCGCCGAGCCCCGGCACGATCAGCCTCATCCAGCCCAGGTTCGAGAACTTTCGATGAAGCTCCGCGCGCGCTTGGACGAACTCGGCGCGCTCGACTTCCGCGCGCAGCAACAGCAACTCCTTGCGCACGGCGCGCATCTGCGGGGTGCTCGCATCGCGCACCGGAGAGTGGCGGTAGTGTGCCGAATTGCGCGAGGTGGTTTCGTTCATAGGGGCGAGGGTTCGTTCAACCGAAGGACCGAAGAAAATGGCCGAAAATCGCGGCGACACGTGTTGCGTGATGCGCTTGCCGCGCGAGCTAGCATGCGCTTACGGTTCGCGGAACATATCGCGGTCTTTCTGGAATTCTTGCAATGTCGCTTCGAAGACGATCGGTGCCGCGTGCAATCCGGCGCGGGCTCGAAACGCACAGATCACGGCAGCGAGCGTATAAACGCCGGTAATGCCGGCGAGCACTTGCCAGCGATAGGTGTCCCAGAAGGCGGCCGCGATCAAAGCGGTCAAGCTGATGCACGCCATCATCGCGAACATCACGGCAACGAGCCCGAGAAAGAGCACGGAGACGAGCCGCCCGCGCTCCTCGGCCAACTCGATGCCGATCAGTTCCAGACGCGCGTGGAATAAGGCGACCACCGATGCAATCATGCGGCGCAATGGGCCGTGGCTGGCATGGTGGGAATGCGTATCGTTTGGCATGGATTGGCGAAAAGGCATGCAATACGATGGCCGGCCAGGGCGGCGCCGCGCAGAGGGAGGGTCACCCGGCGCCGGCCATGGTCCGGCAAGAACCCGCAACGAGGAAGGGCGCGGGCCGTCCTTCCTCGTTGCGAGCGCGTTTCTTACTTACGGTTGATCAGCAACCCAACGACTACACCGATACCGGCCGCGACGCCGATGGCTGTCCACGGGTGTTCATGAACGTAGTCGTCCGTCGCGCGCACCGCCTTCTTGCCTTTCTCGACGACGACCACTTGCACGTCAGCCGCTTTTTCCTTTGCTTGCTTCAAGCGACCGAGCGCGGTTTCGCGCAACTCGGAGGCACGTTCGCCCGTTGCGCTTGCAGCTTGCTTGAGTAAGTCCTCGGCGTCCGCGAGGACGGTTCTGATATCGGACATCAATCTCTCCTTGTTGACTTCTGACATTAGAGCCCCCTTGTATCGTCCACGCGTGCATCGTACCAAAGATAGATCGATCGGCGGCGCAGAGCAGTATGCTTTTGCGACGTGCACGAATCGTTCCCGGTCAGATCTCTCTTTTTGTCAGCTTCAAAAGAACGCTTGAATGCCCGTTTGCGCGCGGCCGAGGATCAGCGCGTGAACATCGTGCGTGCCTTCGTACGTGTTGACCACTTCGAGATTGACAAGATGACGCGCGACGCCGAATTCGTCCGAAATGCCGTTACCGCCGAGCATATCGCGCGCGAGCCGCGCGACGTCGAGCGCCTTGCCGCACGAGTTGCGCTTCATGATCGAGGTGATCTCGGCCGCGGCCGTGCCTTCGTCCTTCATGCGGCCTAGCCGCAGCACGCCTTGCAAACCGAGCGTGATCTCCGTCTGCATATCGGCGAGCTTTTTTTGGATCAATTGGTTGGCTGCGAGCGGCCGGCCGAATTGTTTGCGATCGAGCACGTACTGCCTCGCCGTATGCCAGCACGACTCGGCGGCGCCGAGTGCGCCCCAGGCGATGCCGTAGCGGGCGGAGTTCAAGCATGTGAAGGGGCCGCGCAGGCCGCTCACGTTCGGCAACATGTTCTCGTGCGGGACGAACACTTCGTCGAGCACGATTTCGCCCGTGATCGACGCGCGCAACCCGACCTTGCCGTGAATGGCCGGGGCGCTCAAGCCCTTCCAGCCCTTGTCGAGAATGAAGCCGCGGATCGTGTCCTTGCCGTCTTCGTCGAGTTTCGCCCAAACGACGAAAACGTCGGCGATCGGGGAATTCGTGATCCACATCTTCGCACCCGAGAGCGAGTAGCCGCCGTCGACTCTGCGTGCTCGCGTCACCATGCTGCCCGGATCCGAGCCGTGATTCGGCTCCGTCAAGCCAAAGCAGCCGATCCATTCGCCCGTGGCGAGCTTCGGCAGGTATTTTGCCTTTTGCGCGTCGGAGCCGAACTCGAAGATCGGCACCATGACGAGCGACGATTGGACCGACATCATCGACCGATAGCCCGAATCCACACGTTCGACTTCGCGGGCGATCAGCCCGTAGCTGACATAGTTCAGCCCGGGGCCGCCGTATTCGTCGGGAATCGTCGGACCGAGCAGGCCAAGTTCGCCCATCTCACGAAAAATCTCGACATCGGTGCGCTCGTGGCGGAATGCCTCGGTCACGCGCGGCAGCAATTTGTCCTGTGCATAGGCTTGCGCGGCGTCGCGCACCATTCGTTCGTCTTCGGTCAGTTGCTGATCGAGCAGCAGCGGATCGTCCCATTGGAAGCGGGCGGCGTCGGCCATCGTCATCTCCTTGAATGCTGACTAAAAATGCTTGACTGGTGTTCCGCTATGCAGAACACTGTTTTGCAAACCACGATCGAGTTTAGCACCTGCCGATGCATGCATCCACCGCTCATTCCACCACTCATTCCGCCGTCGAGCCGCATGCGCTGCCCGAAGGGGTCGACGCGCGCAAGTTCGTCGTCGCACTCGCCCGCGGCCTGGAACTGCTGCGCGCATTCCGTCCCGGCGACACACTGCTTGGCAACCGCGACTTCGTCGAGCGCACGGGCTTGCCGAAGGCGACGGTCAACCGGCTCGCGTACACGCTGACCGTGCTCGGCTATTTGCGCCTGGACGAAACGCTCGGCAAATACGCGCTCGACGCGGGTGTGCTTGCGCTTGGTTTCGGGCTGCTGGCCGGGACCGACACGCTCGAGCTTGCGCGTCCGCACATGCGCGCGCTGGCGCGCGAGGTTGGCGCGGCTGTTTCGCTGGGCTGTCGCGATGGGCTCGACATGATCTATCTGGAGACGATCCGCAGCGAGACGGCGCTCACGCTTGGGCTGGCCTCCGGCTCCCGGCTGTCGATGCTGACGAGTTCGATGGGGCGCGCCTATCTGGCCGTGCTCAGCGAGAACGAGCGCGACGCCGTTTTCGCTGAGCTGCAAGAGGTCGCCGGCAAGGGCGGCGCCCGCGCGGCGGCTCAGGCGGCTCAGCCGGTGGATGTGGCGCGGGCGCTCGCGGCTGCGCGCCGGGAGATCGCCGCATTCGCGGCCGAGGGCTGCTGCTTTTCGTTCCGCGACTGGCACGAGGATGTGAACGCGGTAGCCGTGCCGTTCCGCGATCCGCGTGACGGTCGTTGGCTGGTGCTCAGTTGCAGTGGGCCGGCTTCGTCGATGGGAGAAGAGATGTTTCGCGAGCGGATCGCGCCGCGCCTGCTGGCGCTTGCGAGGCGGTTAGGGGAGGCTCGTTGAGGCTGAGCGCTGAGCGCAACCGGCAGGCGTTCGGCGTTCAACGCTCGAGGCAAGCCTTCGTCGGCTCGAACAACGGGCCTTGAACGAATCGGGCGCCGAATTGGGACAACGCGTCGAACTGTGCCTCAGTGGCGACGCGATCGAAGATCAGAGGGATGCCGAGCTTGTTCGCGTACGCGATCAGCGGCTTGGCCATCTGGTCGCGCAACACGGGGCCGCCGTCGATCTTGATGAAGTCGAGCCGGGCCATGTCGCACACCGACAAGATATGTCCGGCGTTGGGTAGATTGCCCGCGACCTTGAACCCAAAGCGCTGGTAGCTGTTCGTGAGATAGCCGAGAAACGTGCGGTGCGCGACGGCCGCGCTCGGCAGCTCGATGATCACGCGCGCCGGACTAAGCCCGAACGCGCTCAGTACCGAAGAAAAGTGCTGGCCGTGATCGTACTTGACGCTCTTGAGCAGCCGTTCGTGAACCCGCAGGAACAACATCCCGTGACGCTGGGCGCCGAAGAAGTTGATCGCGTGCAGGGTGCGTGCCAGACGGTCGAGCGTCACGAGATCGTGGTCGTCGCAAGCGGTATCGAACGGATCGAACGCCAGGCCGTCGGCGCGTTCGGTCAGCGCTTGGAATCCGAGTTCGTCGCCGAAGCGATCGGCTTGCCCGGGCGAGCTCCAAAGCGTCTGCATGCCGCTCATGCTGACGTCGAAGATCGGCTGATAGGCGCTTTGCAGCCGCACCTTCCGAAAGCACGCGAAGGCAACCCCCTCGCTCTCGTCGAGCGACACGTGCTCGCGTAAAGCGGGGTTTTCGGCGGCTCGCGCAACGAGCGCGGGAATGGTCGGCGGGATCATCGGGGAGAAGTGGGGACGCAGCGACGATACTGACAGCCTGCGCGTAAGCGGCATTAGCCTTCTCTTATATCGACAGTTGCGCCATTTATTCCATCGGGGTTTACGTTAATTTAACGATACGTAATTCGTTTTACTATGCGTAATTAGTGAGAGGCAAGGAGCCTTGCCCGATGCGCACTGAAACGGCACAAGCCGACGTTGTTGAAGATCGTGCTCGCATTGGCGGGCGCGGCGCCGGATCGCCGGCCGCTGTCTGAGTGGCGGGCGCGATTCGCATCGCTTTATCGTTCGTACGGAGAACTACGTCATGCAGGATGTCTCTCGCCGCGACCCGGCGCTTGGCTATCAGTCGGGCTTCGGTAACGAATTCGCCACCGAAGCGCTGCCCGGCGCGCTGCCGGTCGGTCGCAACTCGCCGCAGCGCGCGCCTTACGGGCTCTACGCCGAGCAGCTTTCGGGCACGGCTTTCACGGCGCCGCGCGCGCACAACCGCCGCACATGGCTTTACCGCATCCGGCCCGCTGCCGTGCATCGTCCGTTCGAACCGTTCGAACCGAGCAACGGCGCAAGCGCCGGCCAGCGACTGATCGCCAACTTCGCCGAGACTCCGCCCACGCCGCCCAATCAACTGCGCTGGGATCCTTTGACGCTGCCGGCCCACCCAACCGACTTCGTCGAAGGCCTCGTCACGATGGCCGGCAACGGCGCGGCCGAGGCGATGTCGGGTTGCGCGATCCATTTGTACGCCGCGAACCGGTCGATGCAAGACCGTTTCTTTTACAACGCCGACGGCGAACTCTTGATCGTCCCGCAAGAAGGGCGTTTGCGAATTGCGACGGAGTTGGGCGTGCTCGAGGTCGAGCCGTGCGAGATCGCCGTCGTGCCGCGCGGCGTCCGCTTCGCGGTGACGCTCGTCGACGGCCACGCGCGCGGCTATGTGTGCGAAAACTTCGGCGCGCTGTTGCGTCTGCCCGATCTCGGGCCCATCGGGTCGAACGGCCTTGCCAATCCGCGCGACTTTCTCACGCCGCATGCCGCCTACGAGGATCGCGAGGGCGCGTTCGAACTCGTCGCGAAACTGAACGGCCGTTTGTGGCGCGCCGACATCGGCCATTCGCCGCTCGACGTCGTCGCGTGGCACGGCAACTACGCCCCGTATAAGTACGATCTGCGCCGCTTCAATACGATCGGCTCGATCAGCTACGACCATCCCGATCCGTCGATCTTCCTCGTGCTGCAAGCGCCGAGCGATACGCCCGGCGTCGACACGATCGACTTCGTCATCTTTCCGCCGCGCTGGCTAGCGGGTGAGGATACGTTCCGCCCGCCTTGGTTTCACCGCAACGTCGCGAGCGAGTTCATGGGGCTCGTGCATGGAGCCTACGACGCCAAGGCCGAGGGATTCGTGCCGGGCGGCGCCAGCCTGCACAACTGCATGTCGGGCCATGGGCCGGACGCCGGCACGTTCGAGAAGGCATCGAACGCGGATACGTCGAAGCCGCAAAAGGTGGGCGACACGCTCGCGTTCATGTTCGAGACTCGCACCCTGCTCAAGCCGACGCAATTCGCGCTCGGCAGCGCGCAACTGCAAGCACACTACTTCGAGTGCTGGCAGGGACTGAACAAGCATTTCAACCCGGAGCAGCGATGAGCATGACCAACGATCTGTCGAAGGCGCTGGCGGCAACGCGCGATCCGGCTAAACGCAGTTGGCTCGCGGGGGCGAACGAGCCGGCGTGCGACTTCTCGATTCAGAATCTGCCGTTCGGCATTTTTAGCGATCCGCACAACGCAAGGCCGCGCGCGGGCGTGGCGATCGGCGATGCGATCGTCGATTTGGCCGCGTTGCACTCGGCCGGCCATCTCGTGCTCGACGCCGATGAAGACGTCTTTGCCCATGCGTCGCTCAATGCATTTATCGCGCTCGGGAGCGACGCATGGCGCGGCGTGCGCGTGCAATTGAGCGCGCTGCTCGATGCCGCCTGCTCGACGCTGCGCGACGACGCCGCGTTGCGCGAGCGCGTGCTGGTACCGATGGCAAGCGCGACGATGCATTTACCCGTCGACATCCCCGGCTATACGGATTTCTATTCGTCGAAGGAACATGCGACGAACGTCGGCTCGATGTTCCGCGATCCAAAAAATGCACTGCTGCCCAATTGGTCCGAGATGCCGATCGGCTACAACGGGCGCGCGTCGTCGGTCGTCGTGAGCGGCACCGACGTGCGTCGGCCGATGGGCCAGTTGAAGCTGCCCGATGAGGAGCGTCCGACGTACGGCGCTTGCCGCAAGCTCGATATCGAACTCGAGACGGGCTTCGTCGTCGGGCGCGGCAACGCGCTCGGCGAGCCGATTGCCTGCGGCGAGGCCGAAGACCACATCTTCGGCATGGTGCTGCTCAACGATTGGAGCGCCCGCGATATCCAGCAGTGGGAGTACGTGCCGCTCGGCCCGTTCAATGCGAAAACGTTCGCGACGACGATCTCTCCTTGGATCGTGACGCTCGAGGCGCTCGAGCCGTTTCGCGTCGCGCAGCCTGAGCAGACGCCGGAGCCGCTGCCGTATCTGCGGCATGCGGGGGCGCATGCGTTCGACGTTGCGCTTGAAGTGCGGCTGCGACCCGACGGTGCCGACGCGGCGACAACGATCGCGCGCACGAATTTCAAGCACATGTATTGGACGATGGCGCAGCAGCTCGCGCATCACACCGTCTCAGGCTGCAACACGCGTGTGGGCGATCTGATGGGCTCGGGCACGATCAGCGGGCCGACGCCCGATTCGTTCGGCTCGCTGCTCGAACTCACGTGGAACGGCACGCGGCCGCTCGAGCTTGAAAGCGGCGGGACGCGCACGTTCATCGTCGACGGCGACGAACTGACGCTCGCGGGCTGGTGCCAGGGCGAGGGATACCGCGTGGGGTTCGGCACGTGCGTCGGGAAGATCTTGCCGGCTCGTGGTTGACGGTTGACGGTTGAAGGTTGACCGGCGGATCGCCGGTGATCGGATTGATCTCGATCGATCGGCCGGCTCAGACGATGTCGCGCATGGGGCCGTCGCGGCGGGCCGCACCGGCGATGCCAGCGGACGCCTCGATTCGGACATGCTGACTAAAGCTCTTTAGCATCTGTCGTCCCGCTTGGTGAGGCTTTCTGAGGTGAGCTACCTTCCAGCAGCCGCTATAATTCAGACAAGACTGTCATATTCGTCACGACCCTGTCATGATCCGACGATAGCCTCCGCGGTTTTCCTCGGATGCCGCTGGCTGGCGTTACTGCGCCGGGGATTCCAACAATCATACGTTCATCATGTCCACGTCCGCATCGATCCATGCGGTTGCTCTCGCACCTTCGGTCCGCCTCGGCGCCACCCCGATTTGGCTCATTCCGCTTCCGCGCCATGCCCCCTACCATCACGTGCGCCTGAAACGCGTATTCGAGGACGATCAAAGCCGTCATCGCGTCGTCATCGTCGATGCGCACAAGCTGCTCGAATGCGCCGGGCGCGACGACACCGACTACGTGCTGCGACCCGTCGGCGATTGGCATAACGGCAAAGTCAAAGGCATTCGCGATTTCCTGGCCCCCGATAACGAACACATCCCCCCCATGCCGTACGTGACGATCGAGACGCGTCGCGCGCGCGGGTATTGGGCTGGCTCGGGCTCAGGCGCGTAGGCGTCGTTGCGTTCCGCAACGGCCAACACCGCGCGCGCTATTTGGCTCATGCCGGCGCCGTCGCGTTTCCCGTCGAGGTGCACGAGCGCGAGGCGGCCTTGCTCGTGAGCTTATGCGGTTACGTGGCGCCGGTCGCTTCGGCCGAAAGTACTTGCGGATCGTCCGAAATAGGGCAATGATCGATTTTCCGCTTCGCCGCAACGCAGCATTTCGACGTCCGCCAAAACGCAGGGCGCGGCGGGAAGACAATTCATTCCCCGAACGGCGTTATCTCCCAGCCCCATGTTCACCACAGAGTCCATCCCTTGCCCCGACGTCGTGTCGCTCGACGCGATCCTCCCCGAAGAACCGCTGTTGATGATGGGCGCGGGCCCCGTGCCGATTCCGGCGGCCGTTGCCAAAGCGAATGCGATCGTCATCAATCACCTCGGGGCGACGATGTCGAGGGTGATCGGGCAAGTGAAGGAGATGGCGCGCTACGTGTTCCAGACGCGCTCGAAATGGGTCTTGGGTGTGGCCGGTCCCGGCTCGGCGGCGATGGAAATGGCCATTTCCAACCTCGCTTGGTCCGGCACGCGCGTGCTGTCGATCAAGAACGGGTTTTTCAGCGCGCGCATGGCCGAGATGGCCTGGCGCTGCGGCGCGCACGTGGCGACGCTCGAGGTGGCCGATGGCAGTGTGGCCAGTCTTGCCGACATCAAGCAGGCGCTCGAGCGCGAGCTGCCCGAAGTCGTAACCATTGTGCAAGGCGAGACGTCCAATACCGTTTGGAATCATCAGCTCAAAGAGATCGCGGCGTTGGCGAAGGCGGCCGGCGCGCTCGTGGTCGTCGATGCCGTCTGCACGCTGAGCACGATGCCGCTCGAAATGGACGCCTGGGGAATCGATGCCGTGATCACGGGCGGGCAAAAGGGGTTGTCGTCCATTCCGGGCGTCTCGCTCGTCGCGTTTTCGGACGCGGCCTGGCATCGCATGAAAACGCGCGCGCAGCCGAGTGCGCATTGGTGCCTCGACGCGTCGCTCGCCGAAAACTTTTGGCACAACGCAGGCTATCACTACACGGCGCCCGTCTCGGGCGTACTCGCCTTGCATGAGGCGCTGCGGCTCGTCTGCGCGGAGACGCTCGACAAACGCTTCGCGCGCCACCTGAATTGCTCGCTCGCGCTTCAAGCGGGTGTCTCTGCGATGGGACTTGCGCTGTTCGCGCCCGAGCCGTGCCGGCTCAATTCGGTGGTGGGCATCTCGACGCCCGCTGGGCTGAGTCCCTTTGACGTATGCGGCCATATCTCGCGCCAACATCAAGTGGAGATCTCGGGTTCGTTCGGGCTGCCGATCGTCCGTATCGGCCAGATGGGCGAGCAGTGCCGCGAGCACAACCTGTTTCGCACGGTGCATGCGCTCGGCCGCACGATGCTCGAACTCGGCGCGCGCGTCGATTTGCCGGCCGGCGTCGCGGCACTCGAACACTCGCTGTCGGAGAACGCGCGCGGACGATGAGCCGGGCGGGCCGTTCATGCGCCCGCGGGCAGGCTTCGCGCCTGTGTCTTCACGCAAGCGCCAACAGCCCCGCGCCTGTGAGAGCAAGCGCGCCCGACCAAATCCACTCGAAGTTGATCCAGCCTCGCCGCAACATGCGCAGGCCGAAGTATTCATAGGCGGCGAAGGCGATCGCCGCGCTCGTGACCGACGCCACGAGCGTATGCACGAGCGTGACGAGCGCGGCGGGGCCGAGCGCCCCCGTAACGCTCATGCCCGGCGCCGCGCCGCAAATCGGCATCAACGCGGGCACGAGCATGAGCCCCGCGCCATGGACGGT
>CAYRLJ010000074.1:0-22885 GCA_964425025.1 uncultured Burkholderia sp. | reverse complement strand
CGCGGGGAAGTTGAACGGGGTAATGCCCGCGCACACGCCGATCGGCTGGCGCAGCGTATAAGTGTCGACGTTCGATGCGACGTTCTCGGCAAATTCCCCGAGCTGCAATGTCCCGATCGATGCCGCATGCTCGACGACCTCGAGCCCGCGGAAAATGTCGCCTTCGGCATCGGGCAGGGTCTTGCCTTGCTCAGCCGTAAGGATCTTCGCGATGCGCGGCATGTGCTCGCGAATGAGCGCTTGGTACTTCAGCATGATCCTGGCGCGCGTGCCGATCGGCGTCGACTTCCATTGTGCGAAAGCGTTGTGCGCCGCGCCCACGGCGGCATCGATTTCCGCGCGAGTCGCAAACGGTACACGGGCCAGCACTTCCTGCGTGGCAGGGTTGACGATATCGCGCCACTCGGTCGAAGTGGATTCGACGAATTCGCCGTTGATCAACAGCTTGACGCTCGGATGGTTCGTGCCGGCGGCGGAAGATGCACTCATCGATGGACTCCGGTTCGGTTCAACAGAATGCGCGGCGGGCGAACGCTAGTCGCTAGTCGCGCGTGGGAGAAGCCGGCGCGCGCGGAGCGCGGCTGGGCAGGGTAGGCCATTGCTGCGCGACTTGCTCGGCATCGTGCAAGCGCTTAGCGCAAATCGGGGAAGTCGTCTTCCCAATACTCCCCGGGCAGCCGCTCGACGGTATCGCCGCGTTCCATTTCGCGGCGACGCAATTCGACTCGGCGGATCTTGCCGGAGATCGTCTTCGGCAGCTCGTACGCTTCGAGGCGCCGAATGCGCTTGTAGGGCGAGAGGCGTTCGCGTGAAAACGCGAAGATGCTCTTCGCCAGCTCCGCGCTGAACGTGTACCCGTGGCGCAACGCCACGTAGGCTTTCGGTACCGCCAGCCGCAGCGGGTCAGGGCTTGGCACCACGGCGGCTTCGGCTACGGCCTCGTGCTCGATTAACGCGCTTTCGAGTTCGAACGGGCTCAAGCGATAGTCGGACGACTTGAAGACGTCGTCGGCGCGTCCGATGTAGACGTAGTAGCCGTCGTCGCGCCGCATGGCGACGTCCGATGTGTGATACCGGCCGTCGCGCATCACCCGCGCTGTCGCGTCCGCATTGTTCGCGTAGCGTGTCATCAAGCCGAGCGGGCGCTCGCAAGGGGCGCCGGCTTCGGCTTGCGGGCCGAGCGGCAGCGCGATTTCGCCCTCGCTCGCGGGGTGGCCGTCCGCATCGACGAGCAAGACGCGGTAGCCCGGCAGCGGCCGCCCCATCGAGCCCGGAACGACGGGTTGGCCCGGCGAGTTACCGATTTGGCAAGTCGTTTCCGTCTGACCGTAGCCGTCGCGAATCGCAATGTGCCATGCTGTTTTGACGCGTTCGATGATTTCCGGGTTCAGCGGCTCGCCCGCGCCGACGATCTCCCGCAATGCGACCCGATAGGACGCAAGCGGTTCCTGCACGAGCATGCGCCATACCGTCGGCGGGGCGCACAGCGTGGTGATGGCGTGGCGCGTCAGCGTGTCGAGCACGGTCTTGGCGTCGAAGCGCGTGTAAGTGAGCACGAATACGCAGGCCCCCGCGTTCCAAGGCGCGAAGAAGCAGCTCCATGCGTGTTTGGCCCAGCCCGGCGAGCTGATGTTCCAATGAACGTCGCCCGGTTGCAGGCCGATCCAATACATGGTCGACAAGCTGCCGACGGGATAGCTTTCGTGCGTATGCTCGACGAGCTTCGGTTTGGACGTCGTGCCCGATGTGAAGTAGAGCAGCAGTGGGTCGCTCGCGCGCGTGGCGCCGCGCGCCTCGAATTGCGGAGCGGCGGCATAGCCGTCCTCGAAACAGAGCCAGCCGGTCGGTGCCGTGTTGCGCTCGGCGCCGACAGCGATCTTCACCAGCGTGGTAGCGATTGTGTCGAACTTGCCGCATTCGGCCGCGTCGACGATCGCGAATGCCGGTTGCCCGATCTCGATGCGTTCGCGCAGATCGTCGGCGGACAACTGGGTCGTGGCGGGCATCAGGATGGCGCCGAGCTTGATCGCGGCCAACATGGCATCCCAGAGCTCGACGCGGTTGGGCAGCATGAGCAAGATGCGATCGCCGCGGCTGACGCCGATCTCGCGCAGATGATTCGCGATACGCGACGAGCGTTCGGACATCTGCGCAAACGAGAGCTTCGCTTCTTGCCGGGTGCCCGCATCGACGAGCCAAAGCGCCGGCGCGTCGTTGCCGCGAGCCATTTCGTCGAAGTAATTGATGGCCCAGTTGAAGTCGTCGAGCTCAGGCCAGGCGAACTCGCGGTAGGCATGGTCGTAGTCGGACCGGTGGCGCAACAGGAAGTCGCGCGCGGCTAAAAAGCGCTGGGATGCATTCATCTTTGTCTCCATGCCTCGCGGTAGCCCTGCGCGGCGCCGGGCGCTTTGCTTTGAGACCGGCGCGTTGACGGGCGCAGCGTTCGGTCTGCTGCCACTAGTTATAGACGCTATAGACGCTATTGACGCGGATGCGTCGCCGCGATCGCCATAGCGAATCTTTGGCCGCTTATGGCGATGTGTTACGCGTCGAAGTGTAGGCAGCGGGAAATCCGCTTTCGATGCTCAAGCCGCTCACTTTGCGTGAGCGCATTTGCCACTCGCCGGACGCGCGGGTGGCAAGGGGGCGAGAAAAGGGAAACTCGGGAGGGGGCTTAGCTCAGGCCGAGCCCACGCAGGATCGCGTTGCCGTCTTCCGTCAATCGAAAGCGGGTAGCACCCGACTCGAGCGCGACGGACTCCACGAGGCCGGCTTCCTGCAACATCGGAATCTCGGGTTTCGCGGAAACATCGATTGGAGAATGGAGCAGGAGCAGCAGCGTGGCCAGCTCATGATGGCTTAGGATGCGTCGCAGCATCGTGCGCGGCTTGCGCGGCGTGGCGGGTTCATTCGAGTCAGTCATCGGGCCGGCCTCCATCACGGGTTAGCTGCGGCCCAGATGTTGGGTACGGCGGCTTAAACCATCCTTAAGACAGACGGTTTGGTCTGCAACGGAATGTTACCGACGTGAGAGCCGGCCCAGCCGATGCGACGCATCGGTCCGGCCGGAGCCGCCTTGGCCGGGCGTGCTTTAAAGATGACGGGCGATGACCATGCGCTGAACTTCGCTCGTGCCTTCATAGATTTGCGTGATGCGTGCGTCGCGATAATGGCGCTCAACGGGGTAGTCGGCCAGGTAGCCGTAGCCGCCGTGAATCTGGATTGCCTTGGAGCAAACATCCTCGGCAACCTCGGAGGCGTACAGCTTGGCTTGCGAGGCCTCCGACAAGCAAGGCTTGCCCGCGCTGCGCAAGCGCGCGGCGTGATGGACGAGCAGGCGCGCGGCATTGAGCCGCGTGGCCATGTCCGCGAGCATGTGGGCGATCGCCTGGTGCTCTTTGATGGCTTTGCCAAACTGAATGCGTTCGCCGGCGTAGGCGCGGGCGGCATCGAATGCGGCCCGTGCGATGCCGACGGCCTGAGCCGCAATGCCGATGCGCCCGCCTTCGAGATTCGACAGCGCAATCTTGAGCCCTTGGCCGCGCTCACCGAGCAGGCTATCTTCAGGCACGGCGCAATCTTCGAGCGTGATCGGACACGTATCGGATGCACGGATGCCCATCTTGGTCTCCGGCCGGCCGACCGTGAAGCCCGCCGTGTCCGTCGGCACGATGAAAGCCGACAGTCCGCGTTTGCCGAGTTCCGGGTCGGTGACGGCAAACACGATCGCCATGCCCGCGCGAGCGCCGTTCGTTACGAATTGCTTACTGCCGTTGATGATCCAGCGTCCGTCCTCGAACACGGCGCGCGTCTTCAAGTTGTTCGCTTCCGAGCCGGCATGCGGCTCGGTGAGGCAGAACGCGCCGATTATCTTGCCCAGCGCGAGATCGCCGAGCCAACGCGCTTGCTGAGCCTCGGTGCCGAACCGGAGGATCGGCCCGCAGCCGACCGAGTTGTGCACGCTCATCAGCGTCGCGCAGGCGGCGCAACCGGCGGCGATTTCCTCGAGCGCCAGCGCATAGGCGACGTAATCGGTGTAGGTGCCGCCGAGTTCGAGCGGGACCATCATGCCGAGCAAGCCGAGCTCGCCCATCTGCCTAACGATGTGAGCGGGCAATGCACGGTCTTGATCCCACTGCGCCGCATGTGGGGCGAGGCATTCGGTCGCGAATTGCCGGGCGGCATCGCGGATCATCCGTTGTTCGTCGGTATAGAACTCGTTCATGGCGGCGCGCACTGGTGAAATGGGTCAAAATGGCACGCCGAAAGAGGCGGGCCAAGTACGCGTGCAAGTGTAGGCAGGCCCGCAACGGCTTTCGATGCTCAGGCCGCTCAATCGTCATGAGCGCAATTGCCATCGAACTCACCCAGTCAGTCATCAGGCCGTTAGGCCATCGGGCGCGTCGGCGGTGTCGGCTGCCCGCCGGAACAACGATTCATGGATAAAGAGAAAGGAACCATTGCCGTCAGCCTCGTCGAGGAAGCGGTACGCTGCGCCGAGCGCTGCGGCGTCGATCCGTCGGCGATGCTGGAGCAAGCGGGCATTGCCCCGCCACTGATCGCGTCGCCTCAAGCGCGCGTCTCGTCGGCGCAATACGGGGCTTTGTGGAGTGCGATCGTGCGTGCGCTCGACGATGAGTTCTTCGGTCAGGACTCACACCCGATGCGAAGCGGCAGCTTCATCGCCATGTGTCAGGCCGCGCTCACCGCGCGTGACGGCGCGCAGGCGATCGCGCGCGCAACGGGGTTCATGCGGCTCGTGCTCGACGATATGACGGCCGAAGTGGAGGTGACGAGCGAGCGCGTACGCCTCGTTTATCGGCTGCGCGACGGCGTGCCCGAGAAAGAGATGTTCGCCTACGCCACGCATTTCATTCTTGTGTACGGCGTCGTATGCTGGCTCGTCGGGCGCCGCATTCCGGTGCGGGCCGCGCGCTTTCGCTGCGCAGAGCCTGCCGCGGGTCACGAATATCGCTCGATGTTTTGCGACGATTTGAGTTTTGGCGAACGTGAGTCGTACGTCGAATTGGCGCCGGCATTCTTGGCGTTGCCCGTCATTCAAACGCCGAAGTCGCTGAAAACGTTTTTGCGCAATGCGCCGGCGAGC
This sequence comes from uncultured Burkholderia sp., assembly GCA_964425025.1. Classification (GTDB taxonomy): domain Bacteria; phylum Pseudomonadota; class Gammaproteobacteria; order Burkholderiales; family Burkholderiaceae; genus Trinickia. Next base: position 17,778 of record CAYRLJ010000074.1, on the reverse strand, counting down.
TTCATCGTCAAGTATCGCAATCCCGATTCGCTGGGCGCTCGTGTGCGCAAAGCGCTGCGTGCGCGCCCGATTTCCGATTGGCCAGGTGCGGATCAGCTGGCCTCCGAATTGCGCATCGCTGAGGCGACGATGCGTCGCAAGCTAAATCGGGAGGGTGAGACATATCAGTCGATCAAGGATGCCTTGCGGCGAGACATTGCAATCGTCGCGCTGCAGAGTGGCCAGCAAACGATTGCCGATATCGCGGTCGCCGTCGGGTTCGCCGAGCCAAGCGCGTTTCATCGCGCCTTCCGCAAGTGGACCGGCGCTCGTCCCACCGACTATCGCCCTGCGGACTCGGGCGGCCGCAAACTGGAATAATTACAACCATGTGTAGGCGATGACTCTCGTTGACCAAAACAAGCACACGACGCTTTCTCATGCGACTGGCAGGCGAATTTCCTATCTTGTACGAAGCGCCACCATGCACGTTCGAGGCTCTAGGAAATGAATATAGAGGTCAATTGGTTCAGCCGCAGAGGATGGCATTGGGTGGGATGGGGCTGGCCGCTCATCGGCATGCTCATGGTCGTCACGGCCGCGATCGGGGCGTACGGCACGGTGAGCCTCTACGACAGCGAGGAGCAAGTTCGCCGTTCGCATGAAGTCTATATGGGTCTCGAACGGCTGCTGGCGCTAGCGCGCGATGCCGAAACGGGGCAGCGAGGTTACGTCATCACTGGGCGCGAGGAATACCTCGAACCGTATCGCGAGGCCACGCCTCGAATCGATCACCAACTCGATGCACTCCAGTCGCTCCTGACGGGGGAAACCGTGCAGGAGCAGCGGTTGGTGCAACTGCGCACACTGCTCGGCGAGAAGCGTCGTGAGCTTAGCGACGTCATCGACCTACGGCGAATGCAAGGGTTCGAGCCCGCGCAGAGAAGGATCTCGAACAACACGGGCAAGGCGTTCATGGACCGTGCGCGTGCGATCGTCGCCGAGATGGAGCGCGACGCGGCCGCGCAATTGGCCGCGCGCCAGGCGGTGGCTCGGCGCACGCGCGATCAGGCAGTTGCAATCGGGCTCGCGTCGGGCGTGCTGACGGTTCTCATCTGCTTGTCGTTCGGCTATTTCGCGCGACGCATGCTGCGCCAGGCAGCGCGCTTGACCACGTCACTGTTCGAACAAAAGGAATTGCTCGAAGTGACCCTCTCGAGCATCGGCGATGGGGTCATCGCGATCGATCTCGATGGCCGCACTACGTTCTGCAATGGGGTGGCGCATGCGTTGACCGCATGCGGTTCCGAGGAGACCCTGGGTCGCCCCGTCGATGAAATCTTGAGATTGCATCGAAGCATCGACGGCAGCAAAGCGGATAACCCCGGAGTTGTTGCGATCCGCGAACGGCGCGCCGTCGATTATTCGAACGGCACGGTACTTGTCGGATGCGACGGCAGGCGCACGCACATCGATGCGAATGCGGCACCGACATTCGATTCGCAAGGACGGCTCGTCGGTGCGGTGCTCGTGTTGCATGACGTAACGGAACGCGTGCGCGCCGAGGAACGCTTTCGTGTGGCTGTCGAAGCGGCGCCTAATGCAATGATCATGTCCGACCCCCAGGGGACGATGACACTCGTCAATACGCGAGCGGAAACGCTCTTCGGTTATGAGCGCGACGAGTTGCTCGGCAACTCGATCGGCATTCTTTTCCACGAGAAGGACCGGCACGGCTACATGAGGACGCTGGCGGCGATTTTCGCCAATCCATCGGCGCGCCCGAACGCTTTGGGGGAAGAATTGTGCGGATTGCACCGTGACGGCTCCCACTTTCCAATCGAAGTAGGCTTGAACCCGATAGAGACATCGGAAGGCGTGTTCGTGCTGAGCTCAATCGCCGACATTACTGACCGCAAGCGTTCCGAGCGAGCACTGCGCGAGCGCACCGAGGAACTCGCGCGATCTAATCGAGATCTCGAACAGTTTGCTTACGTGGCATCGCACGATTTGCAGGAGCCCTTGCGCGCCGTGGCCGGCCCCTTGCAACTTCTGCAGCGACGCTACGAGGGAAAGCTGGACGCGCGCGCCGACGAATTTATCGGGCATGCCGTGGACGGCGCCATGCGCATGCAAAGCCTGATCGACGATCTACTCAGTTATTCGCGCGTCGGGCGCGCGGAGGATCCGAGGCAGTTCGTTCAACTTGGTCAGGCGCTCGAGCTTGCCCTCAAAAACTTGGCGCTCGTCGTGCAGGAAACGCAAGCGCAGGTGACGCACGACCCATTGCCGACCGTGCAGGGTGTCGCCACGCAATTGGGCCTGCTGTTTCAGAATCTCATCAGCAATGCCATCAAGTTCCGAAAAAAAGACCAGCCCGTTCTCATTCATGTCGGCGCACAATCGGATGCCGGCGCGTGGCGAATCTCGGTTAGCGACAATGGCATCGGTGTTGCGGAGCAATACTTCGAACGCATTTTCGTGATATTCCAGCGTCTGCATACACGCCGCGAATATCCGGGTACCGGGCTCGGGCTTGCCTTGTGTAAACGCATCGTCGAACATCACGGCGGGAACATTTGGGTGGAGTCGAAGCCGCCCGAGGGGACGACGTTCTTCTTCACCTTACCCCGCGCGCCGGGTGAAGGATCAGGCTAACGCAGCGTTCTTTGGAGTGTTGCTCATGCTACACGATGAAAGCGGTAAGCTCGTCCACATCCTGTTGGTCGAAGACAGCCCCACGGATGTCATGTTGACGAGAGAGGCGATGGAGCAATACAAGGTGGTCAATCCGCTTCATATCGTCGAGGACGGGGTCGAGGCGATGGATTACCTGAAAGGCCGCGGCAAGTACGTCAATCAACACGTGCACCATCCCGGGCTCATCATTCTCGACCTAAACTTGCCTCGCATGAGCGGGCGGGAAGTGCTGTACGAGCTCAAGCACGACCCCGAACTGCGCAACATTCCCGTGGTGGTGTTGACGACATCGAAGTCGGAGGAGGACGTGGTGAAGTCGTATTGCCTTCACGCGAACTGCTACATCACCAAGCCCGTCGACTTCGCGAAGTTCATCGATGTCGTGCGCAGCATCAGCGATTTTTGGTTCGGCGTTGTCACTTTGCCTCCGAGTCGCCCTTGAATACGCCTTCGTCCGTCAACGTGTTGCTCGTCGAAGATAGTCCCACCGATGCGCTGATCATTGGCGAGGCCCTAATCGACATCAGCGAGTTCCAGCATGAGCTGACACGCGCGGAGTCGCTCGCTAGAGCGCTCGAGCACGCGCAGCGGAAGCAATTCGATGTGGCGTTACTCGACCTCGGCTTGCCAGACGGGAATGGCATCGATACGTTCCGGCGCTTTCGCCAGGTCGCACCGGACACGCCGGTGCTCGTGCTGACGGGCCTAGTCGATATCTCCGTCGGACTGATCGCAATCCAAGAAGGCGCGCAAGACTATCTGCTCAAGCGAGAGATTCAGCCGGCGCTGCTCAGCCGTGCGATCCGCTATGCCATCGAGCGCAACCGTGCACTCAGTGCGCGCGCCGAGAGCGAGGAGCGATTCCAGTTGGCGGTGAGCGGCGCGAGCGCAGGCCTGTGGGATTTGGATCCGCGTACTGGGAAACTCTATCTTTCGCCGCATTTTCGCGAAATTGTCGGCTATGACGAAGGTGAACTGCCGGATGAGTCGCGCGCGTATCTCGAGATAATCCATCCCGACGATGTCGAGCGCGTTAGGCTGGCGCTTAGTGCGCATACACAGGACCGACACCCTTACAACGTCGAATTTCGCATACGTACACGGGGGCGCGGCTACCGCTGGATTCAGTCGCGCGGGCAAGCGCTATGGGATGCTTCCGGCACGGCTTATCGGATGGTCGGATGGGTCATGGATGTCACCGATCGCCGGCGCGCGGACGAAGCGCTGCGCGAATCGCGCGAGGAACTGCAGCGTTTGTCGGCAAACATCGAACACATCCGCGAAGAGGAAAAGACGCGTATAGCGCGCGAATTGCACGACGATCTTGGCCAATTGCTGACCGCGCTGAAGATCGATACAACCCGCTTCGAGCAGACGATCGAAGGCAAGTTGGATCGCTCATCGGCCGCTGCGCTGCGCAACATCTATGGGCTCATCGATCAGCTCGTCGGCTCAGTACGCCGCATCGCTGCCGATTTGCGTCCGGTCATGCTCGACGATCTCGGCCCGATCCCGGCGATCGATTGGTTTATCCACGAATTTTCGGCGAGACACGGCATAACCGTCACTGCGCAACTCGATGCCAAGGAGATCACATTCAATCGTGACAGCGGCACAGAGGTGTTTCGCATGGTGCAGGAAGGGTTGACTAACATCGCTCGTCACTCGGGCGCGAGCAAGGCCAATATCGAAATTGCACGCAATGAGCCGTTTTGCATCGTCAAAATCAGCGACAACGGACGCGGCGCGCTGCCCGATGCGCGCCGCAGTCGTAAATCGTTCGGGTTGATCGGCATGCGCGAGCGAGCCGCGCGGCTCGGCGGGGAACTTAACGTCGCCACGGCGCCGGGAAAAGGTTTTGCGCTCACCGTGACGTTGCCGCTGGCCGTTGTCGAAGCGCCGGATGACAACGATGCCGGGGCCGGGGCTGTCAAGCATTGACGCGGACGCCACAGTCCACGGCCGCCTATTCTTGCCGTGAGCACGCCATTTGCTAGCGCACGTAGACGCACTTTCTACGGCGATTAGTTGATGAGAGAAGGCAGCCTTTACGGCCGGCGCAGCGGACGCCGTCGCAGCAATACATTGCATACGCACCAAATTTCCAGTCCCGCGTTCAACCCGCGAAAGAACGCGATACGGCAAGGAACCTTCCTCCTTTTCAGGCTGTTGCTCTGCGCGGCCATCACGTGTCCCACGATCGCATCGGCGGGCTATGGCGGGGCACCCGGGGCGACATCCGCATCGGCAGCGGCGGCAGCAGCAGCTGCCGTCGGAACATCGGTGACACCCGGTGCGGTGTTGCCGCCCGCTTCCAGTGCAAAAGGGAAGGCAGCGCCGGGCGGTTCGCCGTCAATACCTGCATCGGCGGCAGCCGCATCGGCCGTATCCGCTGCGTCGGGGGCATTGGCCGCTGCGGCATCGGCGGCTGTTGCGGCCGCCGCTCAGCGCGCCGCGGATGCCGCCGCGCATCTGGACCCGCGCGACGCGCTGAAGTTGAGCAGTCAATTCGAAAGCGACGTCACGCGGCAACTGGCTGTGCCGAAGCTCGATCAGTACGCCTATGGGCAGCGTTTGCAGGCGGCGCTGGCCGCAAAGGACCTTGGCGCGCTGACGCGGCAGTATGTTGTGCTCGTCGATCGCAATCCCCATGTGCAAGCGTTGTTCATTTATTTCCGAGGCGATCCGACGAGCGCTTGGACGCTGATCGGCGCGTCGCCCGTCTCGACCGGCTGGCCTGGGCGGTATGACCATTTCGTCACGCCGATCGGCGTGTTCGAGCACACGCCTCAGAACATGGACTTTCGCGCCGAGGGGACGCTCAACGACAACGGGATCCGCGGGTACGGCGCGCGTGACATGAGAATTTTCGATTTCGGATGGATCGATGCCGAGCGCGGATGGGGTAAGGGCGGGGTGTCCTCGATGCGCTTTCAGATGCACTCGACCGATCCCGACAAGCTCGAGGCGTTGCTCGGGATTCGCCATTCGAAGGGCTGCGTGAGAATTCCGGGCTCGCTCGACCGCTTTCTCGATCATTTCGGCGTGATAGATGCAAATTATCAAGCGATGGCCGATGCCGGATTCGGCCTTTGGGTGCTGCATACCGATCGGGCCGTGACGCCTTGGGCTGGCCGTTACTTGGTCGTCATCGACTCGGGGGCCAAGTCGCGGCCGACTTGGTCGCCGCTGCCACGGCGCGAGGTGAGGGCGCGGGTGCCTGAGGGAGCGGATACGGCCGACTGAACGCGGCTCGATGCTCGGCCCAAGTCGGCCCCGGTTGGACCCGGTTGGCCGTGGACTCGGCACGCCACGGCTCTCACGGTGGCCTACTGCACGAGCCAAACCGCGCCCGCGCCGAGCAGCACACCACCGACGGCACACGCCCATAACAAGCGCCGTGTCAGCTGTTGCTCGTGACGCAGCTCGGCCACCCATGCGGCCGACTCGTGGTGTTCGTGCGCGCTGTCGTATAAATGCTGGAGCCGTTGCACGACCAGGTTGGGCAGGCGCGGCATCGCGGCAAAGTGCGGCAGTTCGCGCGAGAGCCGCTTGATCCAGCCGCGGTGCCCAATGTCCTCGCGTACCAGGCCTTTGATCGTGCCTTTGACGACCTGCCATGTATCGAGCCCCGGCGCCAATGTGAAGGCGATCGATTCCGCTCGCTCGAGTGCCTGATGCGCGAGGGTAAGCGCCGGCGAGACGCCGCCGTCAAACGGTTCGACGGCCGTGAGCAGGTGCATCAATAGGGCGGCGGGCGAACGCTGGTCGCTCGGCGCGGCGAAGTGCGGTTCGGCCCGCGTGCGCAGCTCCGCGCCGAGCACTTCGTCGCGCGTGTCGGCGTCGACGTGGCCAGCCTCCCGGTGCATGGCGGCGAGCCGCCCGTATTCCTGGTCGAATAGGGCGCTGGCCCCGTGGATGAAAAATTCGCGCTCAGGCTCCGTGAGCGTCGCCATGATCTTGCCCTCGCCGAAAACCAGTCTGCCGAGCGTTTGTGGCTCGATGCTCACGCGCAGGCGGTCGGCGTCGAGTGCCGCGTGAAAGAACCCGTGCGCGAAGGCCTGTTCGACGACAACCTCAACGACGCGCTCAGCCAACGCTTCCAAATCGATGCCGCGCAACCGCAGCGCTTGAAGATCGGTGACCGGCAAGGACTCGATACGCTCCATGACGAGCACGGTGTCGGTGCTGAGATCCCAGACAATCTCGGGCACGACGACGCGCTCATCGTCGCTGAAGTGTCGGCTCGTTTGCGACAAGTTGGCCGCTTCGGCCCGCAAATCGAAGCGTCGTTGGACTTCGGCGCCAAGCCATTGCACCATCGCATGAACGCCGAATTTGCGGGCCGCTGGCACGAAGCGCTCGAGCACGCGCGCGACCCACCCTAAGACGGCGATGTCGTCGGCGATGCGCTCGACTTCCTTGACGCGCAGCAGCTTGATGACGGTGTCGACGTAGCCGCCGTCCGGCCGCGCGGCACTTTCCCGAACAGACAAGCTCGCCGCGTGAACTTGCTCGGCGATACCGCTTTCGAGCGCGATCGGCTCGATCGAAGCGAACGCTGAGCCGGGTGCGCGCCCCATGGCTTTCGCGAGTGCCGGGATGACTTGACCCGGCGGCAGCGGCGTCGCGAGGGCCTTTTGCGCGCTAGCAAGCGCGCACAGCGCGTCATGCACGGAGCGCCCCAGCGCCCGCGGATCGGCCAGCGACTGCGTGGAAAAGGCGCTGATAAGCGGCCCCAACTGCGGCAGCGCGCTGTGCAGCGATCGTCGCGCGCCCGGCGAACGATGCAGGTGCGAGGCGAGGTGCATGAACCATCGCAGCCTGTCGTTGTGCGGCGCGGCGGTCCGTAGCAGTCTTGCGCCGTAACGCAGGACGCAAAACAAGAGAAGGAGCCGGCGAAACGTAGTGCGCATGAATAAAGAGAAAGAGCCCGAGGGAAGGTAACGGAGCCAGCGAGAAGAATGCCACGGCAAGCCGCGCCATGCGCGTTCGATCGCCGAACGATGGCCATTCAGCCAAGACCGAGAGCCGGAAAGAAGCTGTCCGAGCCACCAACGCCAAACGTGCGGCGCCGCACTATGAGAAAAATATCAACCGACCCTAAAGTTGCGCCCGACGCTGCCGTAAAGGCGGCATCGGCCCGATCCGCGCTATCCGCAACGAGCATAAGGCGCCTTGCCCCGTCGTGACGGGACGCATGCCGTTGTTCTCAATCCATAAGAGTGTCAACGATGTCGCATCATGCATTCTTCAATCGACTGTTCCCGCAAAACGTCGCGGTCGATCTCGGCACGGCGAATACGCTCATCTACATGCGCGGAAAGGGTATCGTGCTGAACCAACCGTCGGTCGTCTGCTTTCAAAAGTCCTTGGACGCCGGCAGGAGTCGCATGACGGCCGTCGGCGATCAAGCGAAGCAACTGATCGGGCGCGCTCCGGGCAACGTCGAGGCGGTCCGGCCGATGCGACATGGCGTCATCGCCAATTTCTCGGCCGCCGAACACATGTTCCGTGAATTCGTCGATATGGCTCAACTGCGCTCGCTGTTCGGGCGCCGTGCCGAGTTCACGATCTGCGTGCCCTCCAACGCAACCGACGTAGAGCGGCGCGCGATCCGCGAGGCCGCGTTGGCGGCGGGAGCAGCCAAGGTCACCCTGATCGGCGAATCGCTCGCGGCCGCCGTGGGCGCAGGCTTGCCCGTGGCCGAGGCGCGCGGTTCGATGGTGGTCGACATCGGCGGCGGCACGACGGAAGTCGGCATCGTCTCGCTCGGCGGCATGATCTATCAAACGTCGGTGCGCGTCGGCGGAGATCAATTCGATGCGGCCATCATCGGCCACGTGCGCAGTACCTACGGTGTCGTCATCGGCGAACAAACCGCCGAACTCGTCAAGAAAACGATCGGCACCGCGACGACGAACGCGCCGCCGCAGCGTATACGCGCGGTCGGCCGCAGCTTGAGCGACGGGATGCCGCGCACGATCGAGCTGTTGAACCATGATGTGGCCGAGGCGCTGACCCGGCCGCTGAAGGCCGTCATCGGTGCGGTCAAGACCGCGCTCGAAAACGTGCCGGCCGAACTCGTCACCGATGTCGCCGACACAGGGCTCATGCTGACGGGCGGCGGGGCGTTGCTGGCGCATCTTGACCGACGTCTTGCCGAAGAGACGGGCCTCACCGTGCGCGTAGCGAACGAGCCGCTGACCTGCGCCGTGCGCGGGGCGGGTGTGGCCGCCGATTGCGTCGATTCCGCCGCGTTCCTCCAGTAACGCGCGCCCGGCGCAACCGGGCACGAGCCGCCTGGCACGGTGTTACCATCGGCGTTCGCCTATCCGCCACAAGCGAGCGCCGCCCTGGTCATGCCTTCCATCACTCAACTCAGCGTCTATCCCATCAAGTCGTGTGCGGGCATTTCGCGCGATGCCGTCCGTTTGACATCCTACGGCCTCGAACATGATCGCAATTGGATGGTGATCGATGCGCAAGGACGCTTCATTACGCAGCGCACTCACGCGAGCCTCGCGCGGGTTCAGCCTGCATTGAATGGCGACGAACTCGAAGTACGCGCGCCCGGGATGGCAACGTTGAAACTTCCCGTCGATGCCGCCATGCTGGCCGGCTCGCCGGCGATTGCGGCGACGGTTTGGCGTGACACGGTATCCGCGCTCGACGCGGGCGACGAAGCGGCGCGCTGGTTTTCCGATTTCGTCGGCGAGTCGCTGCGCCTAGTGCGCTTCAATCCGGGTAGCGAACGGACGGCGAGCCGCACATGGACGGGCGATGTGACGGCGCCCGTGCGTTTCGCCGACGGCTATCCGCTGCTTGTGCTTAGCGAAGCTTCGCTTGCGGATCTCAATACGCGTCTGAAGGCTAAAGGCGTCGATCCGATCCCGATGAACCGTTTTAGGCCGAATCTCGTGCTGGGCGGAATCGAAGCGTATGAAGAGGATCACACGGACGCTTTTCGTATCGCGGGCGCGGGCGCTAGCGCCGATGTCGAGTTGCGCATCGTCAAGCCGTGTACGCGCTGCCCGATGCCGAACATCGATCAGGCGCATGGCGCCGCCGATCCGCGCTGGCCGAATGAGCCGACGGACACGATGAGCACCTATCGTTCCGACGCCCGCGTCGACGGTGCGGTCACTTTCGGGCAGAACGCAATCGTCATCGCCGGCGCGGACAGCATGCTGTCCGTGGGCCAATCGATCGAAGCGGAGCTGCGTTTCGACGCATGAGCGAAATGAATCGATGACCGCTCAAAGCACCGCGCCGCGCCGCGCCACAGCTCTGCCGGACGACGAGGTTCGGTTCGTCGATCTTGCTAGCGGGTTACGAATGCCTTACGTGGAGCGCGGCGCGGGCCCGCTGCTGCTCTTCGTGCATGGATCGCTGTGCGATTACCGATATTGGCAGCCGCAGCTTGCGGGATTGTCGGCGCGTTACCGGTGCGTGGCGGTGAGCCTGACTCACTACTGGCCCTTGGCGGGCTTACCGCGCACGGTGCCATTCAGCTGGAGCGCGCATGCCGATGAACTGGCCGAATTTTTGGCAACGCTCGACGGTGGCCCCGCACATGTCGTAGCGCATTCGCGCGGTGGTGCCGTGGCATTTCAATTTGCCGTGCGCCATCCTCAACATGTGCAATCGCTGACGCTTGCAGATCCAGGCGGCCCCTTGTCGGCATCCTCGTTGCCTGATACCGTCAATCCGCTTCGCGCGAAGGCGGCTCAACTCGTGCAGCAGGGCGAATTGGAGGCAGGGCTGCAATTGTTCGTCGACTCGGTGAGCCGCGTGGGTTCCTGGGCAAAAAGCACACCGGCGTTCCGCACGATGGCGCTCGACAACGCATTGACGCTACCGCTGCAGTTTCAAGATCCGCTGCCCGCCTATGCGCGCGAGGATGCGTGGAGCCTGCGATGCCGTACGATGCTCATCGACGGGGAAAAGAGTCCCGAGCTGTTTCGGCGCAACGTGAGTATGCTCGAAGGCTGGTTGCCCGATGTCAGGCGCCACACGATACGCGGTGCGTCCCACGGCATGAACCTCGCGCATCCGAGCGCGTTCAACCGCCACGTCGACGAATTCATCCGCGACGGCGAATGAATCAAGGGTGCGCGGGCACTGCGTTTGCACCGCTTAAGCGACGAAGCAAAACCGGTTCGCCCTGTCCTGGAGTAACACGATGCTCGATACCGACGCACTGACCGACACGCCCACGCAAACCGGCGTCCCGTTGCACGGCGAGCTCGACGCCGCGTTCATCGCGCCCGAGCATCCCTATATCGCGCGCACCAGCCAATACGTACTGAAATCGGGGGATACGTTCGTCGTGAACGATCCGCTTGGCGACATCAACGGCGTCGACGACGGCATGTTCGTCAACGACACGCGCATGCTGTCGCAGTTGCGCCTGACCTTCGGCGGCCGCGCGCCGTCGTTGCTCTCGGGCAATGTCAGTAGCGACAATGCGTCCTTCACCGCCCATTTGACGAATCGTCCATTGCCACCGATGGGCGGACAGAGCACGCCCGAAGGGGTCATTCACGTCGAGCGGCTGCGCGTGCTGAGCGGAACCGTGCTCTACGAATCCATCACATTGACGAACTACGGCGTCAGCGATGCCGCCGTGCCGCTGTCGATTTCCTTCGCAGCCGATTTCAAGGACATGTTCGAGGTACGAGGCTTGAAGCGCGCGCAGCACGGCACGATCGAGCCTCCCGAAGTGGGGCAAGACGGGGTGAGGCTCTGTTACGTCGGGCTTGACCAGGTCGAGCGGCGTGTCGACATCGCCTTCGCGCCGGCGCCGAACCACCTTTTCGCGGATCGTGCCGACTACACGGTCGATATCTCGGCGCATGCTTGCGTCTCGATTCACTTGTCCGTCGCCGCGCAGACGCAAGCGGTAACGGGCTCGCATGAGGCCGAGCCGCGCAGTGCGCAAGTCGCGCAGCCGCCGCACAATTCGAGTCCCGCGCACTTGACGCAGATCGGCGCTGCGCGGCCGCGTGTGGGCCGAGCGGCCATGCGCGCCGCGCTGGCCAATGCGCACTTGTCGATGCGCGAGCGCCGCAACACCACCGCGCGGATGCGTTCTAGCAACCCGCTGTTCAACGCGTGGCTCGACCGCTCGTTCGCCGATCTGAGCCTCTTGACGACGGACTTGCCCGAAGGCCCCTATCCCTACGCGGGCATACCGTGGTTTTCGACCACGTTCGGGCGCGATGCCGTCATCACGTCGTTGCAGACCTTATGGCTGCAGCCTTGGCTTGCGCGCGGCGTCTTGCGTTTTTTGGCGGCGCATCAGGCGCTCGAAGATTCGAAGTTTCGCGATGCCGCCACGGGCAAGATCATGCACGAGATGCGCAAGAGCGAGATGGCAGCGACGGGCGAAGTGCCGTTCGCGCTGTACTACGGCGGGGTGGACACAACGCCGCTGTTCATCGTGCTTGCCGGCGCGTACGCGGCACGCACGGGGGACCACGCGCTCATTGCGGAACTGTGGCCGGCGCTCGAACGAGCGGCGCAGTGGGTGGAGAAAGTTTGCGACAAGAATCTTCACGGGCTCGTCGATTACCGCTGCGAGTCGGACCGTGGATTGGCCAACCAAGGATGGAAGGACAGTCACGATTCCGTGTTTCATGCGGATGGACGGTTTCCCGAAGGCCCAATTGCGCTCGTCGAGGTTCAGGCCTATGCCTGCGCGGCATTCGACACGATGGCTCAGTTCGCGACGCAGCGCGGTTTGACGGACGACGCCGCCCGTTACGCGTCGCGCTCGACGGCCCTGCGTGAGCGCGTCGAAGCGTTGTTCTGGATGCCCGAGGCCGATTTTTACGGCATCGCGCTGGACGGGCATGGCGAGCTTTGCCGTGTCCTCGCATCGAACGCGGGCCACTTGCTCGCGTTCGGTCTGCCGACGCGCGCACGCGGCGAAGCCGTCGCTCGGCGTCTGCAATCGACGATCTTTCATACGGGCTGGGGCGTGCGCACACTGGCCGCCGGCCAAGCGCGCTTCAATCCGATGGCGTATCACAATGGATCGGTGTGGCCGCATGACAATGCGTTGTGCGCGCGTGGGCTCGCGCGCTACGGGAACAAGCAGGCGGCCGTGCATTTGCTGCAGGCGCTGTTCGAGGCCGCGGTCAGTTTCGATATGCGTCTGCCCGAACTCTTTTGCGGCTTGGCGCGCCGACGCGGCGAGCCGCCCACCGCGTATCCCGTCGCTTGCCTGCCGCAAGCATGGGCGGCAGGCGCGCCGTTCATGATGCTCGAGGCGTGCCTGGGCGTGACGGTGGACGCCGAGCACGGCGAAGTTCGCATCGATCAGCCTGCATTGCCGGAAGGGATCGATTGGCTCGAAGTGCGCAATCTGCGCGTCGGGGACGGGACCGTCTCGATTACGTTCCGGCGTGTGGGCGAGAAGGTCGTGCCGTCGACCGATAGCGGCAACGTGCGCGTCGTGGCGATGCTGTAGGTGCTGTAGGTGCTGTAGATGCCGCGACCCGATAGGACGACGGACGCCGGCCGCGGAGCGTACGCGGCTCCCGCGTCGTCGGGGCGGCAGTATCACGCCTCGAGCGCCAACAACGCAAACGTAGCCAGCCAATGCTCTCCCATGTAATCGCCGGCCACGTGAGGCAGTGCCGCATTCAAATGCGTCTGCGCTGCCGCCTCGAGCAACTTCTTGCGCGCATCGCCGTCGGGCAACACGCCGGCCAGCGAACGCTGGCACCATGCTCGGCTCAAATTCAAGCCGTCGAGATGGGCGATCTTGCCGTCGGTGCGATCAGTGACGGTCGCCGGCATGAACAACGTGGCCGGTTCACGCTGTGCCAAACGGGGCAGGAACCGTTCGAACCAAATATTGAAAGCGTCGAGCGGCAGCACGCGCCGCATCAGTTCGGCTTCCATGAGCGCCGGCGAAAGAAATTCGTCGCCGCCGGGCTCCCATGCCTGACAGTCGGTATCGCGCTTGTACCACCGCCATGCCGTTTCCTCGATGAGCGCAACCAATTCGTCGTGCCCCGTGTTGCGCGCGAAGTCGAGCGACAACGCAAGCGCAAACGCGGTATTGAAGTGCGTCCCGACGCGCAGCGGATAAGTCGCCTTCGGCAGAAATTCCTGGAAGCGCGCCACGAAGACCGCGGTCAGCGGCGCGAGCGTCGTCGCCCAACGAATGGCTTCCGGCGAGCGCATGGCATCGATCTGGCCGGCAAGCGCGAGCAGCCATGCCCATCCATACGGACGTTCGAAACCGGCATTGTGAGGAAGACTCAAATAAGCGAGTTCGCCGGCGACATTGGCTGGCGTGAAATGCGTATCGACGACGTTTCGGATCTCTTGCGCCTGCGGCAGTTCGGGGTATGGATCGAGTAGCCGCAATACAAGCCAATAGCCGTGTACGCACGAGTGCCAGTCGTAGCTGCCGTAGAAGATCGGATGAAGCGCGCGCGGCGATCGCACGTCCTGGGGGCCGGCGAGCGAATGCGTGAGCTTGTTCGGATATTCGCGCGTCAGATGGGACAACGCTAGGGCAGCGAACTTCGAGGCGATCGCGGGGGTGAGACGGGTAGTCATCTAGACGAGCCAAAGGTGGGCAGGCCCTAACGATAATCGATAACGCATCGTCAGCGCGGCTGATGTACGGAAAACGCGCGATGCGCGTGGCCGCCGCCCCAGCGGGCAGCCCGACGCCTTCCTCAATTGCCGGCTCGCTGCCGCTTAGGCTTGCGTTTATCGTTCGGGTTGGCGCTGGCGGTAGGCGCACGACCATCGTCCTCGTGGGCAATTGGCACCGGCGCGGCCGATTCATAACGCCGCATCGCCTCGCTCAGATCGTCCTTCAACCGAACCAGAGCGGCGACGGCGGGTGCGGGCGGTTGCAACGCAGTCCACAGAATGTCGACTAGGCGATCGGCTGTGACGTCGATATCCGGACTCCGATGCCCGAGCGTGGCGTCCCACAGCACATGCTCCACCGGACCGAACACCATCGAGCGCATCAGGCGCAGCGGCATATCGGCGCGGATTTGCCCCGCCTGCTGCGCCTGCGCCAGCACCCGCATCAGCGGCGCCGTATAACGCCGTTGCAGCGCCGTCAGCTCGGCGCTGAGCTCATGATGTTTCGCGCGCCCTTCCGATAGAACGAGCGAGCACATCCCGGTGCCGTGCACGAGCATCAGCCGCAAGTGCGTGCGGACGATGAACGCGAATTGCTGGCGCGCGCTGCCGTCTCGAGGCAGCCCCGTCTCGATCGCCGCGATGATTTCGTCGTACCAATCGGCGATCACACGCGCGCAAAGCTCCCGCTTGCCGCGGAAGTAGCTGAAGACGGTCGCCTCCGATACGCCTAGCCGCTGCGCGATCTCGGCCGTCGTGGCGCGCTCGTAGCCCTTCTCGGAGAACACTTCGCGCCCCGCCTGAAGGATGTCCTTCACGCGTTGCTGAGATTTGCGCCCAGCGGGTTGGCGCCGAGCGCTGCCTGCGTCGGCTTTCGATTCTTCGCCGGTCTGAGTGGTATTCAACTTTGTCGATCCCGCTGGATTGCTGCGCCGGATAATAGCACTGCGAAGCTTGCGTCAGCGCGCCATGGCGGAAAAATGAGCTTTCCTCAATAAAACTATTGACGCATACGTAAATGTGGCGTGAAATGCGCGGTGACCGAGCGCTCTTGCCGCTCGCAGGGCCGCATCGGGCCCCAAACGAATTGGAGGAGACGTTCATGAGCAATGTGCCTGGTTTGCAGTTCGCGCTTGGCGAAGACATCGACATGCTGCGCGATGCGGTCGCCCATTTCGCTGCGAAGGAAATCGCGCCGCGCGCGGGCGAGATCGACCGCAACGATCAATTCCCGATGGATTTGTGGCGTAAGTTCGGTGAGCTGGGCGTGCTCGGCATGACCGTGTCCGAGGAATACGGCGGCTCGAATATGGGCTACACCGCGCATATGGTGGCGATGGAGGAAATCTCGCGCGCGTCGGCATCGGTGGGCTTGTCCTATGGCGCGCACTCGAATCTGTGCGTCAACCAGATTCACCGCAACGGCACGCCCGAACAAAAGGCCAAGTACCTGCCCAAACTCGTGTCGGGCGAACACGTCGGGGCGCTGGCGATGAGCGAGCCGAACGCGGGTTCCGACGTCGTCAGCATGAAGCTGCGCGCCGACAAGCGCGGCAGTCGCTACGTGCTGAACGGCACGAAGATGTGGATCACGAACGGCCCGGATTGCGATACGCTCGTCGTCTACGCGAAGACGGACATCGAGGCCGGCCCGCGTGGCATCACGGCGTTCATCGTCGAAAAGGGGATGAAAGGGTTCTCCGTCGCGCAGAAGCTCGACAAGCTCGGCATGCGCGGCTCGCACACGGGCGAGCTCGTCTTCGAAGATGTCGAAGTGCCTGAAGAAAACATCCTCGGCACGCTCCATGGCGGCGTGAAGGTGCTGATGAGCGGCCTCGATTACGAGCGCGCAGTGCTGGCAGGCGGCCCGACCGGAATCATGCTCGCCTGCATGGACGCCGTCGTGCCGTATATCCACGATCGCAAGCAGTTCGGGCAAGCGATCGGCGAATTCCAGCTGATTCAAGGCAAAGTCGCCGATATGTACACGACGCTGCAAGCGTGCCGCGCCTATCTGTATGCGGTCGGCCGCCAGATCGATACGATCGGCAGGGAGCACGTGCGTCAAGTGCGCAAGGACTGCGCGGGCGTCATTCTGTACACCGCCGAAAAGGCGACGTGGATGGCCGGCGAAGCGATCCAAATCCTCGGTGGCAACGGCTACATCAACGAGTATCCGGTCGGCCGCCTGTGGCGCGACGCGAAGCTCTACGAAATCGGCGCGGGCACGAGCGAAGTGCGCCGCATGCTGATCGGCCGCGAGCTATTCGCCGAAACCACGTAGTGCCTAGCCTCCTTTAGACGAACCTAGACGCACCAGTCGAATTTTGGCGCACGCCGCGAGACGGAGTATCGAGCCCTATGCCGATCATCGAAAGCAAGTTGAACCCGCGCTCGGACGAGTTTCGAGCGAACGCCGCCGCGCTTGAAGCAGTCGTCGCCGATCTGCGCGCGAAGGTGGCCCATCTCGCGCTCGGCGGCGGACAAGCCGCGCGAGATAAACACGTTTCGCGCGGCAAGCTGCTGCCGCGCGAGCGCATCGCGCAACTGCTCGATCCGGGTACGCCGTTCCTCGAGTTCTCGCAGCTCGCCGCGTTCGGCATGTATCACGACGCCGCGCCGGGTGCCGGCATCATTACCGGTATCGGCCGCATTGCGGGGCAAGAATGCGTGATCGTCTGCAATGATGCAACGGTCAAGGGCGGTACGTACTACCCGATGACGGTCAAGAAGCACGTGCGCGCGCAAGAGATCGCCGCGGAGAACCGGCTGCCGTGCGTCTACCTCGTCGATTCGGGCGGCGCCAACCTGCCGAATCAAGACGACGTGTTCCCCGATCGCGATCACTTCGGCCGTATCTTCTTCAATCAGGCGAACATGTCGGCCGCGGGCATCGCGCAGATTGCCGTCGTCATGGGCTCGTGCACCGCCGGCGGCGCGTATGTGCCCGCCATGAGCGACGAATCGATCATCGTCAAGAATCAAGGCACGATCTTTTTGGGCGGCCCGCCGCTCGTGAAGGCCGCGACGGGCGAGGAAGTCAGCGCGGAAGATCTAGGCGGCGGCGATGTTCATACGCGCTTGTCGGGCGTGGCCGATCACCTGGCGCAAAACGATCCGCACGCGCTCGCGTTGGCGCGCGGCATCGTCGGCAAGCTGAACCGCACGAAGCAGCCGCCGGTTGCGCTGCGCGAGGTCAAGCCGCCGCGCTACGATGCGCAAAGCGTTTATGGCGTGATTCCCGTCGATACGCGCAAGCCGTTCGATGTGCGCGAAGTCATTGCACGGATCGTCGACGATTCGGAGTTCGACGAATTCAAGGCGCGCTTCGGTACAACGCTCGTGACGGGTTTCGCGCATATTTGGGGGCATCCGGTCGGGATCATCGCCAACAACGGCATCTTGTTCTCCGAATCCGCGGTAAAGGGCGCGCACTTCATCGAGCTCTGCTGCCAGCGCGGCATTCCGCTGATCTTC
>CAYRLJ010000073.1:0-23322 GCA_964425025.1 uncultured Burkholderia sp. | reverse complement strand
CAACGTCAAACGAATCGATCCGCGCCGGCCGTTCGTCGTCACGCCGGCCGGGCTCCGACGCATCACGCTCGGCGACTTACAAGTTGCGGGCGCAACGAATGCCGCAACGTTCGCGTCGACGCGCGGCGCGCATGCGGATGCGCCGAAGCGCAGGCGCGTCTACGAAGCCGGCATGCGCACGCTGCTCGTCGCGGCCCATAGCGATCGCGGCGCGCTCGATGAACATGCAAGGCAGGCGGTGGCGGCGGCCGCCATCGTTGCCGATGCGCAAACGGAAGTCGTCTTGCTCGTTTTCGGCGAGCTGACCGACGACGCGGCGGCGCTCGGTGCCGACAAGATCATCGAATTGCCGGCGCTGGCCCGGCCGGCGTTCGCTCCCGATCGAGCGCTCGCCGCGTTGCGAGATTGCGTGGCCGCCTATGCGCCGGCCCATATCCTCATGCCCGACAACGCAACGGGAGACGGCGACTTGGGGCGTCGCTACGCCGCGAAAGCGCAGGTGAACGTCGCCACGCACGTCGTCGAAATCGATGCTGCGCACGTAAGTTGCTATGCGGACGCTGGGCACTCGTTCGCCACCCGTGCGTGGCCCAACGTGATTTTGTTGGACCCCGACGTCGTCTCGGCCAAGTTGCCGTTCGTCGGCGCCGGTGAACGCGTCGCGCCGCCGACGGGATCGGGCACGGCAGTGTCGGCTGATGCGCGCCGATATGGCGATGGCGGCACGACTCAGCTCGATGCCGCGCAAGTGGCGCTCGAAGAGGCCGACTTCATCATCTCCGCCGGCAACGGCGTGACCGACATCGCCGCTTTCGAGGCGTTGGCTCGCGCCTTGGGCGCGGCCATCGGCGCCAGTCGGGTCGCTGTCGATAACGGTTATTTCACGCGCGACAAGCAGGTCGGCGCAACCGGTAAGACCGTCAACGCGAGTGTCTATATCGCGATTGGAATCTCGGGCGCCGTTCAGCATTTGCAGGGGATCAAGGACTGCCGGCACGTGATCGCGGTGAACCTCGATGCGAGCGCGCCGATCGTCAAGCGCGCGAACCTAACGGTGATCTCCGACGCTAAGGCGACGATCGCGGCATTGACGAATGCGGTCGGCGAGGCGAAGCAGGGCCGCGAGGCGCCCGGCGTGCTGATGGCCAGCGCCCATGTTCATGAGGGATTGGCGGCATGAAAGCAGAAACGAAGCTGGATCGAATCGCCGTTCTCGTCTCGGTCGGGCACCATCGCGTGAGCGGCGCCGCTTGCTACAGCCGCAACGACGCAGCGGCGCTTGAAATCGCCCGCACGTTAGCGACGCAACACGGCGCCCGGCTTGAAGTGCTGCACGCGGGCGATGCGTCGAACCTCGCGCTGACCGATTACCTGGCGCTCGGCGCACCGCGCATCGACGTTCTCGCGTGCGGCGATAGCGACGATGCGGCGGCGCTGCTAGCCGATCGTCTGCGCGGCGTACCGCTCGTTTTGACCGGCACGCGTGCCGAGGGGGCCTACGACACGGGCATGTTGCCGTATCGGTTGGCTGATGCGCTCGACTATGCGCTGATCGATTCGGCCCTGGAATTGGCCGTGGAAGGCGGCCGCCTTGCCGTGACGCAATTCTTGCCGAAGGGATTTCGCCGCCGCGTCGATGCGGCGTTGCCTTCTGTCGTCGCCGTGCATCCGCAGGCCGCTGTGACGCCGCGCTACGCCTATGCGCGCTCGGTAGCCGGCGCCATCGAGCGTCACCGCGCCGCCGCCGTGCGCGATTCGAATGTCGATGGTTGGCAGATCGCGCCGGCCGAGCGTAAGCCGGTGAAACTCGTCGCTGCGGAAAAGCGCTCGGGGCACGCCCGAATGCTGACGGCGACGACGACGGAGAGCCGCGGCGGAAACGTCGTAATTGAAGGGACTTCGGTCGAAAAAGCACAAGCCGTGCTCGGATATTTGCGCGAGCATCGCCTCATCGACTACTGAATTAGCGAATATTTCCCCGCCGAGACCGGCGAGATTTTCTCGCGACAGGTGCTCGTACCGGAACCCAACACACGTCAAGCACGTCAAGCACGTCAAGCATCCGGAGCAGACATGACCGTATCCGCAGACATTCGCGCGCTCATCGAACGGCGCAAAGAAGGCTACAGCCTGGAGGCGCCGTTTTATCGCAGCGAAGAAATCTTCGCGCTCGATATGGAAGCGATTTTTCGCAAGCACTGGATTCAAGTGGCCGTCGAACCCGACATTCCCGAGCCCGGCGATTACGTGACCGTCGAGCTGGCCGGCGAGTCGGTGCTCGTTGTGCGCGACGACGACATGTCGGTGCGCGCGTTCCACAACGTCTGCCGCCATCGCGGCGCACGCTTGTGCAACGAAGACAAAGGGACGGTCGGCAACATCGTTTGCCCCTATCACAGCTGGACCTACAACCTAAGCGGCGAATTGATGTTCGCCGAGCACATGGGCGAGAAGTTCGACCGTTGCAAGCACAGCTTGAAGCCGGTCCATGTCGAAAGCTTAGGAGGCCTGATCTTCGTTTGCTTGGCCGACGAGCCGCCTGCCGATTTCGCGGTGATGCGCGCGGCGATGGAGCCGTATCTGTTGCCGCACGATCTGCCGAACTGCAAGGTCGCGGCGCAAGTCGACATCATCGAGGAAGGCAACTGGAAGCTGACGATGGAAAACAACCGCGAGTGCTATCACTGCGTCGCGAACCATCCTGAGCTGACGATTTCGCTCTACGAATACGGCTTCGGTTATCAGCCGTCGCCGGCCAACGCGGAGGGCATGGCCGCTTTCGAGCGCACGTGCGCCGAGCGAGAAAAGCAATGGGAAGCGATGAGCTTGCCGTCCGTCGAAGTGGAGCGCCTGAGCGACGTCACGGGTTTCCGCACGCAGCGCTTGCCGCTCGATCGTGTCGGCGAGTCGCAGACGCTCGATGCCAAAGTCGCATCGAAAAAGCTGCTTGGCGAATTCAAGCGCGCCGATCTGGGCGGCCTGTCGTTCTGGACGCAACCGAATTCATGGCATCACTTCATGAGCGACCACATCGTGACGTTCTCCGTGATTCCGCTCTCGGCCGGCAAGACGCTTGTGCGCACGAAGTGGCTCGTGCACAAGGATGCCGTGGAGGGCGTCGATTACGACGTCGAGAACCTCACCGCCGTGTGGAACGCCACGAACGCGCAAGACCGAACACTCGTCGAATTCTCGCAGCGCGGCACGGGCAGTAGCGCCTACGAGCCGGGGCCCTATTCGCCGTTCACGGAAGGCCTCGTGGAGAAATTCTGCGATTGGTACATTCGCCGCTTGGGCGCGCATGTGGGCGACCACGTAAGCGCCTAGTCAAACAACGAGGCATGACATGATGCGAGACGCGCAAATATTCGAGCCGCAAGACGGGCGCGTCACGCGCCCCGCATTCTGGGGCGCGCTCGGGGCGACGTGGACGAGCGACGCGGAGGAAACGCTCGTTTGCTGCCATGTGCGGCAGGAAACGCACGACGTGAAGAGTTTCTTCTTCATGTCGCGCGAAGGACGCACGTTCTCCTTCGAGCCGGGGCAGTTCATTACGCTCGAACTGGAAATCGACGGCGAGACGATCAACCGCTGTTACACGATTTCGTCGGCGCCGACGCGGCCTCACACGATTTCGATCACGGTCAAGCGTGTGCCGGGGGGCGCCGTATCGAACTGGCTGCATGACAACCTGCGCGCGGGCGATTCCGTTCGCGTGCTGGGGCCGGCGGGTGAATTCACCTGCGCGCGCCATGCCGCGGGTAAATACCTGTTCTTGTCGGCGGGCTCCGGCATTACGCCGCTGATGTCGATGAGCCGATCGCATCACGAACTCGGCGAGGATCGTGATATCGTCTTCGTGCACAGCGCCCGCACGCCCGACGATATTATCTTCGCGCGCGAGCTCGATCTCATCGCCGCGAATCAGCAGCATTTCCGAACCTCGTTCGTTTGCGAACGTATCGGGCAGCGCACGAATTGGCCCGGCGTCACCGGCTTTCTCACGCTGCCGCTTTTGCGTCTGATCGCGCCGGATTTCATGGAGCGCGAGATTTTCACCTGCGGCCCGGCGCCTTATATGAAGGCCGTGCGCGATCTGCTCGATGAAGCAGGCTTCGACCGGGCGCGTTATCACGAGGAAAGCTTCTCGTTCGACGCGTTGACACCGGCCGAACAGGCCGCTGCGTCCGAGGCGCCGGATGTGCCGAACGTGCCGGCCGATGAAGCCGAGGCAGAGGGCGCGACGAAGTTTTCCGTGACGTTTGCGAAGATGCGTCGCGACATCGAATGCGGCGCCGGCGAACATGTGCTCGATGCGGCCAAACGCGCGGGCGTGCGGCTGCCGGCGTCGTGTACGCAGGGCATGTGCGGCACCTGTAAGGTCAAGCTCGTCTCGGGGCAGGTCGATATGCGCCATAACGGGGGCATTCGCCAGCGCGAGATCGATCAAGGCATGGTGCTGCTGTGCTGCAGTAAGCCACTTAGCGATCTAGTCGTGGATAAATAGAAATAGTGGAAAACCATCGTCGTTAGCGGACAAAGACATGTCGGAAACCGCACTCACAGACGATTTATGGCTAGGCAAGCTAAACCCCGATTCACCGCGCCGCGGATGGACGACCAGGAGACATGACCATGAAGCTTTTCAAACAGTTGATGCTGACGGCCGCGCTCGGCGCGGCGCTCACGAGCGCGGTGCCGGCGTTTGCAGACGGCAAGCCGACGATTAAGATCGGCTACGTCGAAGGTTGGGACGATAGTGTCGCGACGTCGAACGTCGCGGCGCAAGTCATCGAAACGAAGCTTGGCTATCCGGTCAAGCTCGTGCCGGTGGCAGCCGGCGTGATGTGGGGTGGTGTGGCACGCGGCGATCTCGACGCGACGCTGTCGGCCTGGCTTCCCGCCACGCACGGTGCGTACTGGGAGCAATACAAATCGAAGGTCGAAGATCTCGGCGCGAATTTCAACGATGCGAAGATCGGGCTCGTTGTGCCGACCGATGTGAAGGCGACGACGATTTCGGATCTTGAAGGGCAAAAGGATGCCTTCGGCGGCCGGATCGTCGGCATCGATGCGGGCGCAGGCGTCATGAAGAAGGCCGACGAAGCGATCAAGGCATACAACCTGAGCTACCAGTTGATGCCGAGTTCGGGCAGCGCGATGACGGCCGAACTGGCGCGCGATGTTCATGCGAACAAGCCGATCGTCGTGACTGGCTGGGCCCCGCATTGGATGTTCGCTAAGTGGAAGCTGAAATTCCTTGAAGATCCGAAGAAGGTGTTCGGCGGCGCCGAGCACGTCGACAACGTGATCAACCCCGAACTCGAGAAGAAAGCCCCGCAAGTGGTCGCGTTCTTGAAGAAGTTCCAGTGGAAACCGGGCGAGATCGACGGCGTGATGCTGGCCGCTCAAAACGGCACGAAGCCCGCGGATGAAGCGAAGTCGTGGGTGGCAGCGCATCCCGATCGTGTGTCCGAATGGACGGCTGACGCTAAGTAATACTGAACAATTGCGTGTCCCATACGGGGCGCACGGCCGAAAGGGCCGCTGCGCCCCGCTTTTTTATTGAAGGACGACGGTGCGCTCGCCGTTGATGAACACGCGGCGCTCGATAAACGCTTTGACGGCCCGCGCGAGCGTAATGCATTCGACGTCGCGCCCAACGGCCAGCAGCCGCTCGGGACTATGCGAGTGATCGACGCGCTCGACCGACTGTTCGATGATGGGGCCTTCATCTAAGTCATCGGTGACGAAATGCGCCGTCGCGCCGATCAGCTTCACGCCGCGCGTGTGGGCTTGATGATAGGGTTTCGCACCCTTGAAGCCGGGCAGGAACGAGTGATGGATGTTGATCGCGCGCCCGGCGAGCTTACGGCTCGTTTCTTCGGACAGGATCTGCATGTAACGAGCGAGCACCATCAATTCGGCACCGGTCGTCTCGAACAAATCGAGCAACCTCGCTTCCTGACGTGCCTTCGCATCGGGCGTGACCGGAAGATAGTGGAACGGTAGGCCGTGCTGCACGGCCATCGGCTCGAGTGTCGTATGGTTCGACGCGATGCCGACGATATCCATCTTCAGCTCGCCCATGCGCCAGCGAAATAGCAGGTCCGCGAGACAGTGCTCGAGTTTCGACACCATGAGCAGTACCTTGGGCCGCACATTGGCATCGTGAATGGCCCATGTCATGTCGAAGCCGGCGGCGATCGGTGTGAACTCCGCTTTGAGCCGATCGATACTGAGTGCGGCGTCGTGCGCGCGCGCCCCGTGGAAGACGCAGCGCATGAAAAAGCGCTCGCTGAGGTCGTCGTCGAAAACGGTGAGCTCGTCGATGTATCCGCCGTGTTTATCGAGCAGCGCGACGACGGCAGCGACTTGGCCCGCGGCGCTCGGACAGGTGAGCGTGAGTACGAATTGGTGAGAACGGTCGGGAGTCGACATAGAAATAGCCCTGGTCTCCAAGAAAATGCGCGTGGTTCACGCGATGTACCATGCACCCACTGCGCGGCATAACCTAGTAGACCAGGCGAGATTGCCGACCGATAGAACCAAACCGCCGTGCCGATGGTATCCGCGCGTCAGCGCGCCGCGCACGGGAGCCGGAAGCGCGCGACGGCCTCATCGAGGCGGCGGCTCTGATCTTCGAGCGACGCCGCCGCGGCCGACGCCTCTTCGGCGAGTGCCGCGTTGCTTTGCATCGCCTGCTCCATGTGCGCGACGGCCGCATTGATCTGCTCGAGCCCGATCGATTGCTGCTCCGATGCGAGGCTGATCTCGGCGATGATGGTTCGCACGCGCTCCACCGCATGCGCGAGTTCGTTCATCGTTGCCCCCGCCTCGCCGACGAGCGCGCTGCCGCCGTCGACCCGCTGCGTCGAATCGCCGATCAGCGTTTTGATTTCCTTCGCGGCCGACGCAGAGCGCTGCGCAAGGTTTCGCACTTCCGCCGCCACGACGGCGAATCCACGACCGTTTTCGCCGGCTCGCGCGGCTTCCACGGCCGCATTGAGGGCCAGGATGTTGGTTTGGAACGCAATGCCTTCGATGACGCCGACGATGCCTGCGATCTGCGTCGAGCTCGAAGAGATGGTGTCCATCGTCGCGATGACGCGTGCCATCGCTGCGCCGCTTTTGAGTGCGATGTCTGCCGCGCTCGACGCGTGAGTGCGAGCGCTGCGCGCGTTGTCGGTGGTTTGACGCACGGTGGCTGTCAGTTGCTCGATGCTAGCGGCCGCTTGTTGCAGGGATGCGGCTTGCTGCTCGGTGCGATCCGACAGCTCCATGTTTCCGTGCGCGATCGAGCGCGCATCGCCCACGATCGATTCTGTGCTCGTGCGCACCTGGCTGACCGTTTGCACCAAGCCGGCTTGCATCTGATTTAGGCGCGTCAGCAAATGCCCCATCTCGTTCATGCGCGTCACCGAAACATCGTGTGTCAAATCGCCCCGAGCGATGCGGTCGAAATGATCGACGGCTGAATTGACGGGCGTGACGATCGAGCGGGCCAGCGCGCGCTGCGTCACCAAGCCGACGACAAGCGCGAGCGCGCAAGCGGCGCCGAGTGCCCACAGCGCGCGGTGAAAGCGCGAGTCGGCCGCGTCGAAACGCGCCATTTGACGGGCTATCTGCAGATTCTCCAGTGCCGTGATGGCGTCTTGATAGGCGGCGAACAACGCGGGTGGCGCTTCGCGCTGGGTCGAAAGGAAGTCGACTTGATTGTCGTCGTCCAGTTGCGACAGGGCTTTTTGCAGCGTTTGCTTCAAAAGCGCTTGCCGAGCGTCCAGCAGGGTATCGAGCAATTTTTTTTCGACGGCATCAGGCGCATGAAGGTGTTGGTAGGCAGCCAGCTCGTCGTTGCTCTGCGTGAGCAATTGATGTAGGTGCGCGATTTGTGTCTTTGCACTCTGCCCGGCGCTGATCAACTGTTCGACTTCGCTCAATCCCCCGCGCAGCACCAGCAGCCGCTCGGAACTCGTTTTCAGGTGGAGCAAGGACGCCGTGTCGTCGCGATACATGGCGGCGAGCGCCGCGTTGCCGGCCGACAGCATGGCGATCGCGCCGGCGATGACGAGAATCAGCAACGCCGTGTAGCCGGCAATCGTAGCGGCGAGGCCGCCTCGGATCGAGAGTGATGTCTGCATGAATGACACTCGCGTGCGGGGTGCCCGTTCGGCGGGCCGGCGCCGATGCGCGTCGAAGGACGGCAAACGGCGATCGAGGAAGGCGCAAACTGCTGGCGCTTACCGCATTGATATCGGCAGGGCGGACGAGCCGCTATTGCCAAGAGGCGACGTCGGCCTGGACAATTGCGACAACGGCGTGAAGACGAGTGCGTGCAAAAATGCATGCGAAATGAACATTAAAGCGAACACGCAAGTCGATGGCATGCAACTACTGAAAATCGTAGTCATGCCGCATCGGCTAATTAGAGTTATTCCTCGACTGATTGATGAAATGCATCGACGGAGATCATCGCGGCTGCATTGGCGGGCGCCGGACGTTCCGCCGGGCGAAATACGGCATCGCCACGCCGAATGGTGCGGCGAGAAACGATGCATGTACCCGAAGAATTGGCCGAGCGCCGGCGCCAGCGCTGCTCGCCATAGTGGCAGCGGCCGGGCTCGACCCAGCGGATGATCAGCGTGGTATCGGATTGTTCTAGTATTTCGATTTGGACGCGGCTTATGTCGATGGCGTGTGCCTTTTTGGTCCGCATAGCAGCTCCTGGACTCTAGCCTTGCAAATGTATTCGCGTCCGCCCAGGTTCGCTATCGTTATATCCGTAGAAACACAATTCTCTAAATCGCAATAATCAGTGTGTGCTTACGCCAATTTGCACAAATCTGCACACGTTTATGCACTTTCGTATGTTATTGCCGTTGCGCCGGTACCTTCGCGCCTAGATTGGCGTCGGTTAATCACGCGGCCGACGTGCGGTGCCACGCTTCAAAAGCGGGCAGGAGATCTGTCGATTGCGTTGAGCGGGATCGAAAGCGCGTTAGCTTTCGTCTGGAATCGGAATGCGCGACGGAGGCTTGACTTCCCGCAGCGCCAAGCTCGACTGAATCCACGCGACACCGGCTTGCCGTCGGAGCACGCGCTCGACGAATTCGCCATAAGCGTCGAGATCGGTTGCGACCACCTGCACGATGTAATCGGCATCGCCCGTTACTTTGTGACAAGACAGGACCTCGGGCCGACTGCGGATAACGGCCTCGAAGTCGTCGGCGGTTTGATCCGAGTGAATATTGATTCGAATCTGCACGTACGCGAGCAGATCCAGCCCGACGGCGCGTCGATCAATGTGGGCGTGATATCCGGTTATCACGCCTTCGTCTTCCAGATGCTTACGACGTCGCCAACAGGGCGTCACGCTGAGAGAGAGCTTTTCCCCGAGCGCGGCATTGGACAGCGAGGCATCGTCCTGGAGAAGGCGCAGCATTGACCGATCCACCGTATCTATTTCAATTTTTGGACGCTTTGTGCTCACTTTCGACCTTTCGTAGACAAACTATCCGCCAGTCTAGGCTCAGCTGAAATCGAAAGCAAAATCTTTGCAGGCGTCCATCCGTAGACTGTTGGCTGTCTTCAACGCGATATTTAACCATGCTCACCATCTACAGCAGCGATCATCGTCTTCATCACGGCGTCGAGCTCAAAGACGGCATAGTGTCAGAATCGTTCGAAAAGCCGGCTCGCGCGGAAACCGTGCTCGCGCGGGTGATCTCCGCTGGACTGGGCGACATCATCAGCCCGAAGTCTTATGACCGATCGAACTATATCGGCGCGCACAGCGAGCGGTATCTCGATTTTCTTGCCGGGGCTTGGAGCGAATGGGCGGCAACGGGGCGGAACTGCCAGGCTCTGCCGCTCGTATGGCCTGTGCGTGGATTGCCGAGTACCGAACCGCCGGGATTCATCGACGGCAAGCTCGGCTTCTTTTCGATGGACGCAGGTTCACCCATCAATGCCGGAACATGGGACGCCGTTTGCTCGAGTGCCAACTCGGCGCTGACGGGCATCGACCGGTTGGCGGACGGCGTCAGCGCCGCATTCGCGTTGTGCCGCCCGCCGGGACATCACGCTGGCCGCGAGTACATGGGTGGCTATTGCTACTTGAACAACGCGGCCATCGCCGCTCAACGCTGCATGGAGCAGGGCGCGAAGCGCGTAGCCGTGCTCGACGTCGATTTTCATCACGGGAACGGCACGCAGGACATCTTCTATGACCGTTCCGACGTGCTGTTCGTATCGATACACGGCGATCCAACCGTTTCGTTCCCCTACTTTTCGGGGCACGCCGACGAGCGCGGCGTGGGGCCAGGCGAGGGATTCAATCTGAACTTGCCTCTGCCGAAGGGTTCGGCCATGAGCCAATTCGAGGCCGCATTGCTTCATGCGGGTGCGGCGATTACGCGACACGAGCCCGATGCGCTGATCGTTTCGCTCGGCGTCGACACATTCGAAGGCGATCCGATCAGTCACTTTCGCTTGCGCACTTCCGATTACTTGCGGGTAGGGGAAACGATCGGACGGCTCGGTGTACCGACGCTTTTCGTGATGGAGGGCGGCTACATGGTCGACGAGATCGGTGTGAACGCGGTCAACGTTCTGCTGGGATTCGAAGGCAGAGCCTGACGCGCGTGACCTTCAATTTCCGCTCTGCGGAGCTTGAAAAATATAGGAGTACTGAATATGACGCGATATATCGATGTAAACGACGTTTCGAGGTTGATCCAAGAAGTAGGCATCACGCGTGTCTTGAACTCGATGGCGAGCTATATCGAGCAGGATTATCGGCGGTGGCATACGTTCGACAAGACGGCCCGCGTAGCGAGCCATTCGCCGGATGGTGTGATCGAACTGATGCCGACATCCGACGCAAAGCACTACGCCTTCAAATACGTCAATGGACACCCCAAGAATACCAAAGCCGATTTGCTGACCGTGATGGCGTTTGGCGTGCTGGCCGATGTGGACACCGGCTACCCGCTGCTGCTCAGCGAAATGACGTTGACGACAGCGGTTCGCACTGCGGCGACGTCCGTGCTCTTTGCCCGGTTTCTCGCACGCAAGGACGCGCGATCGATGGCATTGATCGGCAACGGCGCGCAAAGCGAATTCCAAGCGATTGCGTTTCATGAAGTGCTGGGCATCAACGAGATTCGCCTATTCGATGTCGACGAAGCCGCGACGGAAAAACTCGTTCGCAATCTCGCGCCCTTCAAGCGGTTGCGCGTCGTTCACTGCGATAGCACGGAGGACGCCGTGCGCGGCGCGGACATCGTAACGACCGTGACGGCAGATAAGGCGAACGCCACGATCTTGACGCCCGACATGATCGAAGCCGGCATGCATGTCAATGCCGTTGGGGGCGACTGCCCGGGCAAGACCGAGCTGCACCCGGATGTCCTGCGGCGTGCGCACGTCGTCGTGGAGTACGAGCCTCAAACGCGTATCGAGGGCGACATTCAGCAATTGCCCTCTGAGTTTCCTGTCACGGAATTCCATCGGATCGTTTCAGGAGAAAAGAAGGGCAGGGAGTCGCCCGAGCAGGTGACAGTGTTCGACTCTGTCGGCTTCGCACTCGAAGATTTTTCCGCGCTGCGCTATCTGTATGCGGTCTCGCGCGAGCGGAACGTCGGCATCGAACTGGATCTGATTCCGGCCCCGCGCGATCCAAAAGATCTCTACGGCATGGCGGTCGGTAACCTGCATAGCGAACACACGCAGTCCGTCGGCGCGGCGCCGGTTCTTCTCCGGCATTGAGGAAGAAAGCAGGCAAAAGCGGCGCATAGATGCGCTTCATAAACGGAGACGAGAAATGAAGATGAGACGAAACACCGGGTACTACATGGTCTTGGCGGCGATCTTGGCCGTTTCTTTCACGGCTCACGCCGACGAAATCGTGCGGATCGGCCACGTGGCGCCGCTCACCGGTGCAATCGCGCATCTGGGTAAGGATAGTGAGAACGGCGCACAACTCGCTATTGAGGAAATCAACGCTAAGGGTCTTGTCATAGGTGGAAAGCGTCTGAAGCTGCAACTCGATCCGCAGGATGACGCCGGCGATCCCCGGACAGCTACCCAGGTCGCACAAAAGTTGGTCGACGATAAAGTGGTCGGAGTGGTCGGCCACTTGAACTCCGGCACATCGATTCCCGCGTCGAGGGTTTACAGGGACGGGGGCATCGTCGAGATCTCGCAGGCGGCAACGAACCCGTCATATACGCAGCAAGGGTTCAATACGGCCTATCGCGTCGTCGCGACCGACGCGCAACAAGGGCCGGCGTTAGCGCGTTACGCGGCGAAAAGCCTCGGGGTCAAGAGCGTGGCGATCGTCGACGATGCGACGGCGTACGGACAGGGTCTTGCCGACGAGTTCGAAAAGGCCGCGAAGGCTAACGGTATCAAAGTACTGTCGCGGGATGCGACGAACGATAAGGCGGTCGATTTTCGGGCAATCGCCACGAAGATCAAAGGCGAAAGCCCTGACGCGATCATGTATGGCGGCATGGATGCAACGGGGGGACCGTTCGCGAAGCAAGCCCGGCAGCTGGGCGTGCGAGCCAAGGTGCTGGGCGGCGACGGAGTATGTTCGACCGACGTCGCGAAGCTTGCCGGTCAAGCCGCCGACAACATCGTTTGTTCGGAGGCCGGCATGGCGCTCGAGAAAA
This sequence comes from uncultured Burkholderia sp., assembly GCA_964425025.1. GTDB lineage: Bacteria > Pseudomonadota > Gammaproteobacteria > Burkholderiales > Burkholderiaceae > Trinickia. The sequence goes on along the minus strand of CAYRLJ010000073.1, from coordinate 10,645 downwards.
TGCCCGGCGGGGCGCAGTTCGCGCGGAAATACGAAGCGCACTTTCACCAGCCGTTACAGGTCTACGCGCCATTTTCCTACGACGCGGTGTATATCATCGTCGATGCAATGAAGCGGGCCTATTCGACAGACCCAGCGAAGATCCTGGCGGCCATGCCAACGACCGACTACAAGGGCGTAATCGGTGAAACGACCTTTACCGACAAGGGTGACCTCCGTCACGGGGCGATTTCGATCTTCTCGTACAAGGGCGGAAAAAAGATATTGCTGGACGTTGTCGAAATGTAGTCGATCGTTATGGGTGCGCCGGCGCGGGTGGCATGGGCTCCGCGCCCGGCGCCTCGATGACGAGATCGGTCTCGGCCTTCGCGACACAAGGCAAAATCCAGCCTTCTGCTTTTTCTTCACGGGTGACGCCGGGCCACTCGATGCGGTAACTCACCCGTCCGGAAATAAGCTTGCACAGGCACGTACGGCATGTTCCGTTGCGGCACGATCGGGGAAGCCTCACCCGCGCGGCCGTGGCGGCCTCGAGCAGCGTGAGCGACGCGGGCGATTCGAACGAGTATCCGTGCGGTTCGACGCGAACGGTAGCGGGCGCGGGCGGCGAAGTCATGATCGGATGCATTTTATCCGCAATCGATGCGTCTTCGTCTATATTGAATTGTTCGAACCCTTCAATGCATGGAAAACTTGCTCGTTGGCGTAAAAAGCCTAAAGTGTATGGAATCGGCGTGGACGGACGGATTGTCCTCGCCGGTCAGCCCGCGCTTCCAGTAAGAAGGAAGCACTCCCACTTGGCGCGGTCATCGGCGTGCTTTCGTCACGGCAAAGGCGAATCCTATGCAGATCAGTTTTCCCAATGAAGCGCCCGAGTACTCGGGGCGCGAGCTGAAAGTGGCATTTCCCGCGCTCGTCAACGGCGAGCTAATCTGGTGCAGCATCACGGCGGAAGCGCTCGAGGATCACTACGGCGCCGCTTCCTCGAGGCTTGAAGACATGGTCGGTGCATTCGGTGCGCATCGAACGCGAATCGAAGCGGCGACGCGCAGGCTGCTCGCGGAAACGAGCTGCCAATGCGTCACGTTGCGCAGCGGCTACGTTCGATTCTACGAGGCGAACGCTGGCGTGTGAGGCGTTCGTGCGAGGATTGGCCGGCGCATAAAAAGCGCCGCTGCGTGACTGCGGCGGCGTCGTGAGCGCGCGTCGAGTGCGCGTCGTCGCAGACGGCGCGATGCCTCAACTCCCACCTAAATAGAAGAACCGGAACAGGAAAACGGCGGCGATGATCCAGACGATCGCCTTGACTTGCCGCGCGCGTCCGGTGAAAAGCTTCAGGCCCGCATACGTGATGAAGCCGAACGCGACGCCGTTGGCGATCGAATACGTGAACGGCATCAACAGCGCGGTCAACACGGCCGGCACGACTTCGGTCGCATCGTCCCAGGGCAGATCGGCCATCTCGCGCAGCATCAGGCACGACACATAGAGCAGCGCGGGCGCGGTGGCATAAGCGGGGACGACGCCCGCCAACGGCGCAATGAACAGGCTCGCAAGGAAAAGCACGGCGACGGTAATGGCCGTGACACCGGTGCGGCCCCCCGCCTGCACCCCCGACGCGCTTTCGATATAGGCCGTCGTCGACGATGTGCCAAGCAGCGAGCCTGCGACGATGGCCGTGCTGTCGGCGAGCAGCGCCTTGTTCAAACGGTGCATTTTTCCTTCGACGAGCAGCCCCGCGCGATTGGCCACGCCCATCAGCGTACCGGTAGCATCGAACAGCTCGACGAGGAAGAACACGAGGACGACGTTGAGAATACCCGTTGAAAGTGCGGCCCGGATGTCGAGGTGAAACAGCGTAGGCATGATCGAAGGCGGTGCCGAGACTACGCCGTGGAATTCATTTCCGCCGAAGAAGAACGACAGGACGGTGACGCCGAGAATACCGATCAAGATCGCGCCGCGCACGCGAAGGAAGTCGAGCGTGACGATAGCGAAGAAGCCGATCGTCGCGAGCGCGACGTCAGGCTTGCGCAAATCGCCGAGTGCGACGAACGTGGCAGGGTTGCCCACGACGACGCCGGCCGTCTTCAGCGAAATGATCGCGAGAAAGAGCCCAATGCCCGCGGTGATGGCGGAGCGAATCGAACGCGGTATCCCGTTGACAATCATCTCGCGCACACCGATGAGCGTGACGACCAAGAACAAGCACCCTGAAATGAAGACGGCGCCGAGCGCGGCCTCCCAGGTGAACCCCATTCCCTTGACGACGGTGTAGGCGAAGTAGGCGTTGAGCCCCATCCCGGGCGCGCAGGCGATCGGGTAGTTGGCGTAAAGACCCATGATCAGCGTCGCGATTGCGGCCACCAAGCAGGTGGCGACGAAAACGGCTGCTTTCGGCATCCCCGCATCGCCGAGAATCGCCGGATTGACGAAGATGATATAAGCCATCGTCAGAAAGGTCGTGACGCCCGCCAATATCTCCGTACGCAGATTGGTGCCGGCTTCCTCGATGCCGAAATAGCGTGTGACCGATGCCAAGAACGGAAGGGTCTTGGTTTGTTCCATGGGGTAGCGTCTCCTATCGAATGCGGCTGCGGCCAGGCGCGCGCGGGCCTTCCTCAAATCAGCCGCACAGTTTAATAGCGACCCAACGCCCGCGCCAGCGCATCGCGCACGGCGCGTGCCGCTGGAGCGGGCGCGGTGGGCGGCCGTTCAACGGCGACCCAGCAAGGTGTTGAGGAGGTCGATCGGCAGCGGGAACACGATGGTGGAATTCTTGTCGGCGGCAATCGTCGTCAACGTTTGCAGGTACCGCAATTGCATCGCCTGGGGCTCCAGCGCCAACGTTTGAGCGGCCTGCAGCAGCTTTTGCGAGGCTTGCAGTTCGCCGTCGGCATGGATGACCTTCGCGCGCCGCTCGCGCTCGGCTTCGGCTTGCCGGGCAATAGCGCGGATCATCGATTCGTTGATGTCGACATGCTTGATCTCGACGTTCGATACCTTGATGCCCCACGCGTCGGTTTGGGAATCGAGCGTCTTTTGAATGTCGGCGTTCAATTGCTCGCGCTCGGCGAGCAGGGCGTCGAGCTCGTGCTTCCCGAGCACGGCGCGCAGCGTGGTTTGGGAAAGCTGGCTCGTCGCCTCCAAGTACCGGGCGACTTGAATGACGGCCTTTTCCGGATCGACCACACGAAAGTACACCACGGCATTGACTTTGACGGAAACGTTGTCGCGCGTGATGACATCTTGCGGCGGCACATCGAAGACGATCGTGCGCAGATCGATGCGCACCACTTGCTGCACGATCGGCATGATCAGCACGAGGCCGGGCCCTTTCACCTTCCAAAAGCGACCGAGCAGGAAGACGACGCCGCGTTCGTATTCGCGAAAGACGCGGATCGATGAAGCGACGATGATGATGACGATCAGGAACAGGATCGTGCCGAAGCCGAAAGTGAAACCGATCATGACGATACTCCTCGTTGTTGTGATTCTTCGGCCTGAACGACATCGAGCGTGAGTCCATGGCGGCCCGTGACGCGCACGCGCGCGCCGGCCGCGAGCGCTTGTGCGGCGCACACGCGCCAGCGCTCGCCGTGCACGCGCGCCCAGCCGATGCTGGCGCCTTGTGCTCCGTCGTCGGAGGGGGCGAGCGCGCCATCGATGATCTCGCCGATGCTCCCCACGAGTGCCTCGCCGCCCGTGACGACAGGCCGCCGCCGCGCGCGATAGGCGAAACCCGAGACGAAGAAGACGAAGAGGGCGCCCGCCGCGGAAATCGCTGCAATCATCGGCAGTGGGACTCCGTACCCGGGCTGATCGGTATCGATCAACATCAGCGCGCCGGCAGCGAACGCAATGATCCCGCCGAAGCCGAGCGTGCCGAACGTCGGCAAGAAGGCCTCCGCGATGAGAAAGGCAATGCCGAGAAAGATCAGCGCTAAGCCCGTGTAGCTGATCGGCAGCAGTTGCAGGGCAAAAAGGCCGATCAACAGGCAAATCGCGCCGGCGACCCCTGGCAGGAGGAAGCCGGGGTTGGCGAACTCGAAGAAGAGGCCGTACATGCCGATGGTCAACAAAATCAGCGCGACATTCGGATCCGTCACGACGGCCAATACGTGACTGCGCCAGTCGGGCTCGAGCGTCGCTATTCGGGCGTGCGCCGTCGCCAACTTATGTGCGCCGCTCGCCGTATCGATGGTTCGGCCGTCGAGTTGGGTCAGTAGATCGGGCAAATCGCGCGCCGTCAAATCGACGACGTGCTGGGCGAGCGCTTCCTTGGCGGACAGGCTGACGGCTTCGCGCACGGCGCGCTCGCCCCAAGCGACGTTGCGCCCGCGCAACTGAGCCAGGCCGCGAATGTAGGCGGCCGCGTCGCCGATTTGTTTGCGCGTTTCGGTCGATTGCGTATCGGTTGCTGGCCCCGGTGCAGTGCGCTTGTCATGATCGCTCGGCGGTTTCGGCTCCTGCGACGGCATGCCGGGCGCGCCGAGTTGGATTGGCGTGGCCGCGCCCAGATTCGTGCCGGGGGCCATCGCCGCGATGTGGCAGGCGTACACGATGTAGGTACCGGCGCTCGCCGCGCGCGCGCCACCCGGAGCAATGAACGCGGCAACAGGCAACGGTGAGGCGACGATGGCCTTGATGATTTGCCGCATCGAGGTATCGAGCCCGCCGGGGGTATCCAGTTCGATGACGGCCAATTGGGCCTGTTCCTTCGCGGCGCGTGCGAGGGAGCGCGTGATGAAATCCGCGCTTGCCGGACCGATCGCGCCGACGACTGGAATGACGACGACCTCGCCCGCCTGTAGTGTGCCGGCGCCGGACGACGTGCACGCTCCAAGCGCGACGAGCACCGCAGCACAACGGAAAAGCCATGCGAGCAACGGAGGGGGCGCGCGCGTGCGGCGAGCCCACGCGATACCCGGCAACGGATGGATCTTCATCGTCTTTAGCCGACGCATGCGAGCGTCGCCACCAGCGGGAAAGCCGCCCTGACACTAAAAGATTAGGACGATTCGCGCCTATCCGCTAAATGATTGAAGCTGATTGAAGCTCGGCTTTCGTCGGGGACTGCTTCGTGCGCGATCCCGGGCGCAGTTAGGCCTCTGGGGCGCTGCAAACCGCTTCGAGGTTGTGCGCATCCGGGCCGATGACGAAGCGGCGTAATGGAAAAGGGTGGCGCAATCATTGCTGCCGCGGTGAGTCGGTAAACTTCCTGTGTAGGCGGGCGATGGGCGGTTCGAGCGCCCACCTATATATTTACCTTTCCATAACGTTTCCCCTACTGCGCGGCAGCGCGCTGCCGTCGGGGAACATCATCTGGGCCGTATTGTGGACGACCGATTCGACCGACGCGAACTTTTGCTGCATCTTGGAGATGTACTGGAGGCAATGCGCCACGTGGCCGGCACGGCTCAAGCTTATTTGCCGGTTGCGCAGCTTGCGTTGCGCGAGCCTTCGTTGCAGACATTACCCTTTCTTGAGCAGATGTCGCCTCACCTACTCGCAAGGGATTTTCTCATGCGGGCAGCAAGTGCTTACGCGTGTTGGCCAAGGGCGCTGTTAGCGGCCGAGCTCGATCGCATCGAGCTAGCCTTGACGGTGCGGCGAGCGCTCTTCGAGGGCGATCCGCAAGGGTGGCAATCCTATGCCGCGTACGTCAGACAAAAGGTTGCTTGGTTTGGCCTCGAGCTCGATGAGGCGAATGACACCCCGTCGCGGGCGAGCGATCCTGACGACTTGAAGGGTAGCGAATCGAAACCGTCTTCGACCAAGTCAGGCTGGCCGTGGAAACCCGTCGATTAAGCTGCGCGCGCCTGGCCTTTTTGGCGGTGGGAGATGCCGCGCGGCGACGCGCGTAATGACGTGCGACTACCGGCCTTTCTCATTTCTCACACTTTGTTTCAATTTGTTGCAATCGGCGCACACGCCCGCGCGGAAAGGGTTCGCGGGCTTCCGTGATGTTCGAAAACGTTTGCGCTTCCCGACGCATGGTGAAGATTTCAAATTCTCGACCGTTAAAGAATTCAACATGGAGGGAATGTACTGATGAAGATCGAACCCAGCAACAAACCCAGCAACAGCACGCTCGCAGTTCTCGCGGGTGCGCAACGCGCAACGAACAATAGTGACGCGAAGGAAACCGTCGGCACCGTACAGCCAGTGGGCGCCGCCGGTGCGCAAAGCTCGACGGTGACGCTGTCGTCGACGTCCGCCCTGCGCTCGTCGACCGGTTCCGATATCGATACCGCACAGGTCGAGTCGATCAAAGCCGCGCTGCGTGACGGCAGCTACAAAATCGACTCCGGTAGGATCGCCGACGGCATGCTAAGCACCGCGCGCGACCTGCTGCAAACGCGAACCCGATGACCGGGGGTTGACTGCCCGGCGGAAGGAACGATGGATCGTCGATCGACGAACCCTGCCGAGCATCGCCCTCTCAGTTGAGCGTCCCTTCCTCGGGGCGCAACGTTAAGACCCGTACGCCGTTTCGGGTCACGGCTACCGTATGCTCGAATTGGGCCGACAGTTGTCCGTCGCGGGTAACGACAGTCCAGCCGTCCCCCTCGGTCCAAACGGCAGACCGCCCCTGGTTAATCATCGGTTCGATGGTGAACACCATGCCTTCCCGCAACATCAAACCCGTTTTCGGCTTTCCCCAATGCAGCACCTGAGGCTCTTCGTGCATTTCTCGCCCGATACCGTGCCCGCAATATTCCTTGACGACCGAATACCCGTTTCTCCGAGCGTGCCGCTCAATGGCGTAGCCCACATCGCCGAGTCGGGCGCCGGGACGAACGGCCCTGATCCCCTTCCACATCGCTTCGTAGGTCACTTGCACCAGCCGTCTAGCCAGCGGCGCCACCTCGCCGACAAGATAGGTTTTGCTGGAATCAGCGATATAGCCATTTTTTTCCAACGTGATGTCGAAATTAACGATGTCGCCGCTTCGCAAAATGTCTGTCGAAGACGGAACACCATGGCAAACCACGTTGTTGCGGGAAGCGTTGAGCGCATAGGCATACCCGTACTGCCCTTTGCTTGCCGGGCGTGCGTTGAGTTCATTGACGATGAGGCGATCGACCAGATCGTTGACCTGCATCGTTGACATGCCGATCAAACTCAATTGATCTAGATAGCCAAACACATCGGCCAGCAACTTGCCGGACTGCGCCAGCAATGCGATTTCTTCCGGCTGCTTGGTCACGTCGAAGCTACCTTGACGCCTTGCCCTACAACGCCGGCGGCTCGCAGTTCTCGGGCAACGATCTCATTGAAGCTCATCGTTGGATTCATTTCGCACAACATGCCGACCTTGATCCAGAACGCTGCTTGCGCGTTGATCGAACGGCACGACACCGCGCTCGCCTTTCGTATTTGATCGTGCAAGTCGTCGTCGATGTTTACAATGCCCACGCGTCTCTCCGTATATGGAACATATATGGATCATATATTCGCTTCGGATCGGAGCGCAAGGGCTCTCTGACATGAGACGTCACTGGTTTGCCGATTTCGGCGCGAAATTGAGGCATGTGGCCCGCGTCTCGCGGGTGATTTCGACCTAGACTGGAGTTGAATCGCTCGTCCGATTCGGCGCCCCGGCTCGCCACTGCCGGCGCACCTCTGCATGACCGACACCAAAGCGCAAGGCGCCCATTCTGCCCGCGTTTGAACAAGGGAGGTCGATGCCATGGCCGAGAACTGGAACGTTGCCGGTACGTATTTCGAAAGCTGTAATTGCTATGCGCCTTGCAGTTGCGTGTGTCTCAGTCCGCCGTCGGAACAAGACTGCGCAGCGCTGATCGGTTGGCACATCGATCAGGGCGACTTCGCCGGGGTGACACTGGATGGACTCAACATCGCGCTCTTTGCGTATTCGCCCGGTCACATGCTGCAAAACAAATGGAAGGTGGCGCTCTACCTCGACGAACGTGGGACACCGAAGCAGCAAGAGGCGTTGAGTCAAATCTTTTCCGGTCAGGCCGGTGGCCCGCTTTCCGCGTTGGGCCCGATGATTGGCGAAGTGATGGGCGTCAAGCCGGCCGCAATCGACTACCAGCTCGACGGGAAACGTCGCAGCCTGCACATACCCGATGTCGCGGACGTGGAAATTGAAGCGTTGTCGGGTCAGGACGGCGGCGACGTCACCCTCAGTAATCACCCGTTTACGCCTGTTCCAGGATTCGCAGCGGTGGTCGGGAAATCGACGCGCTTTCGCTTCAGCGACCACGGTTTCTCTAGAGAAATCTCGGAGCGCAACGGTTTTTATTCGCCGTTCGCCTACCATGGCTGACCGAAGTATTTCGGGTCGTTTCGTGACGCGCCGGCTGCCGGTGCGGGACCGCATCGTTGTGCTGTCAGGACTTGCGGCCGTCGCGACCCTCGCATGGATGTACGTGCTCTCTATGAGTCGGGGCATGGGGCACATGGAGGCGGGAGCGGCTATGGCTATCATGCCGCGCATGACGGATTGGGGCACCGTCGATCTGCTGCTGGTATTGGCGATGTGGGCCACCATGATGGCAGCTATGATGCTTCCGTCGATCCTACCGATGATCCTAGGTTTTGCGTTCTTGAGCCGCCAGCGGTGTGCGCAACGACTGCCGTATGCGCGCACGAGCGTATTTGTTCTGGGCTACCTCGCCGTATGGTCCGCCTTCAGCCTATTGGCGACGCTAGCGCAGTGGGGCTTGCTGGAGCTTCGTCTCGTTTCACCGATGATGGTTAGCGCAACCCCGCGGCTTGCGGGTGGCTGCTTGGTCATTGCTGGCGTCTTTCAGCTCACACCTTTAAAGCGCAAGTGCCTGAGCAAGTGTGGTTCGCCACTCGGTTTTCTTCTAACCGAATGGCGTGAGGGCAACGTGGGGGCCTGGATCATGGGATTGCGCCATGGTGCCTATTGCGTCGGCTGTTGCTGGGCACTCATGGCGCTGCTCTTCGTGTTTGGCGTCATGAATGTGCTTTGGATCGCGGCTCTTTCGATCTACGTGATGCTCGAAAAGATGGTGCCGCAGGCGCGATGGCTTGCCTTTGCACAGGGGGCTGCGCTGCTCGGCTGGGGTGTCGTCGTTGCAACGATGGGGTAAGGGGGGCTTCGGCGCATCGCGCGAAGCGTGATGGCACGCACTGATTTTGGCATCATTCGATGCGATGATTCGTGCCTGTTATATGCGTGCATTTAGAGCGAGATCGCGCTGGGCAGCCTGCGCAATCGCGAAGTTGTCCTTGGCGCCTTGCGAGACCTACCGGGCGCTTCCGTTGCCACGCCTGAAGAAACGCTGTTCCTCATTGAGCGCGAGACCTATCAGCGGCGCGTGACCTCGGCGCATCAAAAGATCGATCGCTCGGAATAGGTCGTCAACCATTCCAGAGCCAGTGTGCCGGCGAGCGAGTTACCGTTCGCGTCGAGCCCCGGCGACCATACGCATACGGCCATTTCCCCTGGCAGAACGGCGACGACGCCGCCCCCTACGCCACTCTTGGCCGGCAGCCCGACCCGATAGACGAAGTCGCCCGCAGCATCGTAGGTGCCGCAAGTCAGCATGAGTGCCGACAAGCGCTTGGCCGAACTTGAATCAAGAACGCGGTCGTGCGTGGCGGGTGAGATGCCGCCGTTGGCGAGGAACAAAGCGGCGCGCGCGAGTTCGATGCAATTCATCTCGATGGCGCACTGACGGCAATAGGCGTCGACGACGGCCTCCGGCGGCATCTCCAGATTGCCGAAGCTCGCGATGAAATGCGCCATCGCGCGGTTGCGGTCGGCGTGTTGCAGCTCCGACTGCGCGACGCGCGAGTTGTAGTCAATATCGGACGCGCCGGACAGGCGCCGCATGAATTGCACGAGCGCTGTTTCAGCGCGCACGAAGCGACGGCACAACACGTCCGTTACGACGAGCGCGCCCGCGTTGATGAACGGGTTACGCGGCAGGCCGCGTTCGGCCTCGAGCTGGACGAGCGAGTTGAATGCGGTGCCCGAGGGTTCACGTCCGACGCGCGTCCACAGGGCGTCTCCGAGCAATTGGAAGGCGAGGGTGCAGGCGAACAACTTCGAGATGCTTTGTATAGAAAAGCGCTCTCCCGCATCGCCGACGGTAAACACATCGCCGCTCAGGGTGACGACGGCCATGCCGAAGCGCTCAGCGGGGACGTTGGCGAGTTCGGGTATGTAATTGGCGACGCGGCCCTTCGTTCGCCACGGTTCGATGTCGCGATAGATCTGCTCGAGGATGAGCGGGTAGTTCGGCTGCTGATTCATTGGATCGTTGGACGTTGTCGTGGACCGATAGGCGTGCAAGGGGCTATCCGGTTGCGTCGCTTGTAACGATGCGCGCGGAGCCCGTATGGGACTCGCAAGCGCTGGGTGTCGTCAAGGCCTGCGCACGTGTCGCCGCGTTGCCGCATTACGGCTGTAGTGGGCAAGAAAGGTCGTCTGAAATTTCCACTTGCACGGCTCGCGGAAGACGCCTAGAATCCAGCCTCTTTCGCGCAGTCACTGACTGAGCGAAGAGAAGCGAAAGCCTTGTGCGGCGTGGGTTTGCACGGGGCTTGCGGCAGCGGTTCGATAGCGCAGCGAAGTTCAAGCGAAGCTAAAAAAACTGTTGACGCGATGCGAAAGGTTCTGCATAATTTCGCTTCTCTGC
>CAYRLJ010000072.1:0-24438 GCA_964425025.1 uncultured Burkholderia sp. | reverse complement strand
GTTCAGCCAGTCGGCGCTGTTCCTCGACTTCCTCGCGGGCAACCAAACGTAGCACTGCACGCCGTGGGGCAACCCGGCGCGCACGGTGTTCGACTGGCAACGTCCGTGCTACCTGGTCGGCGAAGGTTACGCGAAGAGCTTCAAGGAGTTGATGGAAGAAACCGATTGGGATGCATACGGCACCGGCAACTATGAAAAATGCGCCGACTGCATGGTGCATAGCGGCTTCGAAGCGACGGCCGTGATGGATACCGTCGCTCATCCGTTGAAAGCGCTGGGTGTGAGCCTGCGCGGCCCGAAGATCGAAGGCGCGTTCACGAAGGATATTCCGCTCGACAAGCAACGTCCGGCCGAATACGTCTTCTCGCGCCACGTCGAGATCAAGCTCGAGGAAATCAAGCACTCGGCTAAGCCGAAGAATACGCGGACGGCAGCGGCGCATTGAGCTGTGAGATAGCGTAACGCCTTTATTTGTCTGATCCAACGCGACGAAGTGACTCGTCGCGCCAGACTGTTGACAGAGCCCTGGCTTAGCCAGGGCTAATGAGATGGTCACCCCCACCCTACACGCGGGTTACGCTGTAGGGTGTTTTTCTTTCTGGAGAGGCCATCATGCAAGACGTGACACTGGTTGGGATCGATCTGGGCAAGCATTCGTTTCACCTTCACGGCCAGGACCGGCACGGCAAAGGCGTGTTTCGCAAGAAGGTGAGCCGCAAGCAGTTGATCGAGTTCTTCGCCACGTTTCACGCCTGCACGGTGGTCATGGAAGCTTGCGCCGGGGCGCACCACATGGCTCGCAAGCTCGCTAGCTTCGGCCACCAGGTTAAGCTGATCTCGCCGCAGTTCGTACGGCCCTTCGTCAAGAGCAACAAGAACGACTTCGTGGACGCCGAGGCGATCTGCGAGGCGGCATCTCGCCCCGCCATGCGATTCGTGACGCCAAAGACGGAATCGCAGCAAACGTTGTCGGCCCTGCATAGGGTACGCGATTCACTGGTGCGTGATCGGGTGAAAGCCGTCAACCAGATGCACGGTTTTCTGCTCGAATTCGGCATCAGCCTGGCCGATCGGCAACGCCGTTATCACGCGCCTACCGACCGTGCTCGCCGAGCATCCACTGCCACCGCGTCTGGGCGCCATCCTCGAACGCCTCCATGCTCACTTCAAGTACCTGAGCGAACAGATCCGCGAGATCGACAAAGAGATGACCCGGCAACTGGCCGACAATGAACTCGGCCAGCGTCTGCTGACGATTCCCGGTGTCGGCCCGATAACGGCGAGCGTGCTGGCCGCCGAGATGGGCGATGGCAAGCAGTATGAATGCAGCCGGGACTTCGCGGCATCGATCGGACTCGTGCCTCGCCAGTACAGCACGGGCGGCAAGGCCAACCTGCTGGGGATCAGCGGGGCGACAAAAACATTCGGCGCCTACTGGTGCAGTGCGCTCGGGCTTACATGCAGCGGCTCGAACGGCAGAGCGGCGCTCGATCCGGTGGCGCCGTTCAAGCCTGCTATCCGTCGACTACCTGTACCCATTCGGGGTGCGCACCAAACGGCAGCTGCTGCGCGAGCTCGAGACGATGTCCAACGGCAGCCCCCGTTCCGCCCGGCTGATACCTGCCTTGATATATAGCGCATACGCACGACGACTATAAGGCACCAATACGGCTATTACGAGCCGAAGCGAAATGAATTAATTTAAAGCCCTGCCATCTACGTCTCGCCCGTCAAGATATGTCATCTTCTAAGAATTCTGTTGCGGGGTCAATTGCTCGCAATAACAATATGTTTGCCCTCAATCGATGGCACTCACTTACCAAGGAGAACTGAAATGCATCAAGTAATCGTACTGGACGAAGTCAGCGTTACGCACGCATTCAAGACATGCGGAAGCTATAACGCATAAGCGGAACCGGTCGACGCGGTGCAATTAATTTTGCGCCGCCTCAACGGCGCATCTCCAAGGAGGCCAATATGATTGGAGCCGGATTTAACTACGCCTTCTTTCAGGCGGATCCAGAAGGCGACATACTTCCGATGTGTCCACTGACCACGTTTGTCGAACTCGGAATATCGGAAATTATTTTTCTAAGTGAGCGCGGAATTCCCCTTCCATTCCCGGCCTCATTGCATCTCGCGAGAACGCCAATCACAGAGTGCGAAGACAACCAAGATAAATTTATAGAATATCTAACGCCACTCTTTATCAAGCATCGCAAGAAATACGATCTATGCTCGATAGGATTGCATCTGACCGGATCAAGATTTTCCGGCTTGGGCTTATTGGGTTTCAGCGAACCATATCAACCCTCCCCTTCTAATCTACGACTGGCCAACCGGTTTATAACCGAGCTTAAGACCGCATGTGGCACTGAAGTATGGATTGAGAATGCTAGCCTCTACACAGAGAAATCGAGCGACATACTGACTACGTGGGACCACGTTAATCGAATATGCGAAGAAACAGGAGCAAAGATTATTTTTGACGTTGCACATGCCATAGTAGAATCAACGAACGTGGGCCTCAATCCGTTGGTGACCTTAGGTGCTGTTCCGTGGAAATACGTTGTTGAACTTCATCTCTCCGGTATCGCAAAGGGACGCGATGGTAGTTTGCACGATGGACACAATTTTTCGATCGATCCTCGCACCTGGGCGTTGTTGGGCGTATGCAGACAGTTCCTGTCCAAAACAACGAATTTGATCTATACGATAGAGCACACGTCGCCGGAGTGGCGAAATCGTCGGGCCGAATTTGATCTCGACTTTTCCATGCTCGATGAAATACTAAAACTGAACACGGTCGCACCGACGTTCGCCGCCAGTCGTGAGCAATACGGGCGCAGCTATCTCAGTAAGCACATTAAACATTCGATCCCGCTACTGGAGCCGTATATTAAACAAGAAGATATTTGCTTCGATGCTATCTTCACGGAATGGATAGACGGAATTATATCCAGTGGACATCGTGCAGTTTTTGACAAATTGGAAGTGCCACCGCACGAAAGAGAGATGAGTCACGTGGCCGTTTATGATTTTTTAGAATTTTTCAAAACGAAAGCCTCAAATAATCGCAGAGGGAGTCATCGCTGATGAAAGCATTTTTAGTTGGGGCTAATTACACGTCTCCGCATGACTTTGAAATTTTGAAAAACTTCATCCGCCATGGATCGATTGACTACGTCGAGATATTGATCGACAATTTCTTATCAGTCGATCCAATGTCCATAGTTGAGGAATTTGACGGCTTTCCCATAGCAATTCATATAATGTCTTCTCAATTTATTAATGCGACACGATCAGATCTTTGCATTCTTGCAAACCCAATTCGGCGGATAATCGAAGCAACAAAGCCGATATACGTTTCCGACCACGTTGCACAGTTTTCCTATCGCAATCGCTCACTGCCGATTCCTATTGAATACGATTACGATTTAGTCGGAAATGCCATTCGCGCTGTGAACATGTGGCAAGAGCTACTCGGGACGAGTCTCTTGCTCGAAAATTTCCCTTCGCATGACACTGCGGGAACCGCCCAAGCGGCCTTCTTCGATGCGCTCACTAGCGCTACGGGAGCCGGCATGCTGTTCGACGTTTCAAATGCAATTGTGGCCCAAAAAAACATGGGACTTTCGATCACCGAATGGGACCCATTGCTTTGCCGGACAAAACACTTTCATATGGGCGGGTATTCCGTGACTTCCGAACAGCCATCCATATTCATCGATAGTCACGACCGAAAATTGTCAGACGATACTCGCGCAGCTGCGCAGGCTCTTTTTCGAACGAAAATCAACGATCCGGGATGCACTACTTTAACAGTAGAATTTGATCATAACATTGATCAGTATGATTGGGAACAAGACCTCCGTTGGGCAAAGCGACTGAGTAGGGAACGCTCTCTATATGAACTATGCTAAATTACAAAACCCATCGATTTCTCTACCGGGCACTGACTCATATGCACTCACCAAGCTCGCCGAACGAATCCTTTGGCGTCAGCTTTTCGGCAATACGCCAACTCTGCGCGAGCTTCTCGGAAACACCACAACAGAACTTCTTCATCTTTTTTTGTCTTTCTGCGAAGACAAAGACATTAGCATCGATTGGACGATGCATCTCCGGTTTCTATATTGGCTTCAGCACGAGCAGACTCGATTCTCGTCGGCAAAAGATGACTGTGTAATGGAATGCCTTGCTGCCTCGGCCGCGGCGTGGGTCAATTCGCTTTGCAACGCGGAAAGCCATCGGATGGTCTTGATCTGCAGTGAGACGAGACTTGGCATGGGCGCCGAAAGAGCGAGAGCGATCAACACGGTACCAAAGGTGAGTCGCATAAAAATCAATAGCGTCGGGTGTCTGGAGACACGATTCCAATATTCGGTGTCATCGAATATCAATTGCTGGAGCTGCGAAGAATGGCTTCCGATCGAGGTATAACCCCGTCTGCATCGACGATTCAGCATTTTTTGTCCGTATTTTTTCCGGTTTTGGGTTCTTTTGTTACAAGCCGTCTTTTGGTGCAGACTGATATCATCATGATTGCGCCCCTCGGGCCGGACGCAGTTGCCGCGTATGCGGTTCCACAGCGCGTGATGATAATCGATGCCATCGTCGCTTTCGCGTTGATGCCGATCGTTGGCATTCGTGTGTCGCGCGCGCAATCGAACGAGGACAAGCGCCGCGCCGTGCAGAGTGCCCTAGGTTTAACCTCTTTTATCGGAGTCGCACTGGCAGCAATCGGCTGGGTTTTATACCCGATGCTCGCTGCTTTAATTGTACGAGATACCCAGGTACTGCCCTTGGCACATGAAGCCGTCCACTGGATGACGGCTAGCATTCCCGTGCGAATGTTGACTGCGGTGGCGACTTCATGCGTATTTGCGCTCGGCACCACGAAATGCCTTAAGTACCTTTATATGGCGACCGTCACACTGAATGCGGCGCTGAACTGGCTTCTGATATACCGGATCGGATTTGGTTTGGCAGGTTCGTACGCGTCGACGACGATAGTTTCAGCGCTTGAGTGTCTGGTAGTGTTGGGCGTCGTATCTAGATACACCCAGTCGATGCCGATCGGCAGATTCAAGATGGATTGGTTGAGGAGCGTAGCGAAAGAGTTGGGAGCCGAATGGTTTCGTCTGCTGAATTGGCAGGCCGAAGGGTTCGCTCTACTAAGCCTGTTCTCGATCAACGCGTCGTGGACTCCTCAGATGGCGGTCTTTTCCGTTACGACGTCTATCGCGGCATTACTCACGATGCCTCTGATCGCAGCCATGAGGGCAACAGCGATAAGTGCGACGCAGCGATCCTCGACGCTCGATCCATGCACAGCGCAAGCTGCGACTCGAGAAATCGGGTATTTGCTGGTGCTCGTCTGCGGCCTCATAGGTGCAGCATTCGCGATATTCGGTTTCACAGGTGGCGAACGGCTCTATCGCTTTTCTGAGCAACAAGGTTCATGGTGGCAGGCGTTCGTGGTGTGCGCGTCGTTCCTGCTACCGATCTCCGGTCTGTGCGCAGTCAAACGCGGAGTCCTACAGACGGAAGGCAAGTACGGACTAATCGCAAGGTGCGATCTTTTCGCCACGTGGCTGTGGTGCCTGCCTGGCTCAGCACTATCGCTGCATCTAGGTTCTCCCTGGATGTTTTTCGCGTTCGTTATGGGAAAGGATCCGGTCGCCTATTGCGCGCTACTGTACGGTTCGCGGCGCCGCGCGAAGCCGCCGTCCGCGTCCGCCCCTTGTTAGGCTGACACGGCGAATCGCTCTCGCGACATGCTGTAGGCTTCTGCCCTTGTGTGACTTGCGTCTACTTACTCACTCCGAACGCGCGTTATGGGCGGTCAGGAATTTGATGAGCCCGTCGATACCGCCTTGGCTCACCTGTCCTTTGAATTGATTCTGGTAGACCTGAATAAGCCACGCACCCGACATATCGATGTCGTAAATCTTCCATTCATTGCCGATCTTGCCCAGACGGTAGCCCACTTGCTGACTGTCGCCCGGCGTCGTCACCGTCGACATGACCAGCGAGTCGTTCGCGTTCGCTTGCTCGGGTTTGAATGAGAAACGCGCATCTTGTGTGCCCAATTGCGCCAGCGAGGCCGCATAAGTGCGCGTCATCAGGACTTTAAATTGCTTGGTCAGCTCTTGCTGTTGAGCGGGCGTCGCTTGCTTCCACGCGTCGCCGACGGCGATGCGAACGGTCCGATCGAAGTTCGTCGCGGGCAGAAAGTGCGTCTGCACGAGCTGCGAAATCTTCGCGATGTCGCCGCCGCGCGCGGCAGGATCCTGTTTCATTGCATCGACGGTCCCGACAACCGCTTGCTTCACGACATCGACGGGCGCCGTCTGCGCCCAAGCTGCGGCGCTCATCAACGCCGCGGTAAAAAATGCGAATAAATGACGTTTCATGGAATCTCGAGCTCGATTAAAAGAGGGCCGACCATTGCAGTTATATGGCATGCGCCGGGCGTGTTGGCGATGCCGGCAGTATACCGATCCCGCTTGCTTTCGGTTTCGACGCGCGCCAAAGGCCAGCGGTTCCGTCACGCCCCGCACGCAAACGGGCGGTGCCGCTCCGTCAGCCGGTATACTTAGGCGTTTAACCGCCCGCGCTGCCCTACCGCTCGATCCATGCTGACGTCCCTTATCGTCCGACTCGTTGACTGGTCCGTGCGCCGACCGATCTGGGTCGTCGTGCTCGCCCTTGTATTGGCCGCGGCGAGCGGCGTCTATACGGTACGGCACTTCACGATCAATACCGACGTCAGCAAGCTCATCGAAGCCGATGCCCAGTGGTCGGCGCTCGGCGATGCAATGGACCGCGCGTTTCCGCAGCGAGATCAAACGATCCTTGCTGTCGTCGACGCAAAAGCCCCCGAAATGGCCGACGCCGCCGCCGATGCGCTGGCCGCAGGCTTGGCGAGCCCCGCGCATCGCAGTGAAATCGGCGCGGTGTCGCAGCCCGGCGGCGGCTCATTGTTCGAACACGACGGCATGCTGTTTTTGTCTGTCGGTAACGTCGCCGCGACGACCGCGCAACTCACGCAAGCGCGTCCGCTCGTCAATACGCTCGCGCACGATCCAAGCGTCACCGGACTTTCGACGACGCTTGCGACGATGCTCGGCCTGCCGCTGCAATCGGGCCAGGTGAAGCTGCCAGGCATGGCGAATCTGCTTACCCGCGCCGCCGATACGGTAGATGCCGTGTTGGCGGGCAAACACGCGGCGTTCTCATGGCGGGCGCTAGTCGATCCCGAGGCCGCACGCCAACCCGCACGCGCATTCGTCACGGTGACGCCCGTCGTCAATTACGGTGCGCTGCAAGCCGGCGCGCAGGCGTCCGACACGATTCGCGCGGTGGCCCGAGAACTCGATCTGGAAAAGCGTTATGGCGCCGTCGTGCACTTGACTGGCCAACAGCCGCTCGCCGATGAGGAATTCGCCTCGGTCGAGGACGGCGCCGTCGTCAATGGCATCGGCACGCTCATCGTCGTCTTGGCGATTCTCTGGCTCGCGCTGCGTTCGAAGCGCATGATTCTCGCGGTGCTCGTCACGCTGGCCGTCGGCTTGCCGATCACGGCCGCCCTCGGCCTCATGATGGTCGGCTCGTTGAACATGATTTCGGTGGCGTTCATGGTGCTGTTCATCGGGCTCGGTGCCGATTTCGCGATCCAATATGGCGTGAAGTACCGGGAGGAGCGCCATCGCGACGAGCGTCTCGATCATGCGCTCGTCGGGGCCGCGCACTCGATGGGCATGCCGTTGACGCTTGCCGCCGCAGCCGTCGCCACGAGCTTTTTTTCATTCCTGCCGACGGCATACCGCGGGGTGTCGGAACTGGGCCTGATCGCCGGCGTCGGCATGATCGTCGCGTACCTCAGCACGATGACGCTCCTGCCCGCGCTGCTCAAGCTGATGGCGCCGCCTGGCGAAGCGTCGCGCCCCGGCTTCGTGGCTTTGGCGCCGATCGACGAGTTCCTGCAAGATCACCGCAAGCCGATTTTGCTGGGCACCCTCTTCGTCGTGCTCGCCGCCACGCCGCTGCTGCTAAAGCTGCGGTTCGACTTCAACCCGCTGAATTTGAAGGATCCGACGACCGAGTCGATGGTGACGCTGGCGTCGCTGAAGAACTCGCCCGAGGCTTCGGTCAATGACGTCTCCGTGCTCGCCCCGTCGCTCGCGGCGGCCAATCTCACCGCGCGCCATATCGGCGCGTTGCCCGAAGTGGGGCGCGTCACGACGCTCACGACGTTCATCCCGCCCGATCAGCCGCAAAAGCTCGCGCTCATCGCGCAGGCGGCACAAACGCTGTTGCCCGCGCTAACGCAAGCGCCAGCGCCGCCATCGCCCGACCTTCAGCGCGTAGCCGCATTGAAACGCGCATCGAATCAGCTCACTTACGCCGCGCAAGACTACCCGGGACCGGGCGCCAAGGAGGCGCAGCGGCTTTCGGCCTCGCTGGCCAAGCTCGCGGCAGCCGACAGCGCGACACGCGAGCGCGCCGAAGCCGCGTTCGCGACACCGCTGCGGCTGGCCCTCCATCGGTTGACGACGCTGCTGCAGCCTTTCCCGCTCTCGCGCGAAACGCTGCCGCCCGAGCTTGTGCGGGACTGGGTGTCGTCCGACGGCCGTGCCCTGGTTCAAATCTCGCCGCGCGTGCCGCCGGGTGCCGATTCGAATGACGATGCCATGCTGCGCCGGTTCGCGCACGCCGTGAAGCATGCCGAGCCCAACGCGATCGGCGGGCCGATCTCGATCCTGCATTCGGCCGATACGATCATCATGGCTTTCCTGCAGGCTGCCGGTTGGGCTGTGCTGTCGATCACGCTGCTGCTGTGGATCACGCTGGGCCGTTTTGGCGACGTGCTGCGCACGATGATTCCGCTGCTCGTGTCGGCGTTGGTTACGCTCGAGCTTTGCGTCGTCTTCGGCATGCCCTTGAACTTTGCGAACATCATCGCGTTGCCGCTGATGCTCGGGGTCGGCGTGGCGTTCAAAGTTTATTTTGTGATGGCTTGGCGCGCGGGCCAAACGAGCCTACTCTCGTCAAGCCTCACGCATGCGGTATTGTTCAGTGCGGCCACCACGGCCACCGCGTTCGGCAGCCTTTGGCTGTCGCACCATCCCGGCACCGCGAGCATGGGACGGCTGCTTGCCCTCGCGCTGACTTGCACGCTCATCGGCGCCGTTGTGTTTCAGCCTGTGTTGATGGGTAAGCCACGCGCCAAGCGCGCCAAAGAGAAGGAATTTGAAGGAATCGATGGATAACCTACGAACCTTGACCGCGACGCTGACCGCCGCGGCCCTCTTGGCTGGCTGCGCGAGCCCGAGCACACGTACACCGGGCGATCCGCTGGAGCCGATGAATCGCGTCGTCTTCAAGGTCAACGACACGATCGATCGCACGATCGCGGTGCCGATCGCCAAAGGTTATCAAAAGGTCACGCCTCACCCGCTGCGCACGGCAATCAGCAACTTCTTCTCGAACCTAGGTGATCTGAACACCTTCGCGAACGATCTGTTGCAATTGAAGATTACCGATGCGACCGAAGACCTCATTCGCTTCGCGATGAATACGACCTTCGGCATCGGCGGGCTCATCGATTTCGCCACACCGGCTCGCTTGCCGAAACATCATCAGGACTTCGGGCTCACGCTCGGGCGTTGGGGCATACCCACGGGCCCTTACCTCGTGCTGCCGCTCTTCGGGCCGAGTTCGTTCCGTGACGGCGTGGGGCTCGCCGTGGACACACGCTTCAGCCCGATGATCTATGCGCCTTCCGACGCTAAGCGGCCGCTCTACGCTTTGCAGTTCGTGAGCGCTCGTTCGGATATGCTCGGTGCGACGAACATCCTCGAGCAGGCCGCGCTCGATAAGTATTCGTTCGTGCGAGACGCTTATACCCAGCAGCGCCGTTCGGCCCTCGGCGCCGATACGTCCACGCCGCCCGCGCTGCCCAATTACGGCGACGAAGACGAAAGCGCCACGCCGGCCGCGCCTGGTGCAGCGAGCGAAGCGGCGCCGGCATCAGGCGCACAAGGACTATCAAGCGCACCGTCCGCGGCAGCGGCGGCCTCGGCTCCCGCTGCCGCGCAACCCGCTTCGGGGCCGGCAGTTCCTTCGGCCGCATCGACACCCAGTAGCGCCACACCCGTTCCCAAAGGCACGAGCGATAAATAGCAGGCATAACCGGCATCATCGGCATGACAGGCGGTGTTCGCCGCGCTGCTACTGCTCATCCGTCACCACAATTTGGCAGGCAAGCGAACGGCGCATCGGAATAGGTATGAGGCTCACTCCAACGCGCGGCCTAACGCCCCCGCCGTTCCAAGCGCATTCAAAAACGTCTTTCCCTTCTCGGTAAGCTGCGCGCGGCGATGTCCTTCGGCAGACTGCTCGAGCATCACAAGCTGTTGCTCGAGCAGCGCGTCGAGTTCGGCCCGATTCATATCGAGCTGGTCCGGCGCGTGCCGGACCAGCATCAACGTAGCAAATTCGTGCGGACTAACCATCACCCTCTCCACTAGCCGGCCGACACCTCGATCCGACGAGGCTTCGCTTCATCACGCCGCGGAATGGTCAGCTTAAGCACACCGTCGCGCAATTGCGCGTCGATGCGCGACACGTCGAAGTCCGGGCTGAGCGTGAACGAACGGGCGAAGTGCGGATGACGGATCTCGCCATACTGCAGCCGCAAGCCCGGCGGCGTGGGGATGATCGCTTCCGCCTCGATGCTCAGGCTGCCGTCGTGCACGCGCACGTCAAGCTTCTCGCGCGGCACTCCCGGCAAATCCGCATACAGCGTGATGCCGTGGGTGTCTTCAAACACGTCGATAGCCGGCACGATGCGCGTCGGCCGCGCTGTAGCTTGCGCCTTCTCTTGGTTCGTCGTCACGGCCGCCCCGGTGTTCTCGGCCCGAGTGGCCAGTTCGGTACTGTCGCTCATGATGTTCTCCGTGATTCGTCGGGCGGTCGCGCCGCCCATCCAGTTTCCTACGCCTTTCAGAGCATTCACTGCACGGCGATCGCGCGCGGCTTCGACGCCTCCGAGCGGCCGACGCTGATCGTCAAGCACCCGTCCACATAGCGCGCTTGCGCCTTGTCGGGATCGGCATGCTGCGGCAGTTCAATCACCCTGCGGAAACTGCCCATGAAACGCTCCTCGGCATACACACGCGCATCGGATGGCACCTGCGCTTCCGTACGACTACGTTCGCCGCTAATCGTGAGCAGTCCTTTATCGATCGAGATATCGATCTTGGCCGGGTCGAGCCCCGGTGCGAATGCGACGATCTCGACGGTGTCGTCGGTGCTGCCGATATTGACGGGCGGAAAAGTGCCCGTGCGCGTGGCGCGCAGGCTCGTGGGGAAATCCGTGAAGAGACCGGCCATCTGCCTCTGTAAGCGATCGAATTCGCCAAGCAGATCGGTCGTGAAGAAAAGATCATTCATGACTGGCTCCTTAACGGGGCCGCCACGGAGGTCGAACAGGAACAGGAGCTACGCGGTCCAGTTCGCCCGTCCGTGGATGGCCCACTGACGAACAAATCGAAACACGCAGCGCGCTAGCGAGGATGAGTCGCGCGACTGCCTGAGCGAAACCTAAGATAGCGCAGGGAACGGAAATTTCAAGAGGCCCATGCGAGACTCCGAAAAACACAGCGCCATAGTTCTGTCGAACACGCTAAGGGCGTTCGCGTGCCGCTTGCGGCGGCAAAGTAACGACGGCCGCATAGGGAGCAGCATCCCGCTTCTCTGAAATATTTTGTTACAAACTCGATGGCTGGCCTTCTTGAAGCGACGGCCCCGCGCTCCTATCTTGCACCCCACCAGCGATTGGCAAAGCTGCAGATAAGCACCTAGTGCCGCGATGAATGAACGGCATAGCCGAGTTCTTACGCAGGGCCTTCGTTGTTTGACCGCAAGATGGACGGGCGAACCATGAAGCTGACCTTAAACATCGATTCGAAGTCGCTACCCATCGAGATCGACGATGTGGTTGCCGGATTGCTTGCAACGCGCCTGAGCGTGCCGTACGACGCAAACGTAGGCGCGTCGCTTACCCGCTACCTAAGCGAGGAGTCGGGGCCCTGGCTGCTCGACGAAGAGCATATGCGTAGGCGCATCTTCCGCCGGGTCATTCTTGAAGTCGCCGATCCCGCACTAGTCATCCGCTATCTAATGGCCGAGCAACCGAACTAGCGGGCGGTGACAAAGGCAGGAGGTTGCCGGGAACAGAGAGTTGACCTAAGTTGCTTGCCGCCGACGTCTCGGTGAAACACCGGCAGCGAATTACGCGCAGATCCTCGTGTTCGCATGCGTGATTGGTCCTAGCCTACGCGCGACGTTCGATCGACCCGACACCCGCCGCCGCGGCGTGGTCGAGCATGCGCCAGAGCGACGCCGCCGTGAAATCGTCGATGATATCGTTCGCGCCGGCGTCGTACAGCGCCTGAGCGGGCAATCCCGTGCGCATGCCGAACGTATAGATGCCGGCCGCACTCGCCGCGCGAATCCCCGACAGCGAATCTTCGAAGGCCAACGCACGCTCGGCGTTGCCGCCGAGCCGCTGAAGTCCTGTCGCATAAGGCAGCGGATCGGGTTTGCCGCGCGGCAATTCCTCGCCGATGACAAGCGTGTCGATACGATCGGCAAGCCCCAGGCCGTTCAGCATCAATTCCGCGTTGGCGCGCGGCGCGTTCGTCACCACGGCGATACCCACGCCGCGCGATCGTGCCCACTCGAACACTTCCAGCGCACCCGCGGTGGGTTGTAAATCGGTCACCGACGCACGAAACAGCGCCTCCTTTCGGGCCGCCAATTCTTGATGGTGACTTTCGGGCACATCGGAGAATAACTCGCGCATGATGGCGTCGTTCGTCGCGCCCATGATCCGCGATTGATACGTCTCGATCGTGATGCTGCGCCCTCGCTCGCCAAGCAGGACTTGAAATGCGCCGAAATGAAGCGCATCGGTATCGACGAGCGTGCCGTCCAAATCGAACAGCAATGAGAAATCGAGCTGCATGTGACCTTCACTCCTCGAGCAACGAAATACGCTAATGATTTACGGTTTGCTTATTGCGGCGACACATCGGGGGTCAATGCATTCGTGCGGAACAATGCCGCACGAGCAGCCACGAGCGACAATCGCGCGGCACGCGCGTCGCACGCCAAGCGAATCATGGCGGGCAGCTGCCCGGGCGCGCGCGCCAGTTCACGCAAGATAGGCGCGAGCGCCGTGGTCCCATCGTCACGCAATCCGGCCGTCGCGGCCGGGGGCAATGTGCGCCATGCCGGATCGACGATCGCGCGGCAGACGGCGAACGGCAGCCCTCGCGCATGCGCTTGCTTACCGGCGATATGCGATTCCATATCGACGGCCAGCGCACTCGTCATGCGGTGTAGCGCTGCTTTCTGCCGCTCGCCGAGAACGGGCGCCGCCACCGCCGCCATCAGGCCGCGCTCGATGCGTGCTGCCGGCAGCGCATCCCGCAGCGCGGTGACGATGCGCCCGGTCCAACGGCCATCGGTCGATTGACGGCCCATCGGCCCCTCGACGGCATCGGCGATCACGATTGAACCCGGCATCAGATCGGGTGCGAGGCCGCCCGCGGTACCGAAGCTCAACACGCCCGCCGCGCCCCGATCCAAGGCCCGCTCAAGCGCGCGTTCGAGTCGATCCGCACGCGCCGCATAAACGACCTCCACACCAGGCCCACGAGCGATGCGCGCCTCGAACGCCATGCCCGTGACGATGACAAGCGGAACCGCCGCACCTACGTCAGCCGTCATTACATGCCGACCGTGACGCGTACTTGATGGTCGCGCTTCAGATTGCGGTATCGCGCCAGCGCCCAGAGCGGGAAGAACTTGCGATAGCCGTGGTATCGCAGATAGAACACGCGCGGGAAGCCCGTGGCCGTGAAGCGCGTTTCGTCCCACAAGCCGTGCTCGCGCTGGGCATCGACGAGATAGGCCACGCCACGCGCGACGGCCGGATGATCGACGACACCCGCGGCCATTAATCCGAGCAACGCCCAAGCCGTTTGCGACGCAGTGCTCGTGGCCTTTTCATAGCCGCGGTAGTCGAGCTTGTAGCTGGTACCGTCCTCGCCCCAGCCGCCGTCTTCGTTCTGAATGGAGATCAGCCATTGGGCTGCGCGCTCGATCCGCGCGTCATCGTGCGCGATACCGGCCGCGTTCAGCGCGCACAGCGCCGTCCACGTGCCGTAGATGTAGTTCATGCCCCAGCGGCCGTACCAGCTGCCGTCGTCTTCTTGTTCGTCGAGCAGGTAGTCGTAAGCGCGGCGCGCGGGCTCGCTGTTGCCCGGCAGTTCGCCGAATTGCGCCAGCATGGACAGGCACCGGCCCGATACGTCCGCTGTCGGCGGATCGAGCAAGGCACCGTGATCCGAGAACGGGATGTTGTTCAAGTAATACTGCGTGTTTTCAGGCTCGAAGGCGCCCCATCCGCCATCGCTGCTTTGCATGCCCACGATCCATTCGCGCGCCCGCGCGATTGCCTCGCGGTCGACATTGGAGCGCGTCAGCGTCGCCGCGCGGTCCATCGCCATCGCCACGACGGCCGTATCGTCGACATCGGGGTAGTGCGGGTTCGCATACTGGAATGGCCAACCACCAGGGCGCACGTCGGGACGGCGCGAGATCCAGTCGCCGCGCACATCGAGCACCTGCAGCGGCCGCAGCCATTGCAAGCCGCGCAACGCGGCCTCCTGCGCCTTCGGCTCTTCGGTTTCGAGCAGCGCGTGAGCGACGAGCGAGGTATCCCACACTGGCGACAAGCACGGCTGGCAATACGCTTCGTCATCGGCGACGGCAAGCAACTTTTCAATCGACGCGCGTGCAATCGCCCGGTTCGGATAGTCGGGCCCATAGCCGAGCGCGTCGTACATCATGACGGCGTTCGCCATCGCGGGGAAAATCGCCCCGAGACCGTCCTCTCCGTTCAGCCGCTCGTCGACGAACGCAACAGCTGCACGAATCGCGCGCTCACGCGTTTTCTTCGGAAACAGGCCATCGACGCCGCGCAGCACCGTATCGACGACACGAAAGAACGCGAACCAGCCGCGGCTCTGATGTCCGGCACGCGGCAGCAAGCCGGTTTGAGACGGGGTGCCGAGGAACAATTCGTCGATCCGCACGCCGCGCGGATTTCGCGCCACGGGCCGCCGCGCATTGAGCACGAGCAGCGGCACGATGACCGTGCGCGCCCAATACGACACCTTCGAAAGATGGAACGGAAACCATTGCGGCAACAACGTGATCTCGACGGGCATCATCGGCACGGCGCTCCAGGGCACGATGCCGAACAGTGCAAGCATGATGCGCGTAAAGACGTTGACGGCCTCCGCGCCGCCCGCACCGAGAATGGCCGAGCGCGCCCGCTGCATATGCTCCGCATCCTCGCGCTCGCCCGCCATCTTCAACGCGAAATAGGCTTTCACGCTCGCACTGACGTCCATCGCGCCATCGGTGAACAGCGGCCAGCCGCCGTCGGCCAATTGAATCCGGCGCAAATAGCGCGCGATCTTGCGCTCGAGTTCGAGATCGGGCGTTTCGCCGAGGTAATGGACGAGAAGAATGTACTCGGCCGGGATCGTCGCGTCGGCTTCGAGCTCGTAGACCCAATGTCCGTCGGGGCGCTGATCGGCGAGAATCGCATCCGTCGCGCGTGCGATCGCGCAATCGAGCGCGACGCGCGTTTGCGCGGCATCGTCGGCCATGTGCGAGGCCGTCATGATGGCAGCGGGGGCGGAAATGTCGTTCATCAGCATTTAAAAGGTTTGAAGACGAAGCGCGCGGCTTCGTCTGTCGTCGTTCTAAGTTATGTCGCGCCGGCTTGCCGGCGATTCGTCGTCATCGGGACGCCGATGCGCCGCTTAATAAAACGCGTAGCGGGCGACGATCCACAACAGCCGCAAACGCGGTTTCACCACGGGCGTGCGCGGCAAATCGAAGCCGCGCTCGAGCGTGCGCTCCAACAAGCACCGGTATACGCCCGACATGATGCGCGGCGCCCGCACGGCTTTCCTCGGCGCGCCATCCATGATTGCATCGGCCTGCGCGAAATGCGCCAGCGCGCGCTGCGCCAGTGTCGCGCACACGCGCGGCAGGGAAGGATCGTCGGCGATTTCGGTCGGGTTTGTTGCTGCGATGCCTTCGCGCGCAAGCAGCTCGCGCGGCAGATAGCACCGGTTTATCGCGGCATCTTCGTCGATGTCGCGCAAGATGTTCGTCAGTTGCAGCGCGCGTCCGAGATGATGAGACAGCGCGAGCCCGGCATCCTCGCTCATCCCGAAGACTCTCACCGATAACCGGCCGGCGGCACTTGCAACGCGGTCGCAATAAAGATCGAGCGTCGCTTCGTCGGGGGCGCAGATGTCGGCCGCGGCGTCCATCGCCATACCGTCGATCATCGCGTGAAAGTCCTCGCGGCGCAGGCCGAACGCGCGAATCTGGCGCACGAGCGGCGCCAGCGCGTGGCGCGGCTCGCCGTCGTAGCACGCGTCGATATCGGCGCGCCACCGCTCTAGCCCGGCGCTGCGCTCCGCGCGCGGCGCATCGCTGTCGGCGATGTCATCCACGGCGCGGCAAAACGCGTAGATCTGGAACATCGCGTCGCGCTGCGCGGCCGGCAAGATGCGCATGGCGAGGTAGAACGAGCTGCTCGACGACGCCGCAGCGGCGTCGGGTGCGGCTTCGTCCGCGACGAGATTGGAAACGGCCAAGGCGAACTCCGCGGTGGCGCCCTCGCAGGGCGAATGAGAATCGATGCTGTTTGCGGCGCGCCGGTAGCGTCGGGGCCGCAATGGGCGCCATGCGCTACGTTGATGCGGCCCGCGTAGCCTCATGGGCAGCGTACCGCACCGGCAAGGGAGCCGGAAACGCGCAAAAGTATACCAACCTTTTATTGGGTGCCGCAGCCGGGCGCATCTACGCGGATGCGGCCGCCCGCCTGGCCGGGCAAGCGGGCGCGCTCAGGCGAGCGCGACCGAGCGGTTGCGTCCTTGCCGCTTCGCGCTGTAGAGCGCAGCGTCCGCTTCATTGATCAGCGCTTCGTAGCTAGGCAGCCCGGGACGGGCCGACGCGCCCCCCACGCTTGCCGTCACCGGCACGCGCACCCCTTCGGCTTCGACAGGCGTATCGCAGATCGTCATTCGAATCTTCTCGGCGACGAGCATCGCATCGGCCAGCGGCGTACACGGCATCAGCAGCGCGAACTCCTCGCCGCCGAACCGCCCGAACGTATCTTGCACGCGGACGGCGTCGGACACGCGTTGCGCCATCACGCGCAGCACCGTATCGCCGACTGCGTGGCCGAAGCGGTCGTTGATGTTCTTGAAGTGATCGAGATCGAACAGCAGGACGGACATCTCGCCGCCGTAACGCTGCCACCGCAGGAATTCATCGCGCAACCGGCCTTCGAAGAAACGCCGGTTGGCGATGCCCGTTAGGCCATCGAGATTCGCGTATTCCTGCAGCTTTTCGACGGCTTCCTCGCGCTCGCGCTGCATGACGCTCACGTGCGTGACATCCGAGATCGTCACGCAGACCGCAACGACTTCGCGCCCGCGCGTGAGCGGCATGAATGTGCAGTCTTGCTGCATGAAGTCGACGCCGCCGGTGATCGGCCGGTCATGGTCGAACTTGAAGAGGTAGGGGCGCTGCTCCCACGAGCTGAACGCGAAGCTGCCGAGCTGGAACACGCTCTCGATCTTGCGCGATAACCAGACACGCGGCAGTTCGGGAAAGCTTTCGAAAATCGACCTGCCGACGACGGTCTCGGCCGGCTGCCCGCTGTGATCCTGCATGAACCGGTTCCACATCAGGACCGTCATTTCGCGGTCGAGCACGAAAATGCCGAACCCGACGCGTTCGATCACCATGTCGCTGAGCGATGGATCCATCGTCAGATCGCTCATAAGCTGGACAGAAGCGCACTGAGCGCATCGTTCATCCGACGAATCGAGTCCTCGGCCATCAACATGACGAGGTGCGCGCGGAACGTCTGATCTTCGAGTGCAAAATTCACCTCGAGCAGCAACGCGACCTTCCAGGCGAGCATGTCGGCTTGGAAGACATCGTCGAGCGAAATTTGTTCGCCGAGCATGCCGGGCGCCGAAAAAATCGGCGTGCGATCGAGCTGATCGAGGATGCATGACACGCATGCGCCCGTCAGCACGTTGGCGACGTCGAACATGAGCTCGCTCTGGCTCACCGTTTCGTAAGACGAACGGATGTAGGGGTCGTTCACGAGCGCACACAGATTGCCGACGCCGCTGCTTCGGCAAATGACAAGCGCCTCGCCTTTAATGTCGGAGCGAAAGCCCTGCCGCACCGCTGTCACGCTCTCGTCGATCCCTGTCATTTCACGCAGCGTCCGCGCCGCGTCCTCGGCAAGCACGACGCGCACGCGCGGCACCGATAGCTCGATGAAGGTATCTAGTAGTCGAGCCAAGCGCGTTGCCGCTTGCCCCATCGCCAGGTTGGCGATTTCCTGCAAGGCGTCGCGCTGCTCTTCGGTGAACACGTTCTCACGCATACAACCCGTACTCCTTGAGGATGGGCAATATCGCCTCTGGGGTCACGGGCTTGGCAATGAACGCAGCGGCGCCAAGCGCGCGCACGCGCTCTTGGGCCAGCGGCTGCACATCGGCGGAAACGACGATCACGAACGTATTCAAGTCCTCGTGCTGAAGCGCCTCGAGCACCTGATAACCGTTCATGTCCGGCATCGTCAGGTCGAGGAACATCACCGAGGCCTTCCCCTCGCGGTAAAGTGCGAGGGCCTCGCGGCCGTTCGATGCGTATGAGATGTCAACGTCCCAATCGGCCGGCAAGGCTTTCGTCAAAACCTTACGGGCCAGCAGGGAATCATCGGCAATCACAATCAGCAAGGACATGGCAAGCGTGACGAAAAACGAAAACGGTCTATATCGCGTTAACGGCGGCTCGGGGCGTTTTCTTTAACGGGATCGGAGCGTGTCGACGGGCGGTGGCGAGCGCGAGAGGCTCGCGCCTTTCGCGTGCGCCCGTTACAGCGAGCGCATCATAAGAATGAAGCGAAATTCTCGGAGCAAACCGGCGGAAAATCAACTCCCCAATTTTCAAAACGCTCGACCAAGTCTATTTCTTTCTTCCATTATGAGAAATAAATTTGATGAATATTCGCTCATCTGCGTAGAATTTTCTTTTGTGTACGTTTGCGCTTCCGATTTCGTCGCTGTTTTGGTGCGAACGCTCGGACGCGACAAAAAGCGCGCGTCCGAACGAAAAGGCCCGTATCCCACCAACTCGCATATGATGATTGAAGGGCGCACGCCAATAGGATCACTATCCACATGACTCGACGGCTCGATAACTCCACGACGAACGCATTGCCGCAGTCTTGGCAAGACGATTCGCCGGCGCAGGGGATGCCGGAGCCCGACTTCGCGGTCCGGCGCTTCACGCTGATTGCGTTGCTCGTCGCGGCGATCATCCTACCGGCCGTCTACGCCGCAGTCGTCGCCTTCTCTAGTTACCATGCGGGCGTCGCATCCGCGACCGACGCGACCATCAGAACCGTCCGCATCGCCGAGGAACACGCGCTCAAGGTATTCGACTTGAACGAAACCCTCGACGCCCGCGTCGACGATCTCGTACGCGGGCTCGATGACGATGCGATTCGTACGCGCGAAGCCGACATCCACAACAAGCTTCAGAGCATTGGCGGGGGTTATCCGCAGGTCGCATCGGTGTCGATTTTCGGCCCCGAGGGCCTGCTGCTCGCCAACAGCCGATATTACCCCGCCCCGCGCGCGTCGATCGCGACGCGCGACGACTTTGTCGGCATTCGCGGCGGACACATGCTCGAACATGTGTCGAAAGGCATGGTCTGGCATGCCGGCAGCGGCGAGGCCGTCTTCAATACGGGCATGGCGAGACTGCGTGCCGATGGCACGTTCGCCGGGATCGTCTCGGTCGCGCTGCGCCGTTCGTATTTCGAATCGTTCTACCGGGAGTTGCTCGGCAACGAACGCGGCGCGATGACGATGATGCTCACGCGTACCGACGGCGCCGTGCTCGCGTCGTATCCGCCTCGTCCCGAATCGTCCGTCGTTGCGCCGGGACTCGCCGCGGAACTTGCCTCCGGCAGCCGCTCGGGCGTGCTACGGCTGCCCGGCAACGACGCTAAGCAGAGCCGGCAGGGGCGAATCCTCGCGTACCGGCAAGTCGGCAGTTATCCGGTCTATGTGTCCTGCACGTACAGCCAACCGGCGATCTGGGCCGCGTGGTCTCGCCGAGCCCTCCTCTTCAGCGCGTCGATTTTCACGCCGTCCATCGTCCTTTGGTTCGTGCTCGCATTTTCCCTGCGGCGCCTCGCCGCGGAACAGCAAGCGTGGGAGCGGTGGCAAGCGGAGGCGTCGATGCGGCGTTCGATCGAAACAGCCTACCGCCAGTCGCGCAAGATGGAAGCACTCGGCAACCTCGTCGGCACGGTCGCGCACGACTTCAACAATTTGCTGACGATCATCGCGACGAACGTCCAGATCGCGCGCCGGCGTGGCGCCTCGACCCTCGATCGGGAGCTCAGCGCCATCGAGCGCGCCTTGAAGAGCGGCCAATCGCTGACGCGGCAACTGCTCGGTGTGGCGCGCAAGCAGCCGCTGCGCAGCGAAACGATCGACTTGTCGCGCTGGATGGCGGCGAGCCGAGAACTCTTGCGCGCGTCGCTTGGCGCCAAAGCAGGGCTCGTCGTCGACATCGGCCGCGACGTCTGGCCGATCGAGGTCGACAGCGCCGAACTCGAGCTTGCTCTGATCAATGTGGCCATCAACGCCCGAGACGCGATGCCGAGCGGCGGGCGCTTTACGGTCCGGGCCACGAACGTTCGGCTCGAGCCCGAAGGCGGCTTCGCGCTCACCGGCGAATTCGTGCAGATCTCCCTCGAGGACACGGGCTCCGGCATGCCTGCCGACGTGCTCGCGCACGCCTTCGAGCCGCTGTACACGACCAAACCCAACGGCATGGGCACGGGCCTTGGCCTGCCGCAAGTCTTTGCGTTCTGCGATCGCTCGGGCGGACTCGCGACGATCGACAGCACGCCGGGCAACGGCACGTCGGTACGCCTTTATTTGCCGCGCGCCCACGAGGCGCCCGCGGCGACCCCGGCGGACCCGGACAGCGTTGTCGAGGCGCGGCCGCCCGCCAGCTTGCACGTGCTGCTCGTCGAAGACAACGACGAGGTGGCCGCGGGGACGGAAGCGCTGCTGCGCATAATGGGCCATCGTGTCACTTGCGAGGTCAATGCGGACGCCGCGCTGCGGCTCATCGCCGATACGCCGTCGCGGTCCTCCGATCCCTTCGAGGTCCTGGTCTCCGACGTTCACATGCCGGGCATCGCGAACGGCATCGATCTGGCGGAAACGGCTCAATCGTTCGACCCTCCGCTGCCGGTCATCCTCATCACGGGCTACGCGCAGGAGCTCGAGCGTGCGCGAAACGCGAACGTGCGCGTGCTATCCAAACCTTTCGATATCGCCTTGTTGGAATCGATGCTTCAAACCATTGCCCGGGAGCGGGAAGTCCGCGTAGACGCGCACGGCAAGGCGACGTGAAGCGGGGCGGCGCGAGTTTTGCGTGCCACTATCGCTAACTAAGCCTCGAGGAGGTCATCATGCAGCACACCGTGATCGCTTTTTTCGATACGTATTCCCAGGCCGAGGCCGCGCGAGACGCGCTCGTCGCGGCCGGGGTTGCCCGCGAGGGCGTGACGCTGAAGGGCAAGTGCGAGCCGACTTACCTGAGCGATGCGACTGCGGCATACGAACCCGCGCCGGCTGCCAACGAGGGCTTGCTCGCGAGCATCGAGCGCTTTTTCGAATCGCTGTTTCAAAGCGCGCCTCCCCAGCGGGAACGCGCACAGTACGCCGAGGCCGTGAGGCGCGGTGCCGTCATGATTTGCGTCGACGCCTCGACCGATGCGCTCGCGCAACTGACACGCACGACACTCGAAGCGATGAGCCCACTCGACATCGAAGAGCGCGCTTCGACGTGGAGCCCGCCTCTGGACGAAGCCACGCGCTCGCATTCGCCGCTCGAGGAACTCGGCCTCAGGCCGAGCGCCCCCGCGCCGACGCCGCCCCATAGCGCGGTGCATAGCTACATGCGCGACAGCGTCGGGGGACCGGTGGGCGTCGTGCCCACTGGGGAGCGGCCTGCGACGGAAGCAGCGGTAACTGCCGTGGCGGCTGGATCCGCCCCGGGGATGGGGGCGGTCTTTACGTCGGGCCACAGCGAGGTGAGCTCAGCTGCACCCTTCGTGCAGGAGAACGTGACGAACGTAACGCCGCTCCCCCCCACCGTCCCCGATGAATACCTGGAAAACGAAGAAACTCATCAGGACGGCGAGCCAGGCCCCAAGATCGGGTAAAGGAGAGTTACTTCGCCGAAAGGTGACGTTTCACCCACGCCTCGAAGAGTTGTACGAAGGTCGTGAGGAATTTGCGCGTGTCCTCGTTCGCAATCGCGCCTGAGCCGTCGAGGAACCCGTCGGTATGCTTGAGAAAAATTTCGGGCTGCCCGAGCGTCGGCACATCCAGGTAAGCGAGGACATTGCGCAGATGTTGCTGCGCGAGCGCGGTGCCGGTGGCGCCGACGGAGATTCCGCATACGGCCGCAGGCTTGTCTTTCCACGAATTGGTGCCCCAGGGCCGCGAGCCCCAATCCAATGCATTCTTCAGCACGCCCGGCATGGAGCGATTGTATTCGGGCGTGACGAAAAGCAATCCGCTCGCGGCCTCCACCTTTGCCTTCAACTGCTTGGCCACGTCGGGAAAATTCGAGTCGTAGTCTTGGCTGTAGAGCGGCAGAGAGCCGATGTCCAGGAACGAGAACTCGAACTCGCTGCTCGCCAGCTTGGTCAGGGCATGCGCGAGCTGCTTGTTGAATGATTCGCGCCGCAAACTGCCGACAACGACTTCGATCTTGTATGTCATGGCTCTTGCTCCTTCGAGTGAGAACGAGTGAGAACGACACGCCGATGCGCAGGGGCTCGGCCCAAGCCTCCCATGATAGTCGTCGGCGCCCCGCCGCGTCGGCCCGTTTTTCCGGCAATCCACTAAACCCCTAGTGGGCCGGGGGTTTC
This sequence comes from uncultured Burkholderia sp., assembly GCA_964425025.1. Classification (GTDB taxonomy): domain Bacteria; phylum Pseudomonadota; class Gammaproteobacteria; order Burkholderiales; family Burkholderiaceae; genus Trinickia. Next base: position 1,274 of record CAYRLJ010000072.1, on the reverse strand, counting down.
CGCCACGCTTTCCACAAGCTTTTCCACAGAATCTGTGGATAACTTGCCGACAGCCCATCCGAATTACGAATAGACACATCTGTGTCGGTTCGATGACGCGAAACCCCGACTTTGAGGTCGCGCTGAATCCGTTTTCGTTGTCTCCGCGTATAGGGAGACAAGAGTCGACCACGGCGACACCGCCCCGACTCGAGCGATGAAGCCTCACTAACGGCTTTTTCACAACCCTTCTCAGGAGATTCGAATGAACAAGCAATGGATTGCTGCCGCCGCCTTCACCGCCGCACTGGGTGCAACGCTCGCCACGCCCGTTTTCGCCGCCGACATGGAGAAGTGCTACGGCATCGCGAAAGCCGGTCAGAACGACTGCAAGGGCAATAGCCATTCATGCGCGGGGCAAGGCACGAAGGACATGGACAAGGGCGAGTTCAAGGCCGTCGCGAAAGGCACGTGCGAACAACTTGGCGGCTCGCTGAAGCCCGGCATGTAAGCGCTTCGCACTGGACCGGCCGGCCGCTCGATGCGTGCGGCCGCCGGTCGATCGAACGGCTGCGGTAGCGGTAGCGGTAGCGGTAGCGGTAGCGGTAGCGAGAGTAGGCAATCGACCGGACATGAGGAGCAACGCAAATGAGCTCGAACACACCGACCGGAGCCGGGTTAGGCCTGCGTGGGCCCCACGTCGGCGAGGTGCTCGCGCGCCGGCCTGCGGTTGGCTGGTGGGAAGCCCACAGTGAAAACTATTTCGGCGGCGGCGAACCGGTTGCCGCACTCGAGCTGGTACGCGCCAGCTATCCCGTGAGTCTGCACGGCGTGGGTCTCGGGCTCGGAAGCCTCCAGGCGCCGAGTCGCGATCACCTGTTGCAATTGAAAGCGCTCGTCGAACGGATCGAGCCCGCGCTCGTCTCGGAGCATCTCTGTTGGAACCGCGCCGGCAAGCGCTACTTCAACGACCTGCTGCCGGTACCTCGCGTGGAGGGAGCGCTGGAGCTCGTCGCGGAGCATGTCGATTCCGTTCAAAACACGCTCGGCCGGCGCATCCTGATCGAGAATGTCTCCACCTATGTCGCTTTTGAGGGGGAAATCTGCACGGAGGCCGAGATGCTGGCCGAACTCGTCGCACAAACCGGCTGCGGCGTCTTGCTCGACTTGAATAATCTGCACGTCAATGCGCTGAACCTCGGCATTGATCCATTCGCCGAACTCGTGCGGCTGCCTCGGGGCTGCGTCGGTGAGATGCATGTGGCCGGGTTCGAATGGCTCGGCGATGTGGCGAT
>CAYRLJ010000071.1:0-24448 GCA_964425025.1 uncultured Burkholderia sp. | reverse complement strand
GGCTTGAAGCAGGACGATCTCGACTGGATCGAGCTGAACGAAGCATTCGCCGCGCAGTCGCTGGCCGTGATTCGCGAACTGGGCCTCGATCCGGCCAAGGTCAACCCGATCGGCGGCGCGATCGCGCTCGGCCACCCGCTCGGCGCGACCGGCGCGATTCGTGCGGCCACCGTCGTGCACGGCTTGCGCCGCCGCAATCTGAAATACGGCATGGTGACGATGTGCGTCGGCACCGGCATGGGCGCCGCGGGCATCATCGAACGCCTGTAATTGCCGCCGTGACCCGGCCATGACGGTTCGCATGCCCCGGAGCATACTCCGGGGCTGCGAACCGTTTTCCTTTGGAGAGAGACGATGGATATGGTGGTTGAGCGCAGCGCCGAAGGCGTGTTGACGATCGCTTTTAACCGGCCCGAAAAGAAAAACGCCATTACGGCCGCGATGTATCAGACGATGGCCGATGCGCTGGCCGACGCTCAGGAAGATGCGGCCGTGCGCGCGATCCTGATTCGCGGCGGCGCGCAGGCCTTCAGCGCCGGCAACGATCTCGAAGACTTCATGAAATCGCCGCCGAGCGGCGAGGACGCGCCCGTGATGCAGTTCCTGCGCCGCATCAGCGGCGCGGAAAAGCCGATCGTGGCATCGGTCGCGGGCTTGGCCGTCGGGATCGGCACGACGTTGCTGCTGCATTGCGATCTTGTCTATGCGGCCGAAAGCGCGATGTTCTCGCTGCCGTTTTCGCAGTTGGGACTCTGTCCCGAGGCGGCGTCGAGCCTGCTGCTGCCGCGCGTGGCGGGCTATCCGCTCGCTGCCGAGAAGCTGTTGCTCGGCGAAGCGTTCGATGCGCGGGAAGCGCATCGAATGGGCATCGTCAATCGCCTTTTGCCTGCCGGTGAGGTCGATGCGTTCGCCTATGCGCAGGCGCTCAAGCTCGCCGCGCTGCCGGCCACCTCGCTGCGCGTGACGAAGGCGCTGATGAAGCGCGCGCACGGGCAGGAAATCGCCGATCGCATAGAAGAGGAATTGGTGCACTTCGGCAAAATGCTGCTCGCGCCCGAAGCGCGCGAGGCGATGATGGCGTTCTTTCAGAAGCGCAAGCCCGATTTCAAGCAGTTCGGCTAGCGTAGTCGGACCCGAACGATCCTGCGAAGTATGGCAACGACGCTAGCAGCAGATCCTAGCGGCAACGACTGTGGCGGAGGTGCTGACGATCATTTGGGGATAGCTTGTGGCGCGCTGCGAGCAGGATGCCAATGAACATTTTAGGAGGACAGCGTTGCGCCATGGGCGCCCCCGGCAGCATACGTGTGCTTTGAGCGCTTCTGGAGGAATGGGCGCTCTACAAAACGATAGGACAGGTGGCCGGCGAGGACGGTAAGTGCAGCAGAAATCGCCATGCTCAGCCACAGCTTCTGTGTGAGCAGGTTGATCACCAGTTGCTGGATCGGGAAGGCATAGATATAGACGCCATAGGAGATGTCGAAGCGGCCATTGATCAGCTTTTCGCTGAACGACGCTCCGATGATGATGGTGATCAGCGTGATGCCAAGGGTGCCGAGAACGAAAATCTCAAAGCGACCACGTAGCAGCCAGATCGACAGCGCGGCGAACACCACCAGATGCAACCGGGCCGGCAGCCATGCCGTTTCCGTCATGGAGAGCAGCGCGCCACCGGTGAAGCAGATCCCGAACATGAACAGGTAGTTCAGCGGGACACCGTAGAAGCTGAAGCCAGTTCCAGTGTGGACGAGCCACGCGGTGCCAATGATCGAGCCGATGAACAGCGCGAGCACGATCCGCCAGGATGTCGTGAATGACAGCGCAGCGCCCAGTACCACATAGCACAGGAATTCGATTGACAGCGTCCAGAGGCTGCCATTAATCGCCCCCGGCACGATGAAGTCCGGGAAGACCGCCGGCATCGGCTGAGCCAGGAAGACAGACCACATGGCAAAATTTTGCGCGGCCTGTCTTGATGTCAGGTACTCGAACAAGGGCTGGCTGGTGTAAATGGCACCCAGCACATAGGTGATCAGGAACGAGCAGGCCACCATGCCAGGCAGCAACCTGCGCAGGCGGCGCCGGATGAACCCCATGAAGTTGCCAGACCGGACGAAGCTCCCCGGCATGAAATAGCCAGAGATCGAGAAGAAGATGGCCACCGCCACAAAGCCTAGCGTGTCCCATCCTGGAATGCGCGGCTCACGCATGCGGAGCAGCGCAAAATTGTGGCTAAAAAGCACCATTAAAGCAGCGGCGTGGCGGATGACGTCGAAGCAATTCCCACGGTTTGGGTCCGAGGACATAGTGTTATTTATGTATTTAGGGGTGGCCGCCTTGAGCGGGCCTTCTTTTCTCCCTTACCGACGCATCCGCGCAATGCTGGGCGCCCGGACCTCCGCCTGACGCTATGCCTTGATCTGCGTCACCCATCCTTCTGAATAGAAGCCAGCGTTGCAGTGCGATGGCTGGATCGGCAGGCTCGGAATATAGTCGTACTGCTTCACGCGCGGGACATTATATAGGGCTGCGGCATTCTCCATCGCCTGCTGGGTTCTGCAACCGGTCATAGTTGGTCCAACGACCCGGCCCCTGATGAAAAGACGCGCGCGGAGACCTCATTCTTTACACGGGATCGGAATCCCAGCTTGTTCTTCAGGTACGCCCCGCTCGGGTCCAACCCGCTCCACATCACCTCTGGCAGTGCATAGTGAGCTTCGGCCGTGACGGCGGCGTTTCACGCGCCGCCGTATTCGACGTAGCTTGTTTCCCTGCAAAAACTGACGAGCCGAATGCCTGCCTGCCGCGCAATGGCGATGGCCAGCGACGAGGGCGCCGAGATCGTCGCCACCATCGGGATACCGACGCGCGCCGCCTTGCGTACGAGCTCGTAACTCGCGCGGCTCGATAGAAATACGAAGCCGTTCGTCGTATCGACGCGCTCGAGCACGAGGCGGCCGATCAGCTTGTCGAGGGCGTTGTGGCGCCCGACATCCTCGAATGCGAGCGAGATGGCGCCGTGCGCATCGCACCAAGCCGCCGCGTGCAGCCCACCCGTGATGCGCGTGAGCGATTGATGGGACGGCAGCTCGTGCGCGGCCCGGGCGATCGCATCGGGTGCAAGCCGATGCAAGAATCCTGTATCCGGTACCTGCTCGGGCGACAAGTCGAGCAAATCGATGCTTTCGATACCGCATACGCCGCAGCCCGTGCGGCCCGCGAGTGCGCGCCGCCGCTCTTTGAGCGCGACGAATGCCTGCTGCACGATCGTCAGTTCGACTTGCGCATAGGGCATTGCCACGCCATCGCGATGAAAGACGACCTCGATGTCGCGGATATCGCTGCCGCGCTCGACGATGCCCTCCGAAATGGCGAAGCCGACGGCGAACGCCTCGAGTTCGCGCGGCGTGCACATCATGACCGCATGCGAGATGCCGTTGAAAACGAGTGCCACGGGCCATTCCTGGCCGACTTGGTCGAGCGTCGTTTCGATCGTGCCGTCGCGATGCCGGCGTATTGTCTGCTCGATGACGCCGCGCTCTTCAAAACTGTCCAACGGGTCGTTCAAGATCGCTCCTCGTTAATGTGCCGCATCCGCCGGCCGATCGCCATGTTTCGTCCCTCGGCGCGCCAGCCGGTTGTTTCGTGGAGAAGGTTCTAAAATACCCGAAGCGGGCTCCGATTGCCCGTACAAGCCGGCGCATGCGCGCCAAAGGACACGCCATGGGATTGCATGAAACGCCGCTACTGTTCGATTTCGAGCGGATTTCGTCGGAGGACCTCACCTACATGCCGATGTCGGTCCGCTTCAATCTCGATCGCTTCGGCCTTCGTATCTCGCTTGCGCAGTGGCAGTTGCTGCCGCATCCGGACCGCGCCTTGCTGGCGCGGTTTCCCGTCGATGAAGATGCTCAGATCGAACCCAACTTCGATCACGCGTTATTCGAAATGATGCGCACGCACGCGAATCTAGAACCGGAATGGTTTGCACCGGAGAGCGAGCCGGCCTGGCGCAATTCGACCGCCGTGCCGGAAGGCCTTGCGACGCACAGCCGGCTGGCCGGCGCGAGCGGATTGAGCGTCGAGCGCTGGCGGCAACTGGATCCGTTCAAGCGCTACGTCCTAACGAAATTGACGCGCAAAAGCGAGCCGAGCCACGATTTCCTGCCGGCAATGCGTGAGTTCGGCCTGATCGATTGACGCTTACTTGTCGTCGGCCGTTGCGGGTCAATCGGTCCGCCCCTTTTTAAAGTCCCCGCAAAACGGGGCCGCATGCCCACTCGATGCGATGCCTGCCCGCCGCATGCATTTTTTTTGACGTCGACCCTCAAGCTTCGACTTACGTTGCCGTAATCCATGGGTTGACGCGTAAAGGCCGCATCGATCGGAGCACGAAGGACCGAGCGGGTCGAAGAAATTTGATGCCGCGCGCCTCATCCGGGCGCCCTGAACCGAGGCAGTCCCAACCCAGGGTACGAGACACGACTGGCTTTCGACATCCAATGCCTTCCTCTTTATCGAAACGGCTGCTGATCAATGTCGCAGCCGCTGCGGCGGTGACCGGCGCAAACGCGTTTGTCGCCTATAGGCACTCGACCGGGCTCGCCACCGTCCTGCTCATCGTGACGATGGTGGCGGGCTGCGGCATGCTCATCTATACGTTCGGCGTGCGCGAGAGCGCAGCGCGCGCGAAGCTGCGCGTCGTGCGCGCGATGCGGCGCAGCGACGAGCGTTTCCGGGAGTTGTTCGACGCGCACCCGGTCCCGATGTGGATCTACGATCGCGAAACGCTGAGCTTTCTCGCCGTGAACGCTGCGGCCGTCGAGCACTACGGCTACAGCGAAGGCGAGTTTCTAGGGATGACGATTCGCGATTTGTCCTGGCCGGACGAAATCGCCCGGCTCGAATCGCATCTCGCGCGCGCGAACGCGGCGCCGCGCCGCGGGCGGGTGTCGGCGGGCGTGTGGCGGCATCGGCGCCGCGACGGCACGCAATCGAGCGCCGATATTACGAACCATGCGCTGACGTTCATGGGCCGCCCCGCGACGTTCGTCCTGGCCGACGACGTGACGGAGCAAATCAAAGCCGAAGCCGAAGCGCAGCGCTCGAACCAGATGCTCGAGACCGTCATCGACAACATCCCTCAGCGCATCTTCTGGAAAGATCGCGATTCGCGCTATCTCGGCTGCAACATGGCGTTCGCGCGCGACGCGGGTCTCGCCTATACGGAGCAGGTGATCGGCAAGACCGATGAAGATCTGCCTTGGGCCGCGCTGGCCGATTCTATGCGCCGGGCGGACGAGGAGGTCATCGCGACCGGTGTGCCGAAGATGAATCACGAGTTCGAGGTGCTGATCGACGGCGTGCATCGGGCTGGCGTCACGAGCAAGCTTCCGCTGACGAACGGCGACGGCACCGTGATCGGCGTGCTGGGCTCTTACACCGACGTGACCGACCGCAAGCGCTCCGATCTTGCCCTGCGTCTGCAAAGCCGGGCGCTCGATGCGAGCGTCAACGCCATCCTGATCACGGCCGCCTCCGGCAACGGTCATCTGATCGAATACGCCAATCCCGCATTCAAGCGCATCACAGGCTACGAGCCAGCGGAAATCGTGGGCCGGGACTGCCGCTTCTTGCAGCGCGACGACCGCGATCAGGAAGGCCTCGTCGCAATTAGGGAGGGGCTGGCCGCCAACCGTGAGGCGAGTGCGGTCTTGCGCAACTATCGCAAGGACGGCGCGCTCTTTTGGAATCAGCTGTTCATTGCGCCGGTGCCCGATCCGGCCGGAAATACGACGCATCACATCGGCGTCATCAACGACGTCACCGATCTAATCCGCTACCAGGAACAGCTCGAGTATCAGGCGAACTACGACAGCCTGACTCGGCTGCCGAACCGCATTTTGCTGCGCGAGCGGCTCGATCAGGCGATTGCGCGCGGCAAGACGCTCGCCGTCGTCTTCATCGACCTGGACGGCTTCAAGAACGTCAACGATAGCCTGGGCCATAGCGTGGGCGACCGCCTGCTGTCCGTGGTAGGCGAGCGGCTCGGACGCAGCGCGAGGCCGGGCGATACCGTGGCACGCCATGGCGGCGACGAGTTCGTGATCGTGTTGACCGATGCCGTCGACGAGAAGTCGCTGATCGGCTGGATGGAGCGTGTGCGCGCGACGATCTCCGAGCCGGTCTGGCTCGACGGCACCGAACTCTACGTGGGCTGCAGCATGGGCGCGAGCTTGTGTCCGCAGGATGGAGAGGACGCAGAGACGCTGCTGAAGAAGGCGGACCTGGCGATGTACCGCGCCAAGGACATGGGCCGCAACACGTTCCAGTTCTACCAGCCCGAGATGAATACGAGCGTCGGCGCCCGGCTCAATCTCGAGCGACGCTTGCGGCGAGCGCTGCGCGACGGCGAATTTTTGCTCCACTACCAGCCGCAGGTCGACATCGGAACGGGGCAGATCGTCGGCATGGAAGCGCTCGTTCGCTGGCTCGATCCCGAAGTGGGGCTCGTGCCGCCATCGGCCTTCATTCCGGTGGCCGAGGAAAGCGGACTCATCGGTCCGCTGTCGGAATGGGTGCTGCGCGAGGCATGCCGGCAGAACAAGGCATGGCAGGACGAGGGCTTGCCGCCCTCGCGCGTGTCGGTGAACTTATCGGCGCGGCAGTTCCAGCAGCGCGACATCGCCAAGCTCGTCACGGCAGTTTTGGAGGAGACGGGGCTCGAACCGCAGTATTTGGAACTCGAGTTGACCGAAAGCACGATCATGCGCAACGCGGAGGAAGCCGTGACGATGCTTGCCGAACTCAACGCGCTCGGCATTGGCCTTGCCATCGACGACTTCGGTACCGGCTATTCGAGCTTGAGTTATCTGAAGCGCTTCCCCGTCGATCGTCTGAAGATCGACCGCTCGTTCGTGTCGGATATCGGCGCATCGAGCGACGACGAGACGATCACGTCGGCCATCATCGCGCTCGCGCATTCATTGAAGTTGCAGGTGATCGCGGAGGGCGTCGAGACGGAAGCGCAACTCGACTTCCTCAAGGAGCGCGCTTGCAACGAGATGCAGGGGTTCTTCTTTGCGAAGCCAATGCCGCACGAGGCCATCCCCGCGCTGCTGCGGCAAGCGGGGACTCACGACGCGAGTTCGGGCAGCTTGCGCGGACGGCGGTCTTTGTCGGTCGCCACATAGGTGAGCGTGGCTTCCGTCACCTTGACGAGTTCTTCCGTGAGGCTCATGCGTTGCGCGAACACTTCGACCGATACGGTGATCGAGGTGGTGCCCGTTTTCACGATGTCGGCGTAGAAGCTGAGCAGATCGCCGACGAACACCGGCTGCTTGAAGATGAACGAATTGACGGCGACGGTCGCAACGCGGCCGTTGGCGCGCCGGCTCGCGGGTATGGAGCCGGCGATGTCGACTTGCGCCATGATCCAACCGCCGAATACGTCGCCATGCACGTTGGCATCGTGGGGTTGCGGTACCACGCGCAGTGCGCAGTTTTTTTGCGGAAGCAGCGGAGGGGAGATAGTCATTGAAATTACCTGTTCTGCGACAATGAGCCAAGCCTGCGACAATAGCCGCCAGCACCACTAAAAGGCCGAAAAGGCTGGCCGTGGAGATTGTACGGGCAAACGCTTCATGCCGCCGCCTCGTGCTTTCAAGTAGGGCATAGGCCCCGCAGGCCGCCTCTCGTTTCACCTCTCGTGTCGCCGCCCCGCGGCTTCGCAGCATATTGGTAGCCATGCGCCGCTATAGCTCATCGCAAGAACCCGCGCCCGCCCCTGTTCCGGGGGCCGCACGTCGCGACTGGCAGACGATTCGTTCGCTGCTGCCCTATCTCGCCGATTACAAGGGGCGGGTCACGCTCGCGTTGTCGTGCCTCATCGGTGCGAAGATCGCGAATCTCGGCGTGCCGATCGTCATGAAGCACATCGTCGACGGCCTCGCGCCGATGCACCAGCTCACGGCGCTCGGCCGTGCGCAGCACGCGCCGGCGATCGTGCTCGCGGGTGGCATGGGCTTGCTCGTCATCGCCTATGCGCTCGTGCGGTTATCGACGTCGCTGTTCACCGAGCTGCGCGAAATCTTGTTTTCGAAGGTGACGGAGAGCGCGGTCCGCCAAATTGCCCTGAAGGTGTTCCGCCATTTGCATGCGCTATCGCTGCGCTTTCATCTCGACCGGCAAACGGGCGGCATGTCGCGCGACATCGAGCGAGGCACGCGCGGCATTTCCCAACTCATTTCGTATTCGCTCTACAGCATCTTGCCGACGCTCGTCGAAGTTGGGCTCGTGCTGGGCTTTTTCGTCGTCAAATACGAGGCCTACTACGCGCTCGTCGCGCTTGCCGCCCTCGCAACGTACATCGTATTCACCGTCAAAGTGACCGAATGGCGCACGCATTTTCGCCGCACGATGAACGAACTCGACTCCCGTGCCAATTCGCGTGCGATCGATTCGCTGCTCAACTACGAGACGGTCAAGTACTTCAACAATGAAGACTGGGAGACGCGGCGCTACGACGAAAATCTGAAGCGCTATCGGGCCGCGGCGATTAAATCGCAAAACTCGTTGTCGGTGCTCAATTTCGGGCAGCAGGCCATCATCGGTACAGGGCTCGTCTTTATCTTGTGGCGCGCAACGCAGGGAGTGATGGCGGGACGGCTTACGCTGGGCGATCTGGTGCTCATCAACACGTTCATGCTGCAGCTCTACATTCCGCTTAATTTTCTCGGCGTGGTCTATCGCGAGCTCAAGCAAAGCCTGACCGACATGGACCGGATGTTCACGCTGCTCGGCGCCGCGCGCGAGGTGCCCGATGCGCCTGGCGCGTTGGCGCTCGCGGTGCGCGGCGGCGAAGTGCGTTTCGAGCACGTGCGCTTCGGTTACGAGAACTCGCGTGTAATTCTCGACGACGTCACATTCTCGATCGCGGCAGGCACGACGACGGCCGTCGTGGGGCCGAGCGGTTCCGGCAAATCGACGCTGGCGCGGCTGCTGTTTCGCTTTTACGACATCGATCGCGCAGACGGCGGCGCTATTACGATCGATGGCCAGGACGTGCGCGATGTGACGCAAGATTCGCTGCGCGCGTCGATCGGCATCGTGCCGCAAGACACCGTGCTGTTCAACGACACGATCTACTACAACATCGCGTACGGTCGTCCTCATGCGACGCGCGAAGAGGTGATCGCCGCCGCGCGCGCGGCTCACATTCACGACTTCATCGAATCTCTGCCTAAGGGATACGACACGGCTGTCGGCGAGCGGGGGCTCAAGCTCTCGGGCGGGGAGAAGCAGCGCGTCGCGATCGCGCGGACGCTACTCAAGGACCCGCCGATCCTGATTTTCGACGAAGCGACGTCCGCGCTCGATTCGCGCTCGGAACGGGCGATTCAGCACGAACTCGATCAGATCGCGCGCGGGCGCACGACGCTCGTCATCGCGCACCGGCTCTCGACCGTCGTGCATGCCGAGCAGATCATCGTCATGGATCGCGGGCGCATCGTCGAGCAGGGTACGCACGCCGAGTTGCTGGAGGCGGGCGGCGCGTTCGCGCAAATGTGGGCGCTGCAGCAGCGCGCGGCGTCGCACGTGCAAGCGGAAAGTGTCCCGCACCGCGAAGACGCGTGAGCCGCAGCCCTTCGCTCGCGCCGCATCGGTGGCGAGGCCAGTAGCCGCTAGCCGTTAGCGATTAGCGGCTAGCGGCTAGCCACAGGCGCAAGCCCCCACCCCCTAGCCGTTGCGTGCGTGGCCGCCGTCATGCAGCGCGCAATCGAGCGCGCGCAATTGATCGGGCGTGCCGACGTTTTCCCAGCGCCCGTCGTAAAGCTCGCCGCTCGCGAGCCCCTCGGCGATGGTCTCGCGGTAGTAAGGCGTCAGCGCGCGGCGCTCGCCGGGCGCAAGTGCGCGGAACATGCGCGTGTCGTAGACACCGATATTGCCGAACGTATAGCGCACGGCTCCATCGAGTGAAAGGCGCCCGGCTGCGTCGAGTCCGAAATCGCCGCGCGAATGAAACGGTGGGTTCGGCACCATCACGAGATGCATGCCCGGCTGCGCGGACGCGGCCAGACGCGCTGCGCTCTCGTGCAGGCGCGCGTAGTCGAACTCGCAGAACACGTCGCCGCTCACGGCCGCGAACACGCGCGGTGCACCGTCCGCTTCGAGTAGCGGTAATGCCTTGGCGATGCCGCCCGCCGTTTCCAGCGCCTCGCTCTCGGCCGAATAGACGAGCCGCACGCCGTATCGCTTGCCATCGCCGAGCACTTGCTCGATCTGCTCGCCGAGCCAAGCGTGATTGATGACGATCGTTTCGAATCCCGCTTGCGCGAGACGCTCGATTTGCCACACGATGAGCGGCTTGCCCCCGACCTCGAGCAACGGCTTGGGCCGCGTATCGGTGAGCGGGCGCATCCGCTCGCCGCGGCCCGCGGCGAAAATCATGGCCGTCGTGAGTCTGTACGTCATCGTCATTGTGGGTGCCGCCCGCTCAAAACGTGTAGCCGACATCCGTCGAACGATAGTCGAGTTCGTCGAGCAGGCGCGCGAACGGCACCAGCGGCCGATAGCGTTCGGCCACCTTACGCGCGTAGCCGACGAAGCGAGGCAGGTCGGTCAGATAGCGGGCTTTGCCGTCGCGGTAATGCAAGCGGGAGAACAAGCCGAGCACCTTGATGTGCCGCTGCAGCCCGATCCATTCGATTTGCCGATAGAACTCGCCGAAATCGGGGTCCACGGGCAGGCCCGCTTTCTTTGCGCGCTCCCAGTAGTAAGCGAAGCAGTCCAATTCGAACTCCTCGTCCCAGCTGATGAAAGCATCGCGCAGCAGCGATGCGACGTCATAGGCGATCGGCCCATACACCGCGTCTTGAAAATCGAGCACACCGGGGTTGGGCTCGCAGATCATCAGATTGCGCGGCATGAAATCGCGCAGCATGAACACCTGCGGCTGCGCTCGCGCGCTCGCGATCAGCAGCGCGTACGTGCGCTCGAGCACGCCGCGCATCTTTTCGTCGACCTCGCGGCCGATGTGCCGTGCGACATACCACTCGGGCATCAGCTCGAGCTCGCGGCGTAGGAACGCTTCGTCGAACGGCGGCAACACGCCCTCGCGCGAAGTCGATTGCCAGCGGATGAGCGCATCGAGTGCCGCGCGCATGAGCGGCTTCGCTTGCGCGGGATGGTCCGGGTTCAACTCGGCGATGTAGGGGCGCGTGCCGAGATCGGTCAGCAGCATGAAGCCGGCGTCGAGGTCACATTCGAGCACGCGCGGTACGTGCACGCCGGCGTCGGCCAGCATGCGCCCGACCTGCGCGAACTCGCGGCATTTCTCCGGCGGGGGCGCGTCGACGGCAATCAAGGACGCACCATGCTCGCTAGCGCTCGCGAGGCGAAAGTAGCGGCGAAAGCTGGCGTCGGCCGATGCGGGCGCGAGACTCGGCAGATCCAGGCCGTAGTGGGGGGCGAGGCTGCCGAGCCAGGCGGCGAGGGCGTCGCGCCGGGTATCGGCGGGGGAGTTCGTCATTGTGTCAGCGGAGGGCAAAACGTCTTGCCATATAATACCCGACGATCTTTTACGTTGCGCCCTTGTTCCCGTGTCGGCTTTCGCACGGTTTCGTTCGACCGCTCGTCTTCCTCATGCGTGCGCTCGTCGCCGGCTTGCGCCGCGACATGCCGCCTGAAAGCGTGCGGACCGAGTAACGTGCGACGGGCGCTTGATCCCGCCGCCGAGCCGATTCGCCAAACGATAGATGCCGCCTAGACAGCCCCTTTTCACGAATTTTCCCGGCGACAAGCTGCCGCGCTTAAGGCGGCTCGCCGCGGCACTAATCGCCTTACCGGGCCTCATGCCCTCGGTGTCGAACGCGCAGTTGTCCGGTGCGGCCGCACAGCCGCAGCCGTTCGATGCGCCCTGGGGGCTGCGGCTTGCGCCGCAGCTCGAAGAGCACCCTTCGATCCCGGGTAGTGCGCCCGCCACTTTCGTCATCGGCGAAGGGGCGACGGGCACGGCCGACGCGGACGTCGCGGTGAAGGGTTCCGCCGAGCTTCGGCGCGGCGTGGCCGTGATCAAGGCCGATACGTTCCACTACGATCAGGACACGGACATGGCCGACGCGTACGGCAGCGTACGCGTGATCGAGAACGGCGTGCTGTTCGCAGGGCCGGAAGCGCATCTGAGGGTGGAAGCGAGCCAGGGCTACATGCCGCTGCCGAAGTACCACTTCAATTCGAACGGCGGGTCGGGCAGCGCCGAGCGCGTCGATATGCTCGACAGCGAGCGCTCGGAGTTCACGAGCGGGACATATACGGCTTGCCAGTGCGCGAAGCCTGACTGGTACATCCGCGGAACCCGGTTCGATTTCGATACGGGCGAAGACGAAGGTGTCGCGCATAACGGCGTGCTGTTTTTTCAGGGCGTGCCGATCTTCGCGAGCCCGTGGCTGTCGTTTCCGCTTTCCGGCGAGCGCCGCAGCGGCTTGTTGCCGCCGCAGTTTTCGATGAACTCGAGCAATGGCTTCGACGTGTCGCAGCCGTACTACTTCAATATCGCGCCCAATCGCGATTTGACATTGACGCCGCGCCTCATTTCGAAGCGAGGCGTGCAGGCACAAGCAGCGTTCCGCTATTTGTCGCGGAACTACTCCGGATCGCTCACCGGCGAGTACCTGCCGAACGACGCGATTAAGCATGAGAACCGGTATGCGATCTTCTGGCAGCACGCTCAGAACCTCGGCGGCGGATTCGGGGCGTACGTCAACTACAACCGGGTATCTGACAGCGCATACGCGCAAGATCTAGCAGCCCCTGGCAGCCAGATTTTGCTCGGTACACAGGTGTTGTATCAGCAGGAAGCGGGCGTAACCTACAGTAACGGGCCTTGGTCGGTGCTCGCACGCGAGCAGCACTGGCAAACGCTGGAGGGTTCGGCGCCGCCCTATGGCCGCGAGCCGCAATTGAACGTCAAGTACGCAAAGTACAACGTGGGCGGGTTTGATTTCGGCGCCGAGGCCGACTACTCGCGCTTTCGCATCCCGACGGCCGATCAGACCGAGGGCGATCGGCTCCTGTTCAACCCGTACGTGTCGTACGGGATCATCGGGCCGGGCTATTTCCTCGTACCGAAGGTGCAGTGGCACTTCGCGTCTTACGATCTCCGCCACATTTCGAGCACGGCGCCGGCCGGGCAGCCGAAGGTATTCACTGAATCGATTCCGACTTTCAGCTTCGACAGCGGGCTCGTTTTCGATCGCTCCGTCCGCTTGTTCGGCGACGACTATATTCAGACGCTCGAACCGCGGCTCTACTACGTCTATACGCCGTACCGCAACCAGACCTTCGCGCCGCTGTTCGACACGGGCGAGTCGGACTTCGGGCTCACGGAAATATTTACGCCGAACTCGTTCGCCGGCAACGACCGCATCGCCGACGCGAACCTTCTCACCGCCGCGCTGACGTCGCGATTCATCAACGCGGCGACGGGGGACGAGCGAGCGCGCTTCGTCATTGCGCAGCGGTATTACTTTACCGATCAGCGCGTGACCGTGGGCACGGGGGCACCTTCCCCTGCCACCGGTCATTCCGATCTGCTCGCGGGGGCCTCGCTCAAACTCGGGTCCGGTTTCGCCTCGGAAACCGCGTTCCAATATAATGCGGACAACAATCAGTTCGTGCGAGCCAGCGTCGGCTTCGGGTTCAGTCCGGACGAGCGCAAGCTTCTCAATGTGGCCTATCGGTACACGCGCGCGAACGAGACCACGCTCGTGAACGAGCCGATCAATCAGATTGTGATCTCGTCCGAATGGCCGCTGACCCATCGGCTCTATGCCGTGGGCCGGGCGAACTACGATCTGTCGGGTCATCGCTTCGTCGACGCGGTCGTGGGCTTCCAGTACGATGCCGATTGCTGGATTCTCGGGATCGGCGCGCAGCGTAGTGCGAACGGCCAGGATTTGTCCGGGAAGTACAAGTCCTCAACGCGCATGCTGGCGCAGTTGACGCTCAAGGGCCTATCGAACGTGGACAATGGGCTCGTCGCGGCGTTCCGCGCGGGTGTTGCCGGCTACGAGCCGCCTCCGCCGGCGGCGCCGCCGTTGGCGCGTTTCAGCAATTACGAGTGATCTGACGTGACGAGCAACGCGTATGGGCCCTTTGGCTCGTGTGCGCAAAAAAAGGGGCGCTTAAGAAGCGGCCCAAGATATTTGGAGCATGTGTGGCAATCGTGAATAAGCTTCGCTTGGCATCGCTCGCGGCCTCATTGGCCGCCGCCGTTCTTCTGCCGGCCGCGCCCGCTTGCGCGCAAGCGTTGGGAGGGCAAGCCGGCCAGACGGTCGACTCCGTCGCCGCGGTCGTCAACGACGACGTCATCACCGTGCGCGAGCTCGATCAGCGCGCCGGCCTCATTGCGCGGCGGCTCGAGCAGCAGCACGCCCCGGTGCCGCCGCAAGATCAGCTGCGCTCGCAGGTGCTGAGCCAAATGGTGCTCGAGCGCATTCAGCTCGAGAAGGCGAAGGAGGACGGCATCGCCGTGAGCGACGCCGATGTCCAAAAGACGCTGCAACGCCTGGCGGCGGCCAACAATATGGCGTTCGACACCTACCGTTCGCGAATCGAAGCCGAGGGCGTGCCTTGGTCCGTGTTCACGCGCGATGCCCGCAACGAGCTGACACTGTCGAAGTTGCGCGAAAAAGAGGTCGACAGCAAGGTGACGGTATCCGACGCCGAGGTCGCGAACTACATCGCGAGCCAGCGTGGGCCGGGGGCGCACGCTCAGCAAGACCTACGCATCGAGCATATTCTCGTGAAGGTGCCGGCTGGCGCGGCCCAGGATGTCGTCGATGCCGCCCAGAAGAAGGCGCAAGCGATCTTGCAGCAGGCCAGGACGGGCACGAAATTCGGGTCGCTGGTAAAGGACGATTCGCAAGCGGCCGACGCGAAGCACGGAGGCGATCTGGGCTTCAAATCACCGGCCAATTTGCCGGAAGCGTTCGTCAAGGCCGCGTCGCAGTTGCGCCCCGGCGAGATTGCCCCGGATGTCATCCGCACCGACGACGGCTTCGAGGTGATCCGTCTTGTCGACCGGCGCGTCGGCGTTGGCGGCTCGGCGGCCGATGCGCCGAAGCTCGTGCAAACGCACGTGCGGCATATTTTGCTTCGCGTGGGCGATGGCCAGTCCGAGGCCGCCGCGCGGCAAAAGCTGCTCGACATCCGGCAGCAGGTCGGGGCGGGCGGCGATTTCGCGCAATTTGCGAAGAGCTATTCGCAAGACGGCTCGGCCTCGCAAGGCGGTGATCTCGGCTGGATCAGTCCCGGTGAGACGGTGCCCGAGTTCGAGCGCGCGATGAACGATCTGAAGGACAACGAAATCAGTGAGCCGGTTCGCAGCGAGTACGGTTATCACCTGATTCAAGTGCTCGGCCGACGCGAGGCGGAAGGCTCTGTCCAGCAGCAAATGGATCTGGCGCGCCAAGCCATCGGCCAGCGCAAGGCGGAGCAGTCGTACTCGGATTGGCTGCGCCAGTTGCGCGATTCGGCCTACGTCCAATACAAGGTCGCGGTCCCGCTCGTGCAGCAGTGAGCCGACAAACGATGACGCGCACCGCTACCGCTGCCCCTTTGAGCATCGCGATCACCACCGGCGAACCGGCCGGCGTGGGGCCGGAGCTGACCGTGGCGGCGCTCGCGGGTGCGGCGGCGCATTGGCCCGGCGTGAAATTCACGGTGCTCGGCGACGCCCGGTTGATCGAAGGGCGTGCGCACGCGGTGGGTGTCGATTGGGCGGCGCTTTCCGGCGCCGGGCACGTCGAAATCGCACACCGGCCGCTGGCCATCGCTTCACAGGCGGGCCGGCTCGATGCCGCGAACGGCCTATATGTACTCGGCTTGCTGGACGATGCGATCGATGGCGCGCTCCGTGGCGCGTTCGACGCAATCGTGACGGCGCCGCTGCAAAAGAGCACGATCAACGATGCGGGCGTGCCGTTCACGGGGCATACGGAATACCTCGCCGAGCGGACCGGAACGGCGCGCGTGGTCATGATGCTGGCCGGCACGGGGGCAACGCCGTTGCGCGTCGCGCTCGCGACCACGCATTTGCCGCTCAAAGACGTATCGGGCGCGCTCAGCATCGATGGCCTCGTCGAAACGATCGCGATCGTCGATCATGATTTGCGCCGCGATTTCGGTTTGCCCGTGCCTCGGATTCTCGTCACGGGGCTGAACCCGCACGCGGGTGAGAATGGCTACCTCGGGCGCGAAGAGATCGATATCATTTCGCCGGCGCTGGCGCTTGCTGCCCAGCGCGGCATCGACGCGCGCGGTCCTTATCCGGCCGACACGCTGTTTCAGCCGCGTTATCTCGAGGGGGCCGATTGCGTGCTGGCCATGTTCCACGATCAGGGGCTGCCGGTTCTCAAGTACGCGACCTTCGGCGAAGGCGTCAATGTCACGCTGGGGCTGCCGATCATTCGCACGTCCGTCGATCATGGCACCGCGCTCGATCTCGCCGGGACGGGGCGTGCCGACGCCGGCAGCATGCTCGCGGCCATCGATACGGCCGTCGCGATGGCGCGTAACCGGCGGCGCGTTCGCTGATTGATCGCCGCCGGCCGCTTGCCCGGCGTTTCTCGTTCATTTCGGTTTTCTCATGTCCACCAGCAGACAGCATCAAGGCCATTTCGCGCGTAAGCGATTCGGGCAAAACTTTCTTGTCGATCTCGGCATCATCGATTCGATCGTCACGCTCATCGCGCCCGAACGCGGGCAACGGATGGTCGAGATCGGGCCGGGCCTCGGCGCGCTGACGGAACCGCTCGTCGAGCGCCTCGCCACGCCCGATTCGCCGCTGCATGCGGTGGAACTCGATCGCGATCTGATCGCGCGCTTGCAGGACAAATTCGGCGAACGCCTCGCACTACATGCGGGCGATGCACTGGCGTTCGATTTCTCTTCGCTGGTCGACACCCGCGAGAAGCCCACGCTGCGTGTCGTCGGGAATTTGCCGTACAACATTTCGAGCCCGCTGCTGTTTCACCTCATGTCGTTCGCGCCGGTGGTAATCGATCAACACTTCATGTTGCAGAACGAAGTGGTGGAGCGGATGGTGGCCGAACCCGGGACGAAGGCGTTCGGGCGGTTGTCGGTGATGCTGCAGTATCGCTACTCGATCGACAAGCAGCTCGACGTGCCGCCCGAATCGTTCCAGCCTCCGCCGAAGGTCGATTCGGCGATCGTGCGGATGATTCCTTATGCACCGCACGAGCTTGCGCCCGTCGACATGGCCGTGTTCGGCGAACTCGTGACGGCGGCGTTTTCGCAGCGCCGCAAGATGCTGCGCAATACGCTCGCGGCGTATCGCGATCGCGTGGATTTCGACGGGTTCGGTTTCGATCTCGCGCGGCGAGCCGAGGACGTTCCGGTCGACGAGTACGTGCGCGTGGCGCAAACGCTAGGCGAGCGGTGAACTGACGAACCCCGTCGCTATTTGGCCGCCGCGCGGCGTGCCGGTGCATTCACTAGCCCGATTCCGGCAAGCACGAGCACGGCCGCCAGCACGAAGCGCGCGTTGAACGATTCGCCGAGCAGCCCGACGCCGAAGGCTACGCCGAATAGCGGCGTCAAAAACGAGAACACCGATAGGCGCGAGGCGATGTATCGCGTGAGAAGCCAGAACCAAGTTAAATAGCTGACGAACGCGACCGCGATCGCTTGGTAGCCGAGGCTCGCCAAGGCGAGCGGTGTGACCTGCGCGTGATGCTGCTCGCCGAGCGCGAATGCGATAGCGAGCAAGACTACGGCCGACACGGCGAGTTGATAAAACAATGTTTTGCTCGCGCTTGCGTGCGAGAGCGAGGTGGCGCGCACGACGACCGTCGTCGCCGCCCACATGATGCCGCCCAGCACGCCGAGCGCGTCGCCGAGCGCACCGGCGATCGCCGACGCGCCAGGCGCCGGGGCGCGCGCAAAGCCGTCCGCGAACGCGAGCGCGATGCCGGCGAACGCGACCGCCACACCGCACCACTGCAGCCGGCGCATCCGTTCACCGGCGACGAACGCATGCAAACCGAGGGCCGTGAAGCATGGCGCCGCGTAAAGAAAGACGGCCATGCGCGACGCGCTCGTCAAGGTGAGCCCCGCGAAGATGCAGACGAATTCGCCGGCGAACAGCACGCCGGCCAGCAACCCGGCACCGAGCGTTCCGTCGCGCCGAAACAGCGGCGTGCCGCGCAGCAGCGCCCACCCATAGACGAGCAGCGCGGCGATCGTCGAACGCAAGCCCGCTTGCAGCATCGGGCCGAGCGCGCCATTCGTCGTTTTGATCGCGACTTGCTGCAGGCCCCAAATGGCGCATAGCAAGACCATGAGGGCGATGGCGAATGAGTCGGGAGCGCGGCGCACCGGTGCCGGCGTGGCGATTGCTGCGACGGTGTTCATGGGAAGTCGGTGGAGGTAGACGATAAGGGGGCGGTGCATCGCCCCACATCGGCATTATCGGAACGATGCACGGCGGAACGATGCACGGCGGAACGATGCACGGCGGAACGATGCACGGCTTCTCGCCTGCGTACCTTACCAAAACGCCGATGCGTTTGCTGTGTCCGCGCGAGTAACCCCATCGGCGACAGTGGCAAGCGGCTTGCACGCTTTCTTGGTAGATTCGCTTCTTTGTTGAGGAAATCGGAGTTCATGATGCGCTTGCTGCACACGATGCTGCGAGTCGGCGATCTCGACCGCTCGCTGAAGTTCTACACCGAACTGCTCGGCATGAAGCTGCTGCGCCGCCAGGATTATCCCGAGGGGCGCTTCACGCTTGCTTTCGTCGGCTACACGGATGAAAGCGAGGGCGCCGTGCTCGAACTCACGCACAACTGGGATACGAAGCACTACGATCTCGGCGAGGGGTACGGCCATATCGCGGTTGAAGTCGATGATGCCTACGCCGCGTGCGAGAAGATTAAATCGCAAGGCGGAAACGTCACGCGCGAAGCGGGTCCGATGAAACACGGCACGACCGTCATCGCGTTCGTCGCCGACCCGGATGGATACAAGATCGAGTTTATCCAGAAGAAGACGCAGTAAGCGGCCGATGAGCCTGGCTGCGATACCTCACAGCGTCGGCAGCAATTCCGGCGGATGATGCTTGAGCGTATGCCGCGCCTCGCGAAACTCGGGGAAGATCGACTCCACCGTTTGCCAAAAGCGCGGGCTGTGGTTCATTTCGCGCAAATGAGCCAGCTCGTGCGCGGCGACGTAGTCGATGATCGACAGCGGAAAATGGATGAGCCGCCAATTGAGGCGGATGCGGCCGTCGCTCGAGCAACTGCCCCAACGCGTGGCCGCGGACGACAACGCGCAGCCCTTGTACGCGACACCGAGTTTTTGCGCGTAATGGTCGAGCCGTTCGCCGAACACGCGCTTGGCTTCGGTTTGCAGCCAGCCTTGCACGCGGTCTTTGATTTGCTGCGTGTCGGCATGCGTGGGGAGCGCCAGCGCGAGCGTGGCGGCCTGCGCGTCGAATAACAGCGACGCATTGGCCGAGGCGAGGGCGATCCGCACAGGCTTGCCGAGATACGGAATCTGGGCGCCATCGCGCCATTCGATGCGCGGCAGGGCACGCTGCTCGGCCCGCGATTGCCATTCCGTCAGCTTCGCGAAGATCCAGCGCTCCTTGCCGGCGATCGCCGTTTCGATGTCGGCCAACGTCACCCAGCGCGGCGCCGTGATAGCCAAACCACTGCCGTCGATCGAAAAGCCGATCGTGCGTCGCGACGATCGTCTCAACGTGTACTCGAGCGTGCGTCCGTTGAGCGTCAGCCGACGAAGCTTCTCGCCGCTGCGCGTCGGGTCTTGCCGAGGCGGTTCCGATGCCGCCTGCGGCGCGAGA
This sequence comes from uncultured Burkholderia sp., assembly GCA_964425025.1. Classification (GTDB taxonomy): domain Bacteria; phylum Pseudomonadota; class Gammaproteobacteria; order Burkholderiales; family Burkholderiaceae; genus Trinickia. The sequence goes on along the minus strand of CAYRLJ010000071.1, from coordinate 4,563 downwards.
GCGTTGTCGTCAGCCGCGTTGCCGAACAGTGGCAGATCGAGCTGGCGGGTATCGAGCGCGGTCGCCGCGGGAGGCTTGGCGGGTTTGGGCATCAGTGGGCGACGTTACGTTGCTTGCGCATCGGCGCGGCGGCCCGGGCGCGAGCCGGCGCCGTCGGCATCGCGATAAGCGTCGGGATCGATTCGGCGCATTTCGGCTTCGATCCACGCCTCGACGCGCTTATTGAGTTCATCGGGCGTGAGGCCGGCGGACTCGATCGGCTTGCCGATCGACACCGTCACCGTGCCCGGATATTTGATAAACGAATTGCGCGGCCAGACACGACCGGCATTGTGGGCGATCGGCACGACAGGCGCGCCGGCTTCGATCGCGAAGCGCGCGCCGCCCGTCTTGTATTTGCCCTGCCTGCCGACCGGCGTGCGCGTGCCTTCGGGGAACATGATCACCCAAGCGCCTTCGCTCATGCGCAACTTGCCTTGCTTCACGACGGAGGCGAAGGCGTATTTGCCTTCCTTGCGGTCGATATGCACCATCTTTAGCATGCCGAGCGCCCACCCGAAGAACGGGACGTACAACAGCTCGCGCTTGAACACATAGCACAGCGGGCGCGGCATGAGCGCCGGGAACGCGACGGTCTCCCATGCCGACTGATGCTTGGAGAGCAGCACGGCGGGGCCGTCGGGCAAATTCTCCGCGCCTTCGATGCGATAGCGGATACCGTTCAGATAGCGTACGACGGCGACCGTGGATCGGCACCAGCCAGCGGCCATCCAGTAGCGCCGATGCGCGTTCATGAACGGGAAGGCGATGAAGCAGGCCGTCGCATACGGGATCGTGTAGACGATGAGATAAATAAACAGCAGCAGCGAGCGGAAAAAGCGGATGAATCGCATCGGTGTCTTCGATCGGTTGCGTGAAGCGTGCGTGCGCGCGCTCACTCGTGCTGGTCGGCGAGGAACGACAGCACGAACGTTTTCAAGTCGTCGTATACCTTCGTCCCATCGGGCAGGCCACCTGCCGCGAGCGTTTTCTTGCCTTTGCCCGTCAGCACGAGGTTGGTCGGAAAGCCGAGCGCCGCGCCGGCCTGCAAATCGCGCAGCGCATCGCCGACGGTCGGCGTCGCCGCCGGATCGATCTCGAAGCGGTCAATGATCATCTGCAGCAGCCCCGGCTTCGGCTTGCGGCATTCGCAGTGATCTTCCGCCGTGTGCGGACAGAAGAAAATGGCGTCGATGCGGCCGCCGACGAGCGCCGCCGAGCGGTGCATCTTCTCGTGCATCGCGTTCAGCGCGGCCATATCGAACAAGCCGCGGCCGATGCCGGACTGGTTCGAGGCCACGGCGACGCGATAGCCGGCTTGATTGAGCCGCGCGATCGCCTCGAGGCTGCCCGGGATCGGGATCCACTCGTCGGGCGATTTGATAAACGCATCCGAATCGACGTTGATGACGCCGTCGCGATCGAGGATGACGAGCTTCTTGGCGGAAGTCATAGGCGGTGCTTCGTTGCTTTCGTCGGTTTCGCCGCTTACGCCGCGAGCTTGGAGATGTCGGCAACGCAGTTCATCTGCGCGTGCAACTCGGCCAGCAGCGCGAGCCGGTTCTTGCGCAGCGCGGCATCCTCGGCGTTGACCATCACGTCGTTGAAGAACGTATCGACGGGATCGCGCAGCGCGGCGAGCGCCGACAGCGCGCGCGTGTAGTCGCGATGTTCGAGTTGCGCTTGGACCGCCGGCGTGACCTTCTTCAACTGCTCGCTCAACGAGCGTTCGGCCGGCTCGACCAGCAGCGCCGATTGCACCGACGGCGCGGTTGCCGCGTTCGCGCTCTGCGCTCCGGCCGCGGCCAGGCTCACCTCGGCTTCCGACTTCTTCAAAATGTTCGTGATCCGCTTATTGGCGGCGGCCAGCGCGCCGGCTTCGGGTAGCGCCGAGAATTCGCGTACGGCATCGAGCCGCGCGAGAATGTCGTCGACCTTGCTCGGCTGCAGGCTCAATACGGCTTCGATTTCGGTCGAGGCATAGCCGCGCTCGCGCAGCAACCCGCGCAGGCGATCCATGAAGAACGCATAGAGGGCGTCCGTGCTATTGGCGACTTGCGGCGTGGCGCTGAAGCAGCCGGCGGCTTCATGCAGCAGCGCGACAAGATCGATCGGCAACTGCTTCTCGATCAAAATGCGCAGCACGCCGAGCGCGTGGCGGCGCAGCGCGAACGGGTCCCTCTCGCCCGTCGGCACGAGGCCGATGCCCCAGATACCCACGAGCGTTTCGAGCTTGTCGGCCAGTGCGACAGCCGTGCCGACACGCGTGCTCGGCAACGCGTCGCCGGAAAAGCGCGGCTGATAGTGTTCGGTGCAGGCGAGCGCGACTTCTTCGGGCTCGCCGTCGTGGCGGGCGTAATACGTGCCCATCGTGCCTTGCAGCTCGGGGAATTCGCCCACCATGTCGGTCAGCAAATCGGCCTTGGCCAGGTGCGCGGCACGCGCCGCTTGCGCGGGATCGGCGCCGACGAGCGGAGCGACGATGCGTGCGAGCGCTTCCAGGCGTTCGACACGCGCGAGCTGCGAGCCGAGCTTGTTGTGATAGACGACGTTCGCGAGCAGCGGCACCCGCTCGGCGAGCGGCTTCTTCTTGTCTTGCTCGAAGAAGAACTTCGCATCGGCCAGACGCGGACGGACGACGCGCTCATTACCTTCGACGATCTCGCCCGGCGTCTGAGTCTCGATGTTCGAGACGATCAAAAAGCGAGAGCGCAGCTTGCCAGCTTGATCCGTCAGCGCGAAATACTTCTGGTTCGTCTGCATCGTCAGAATCAAGCACTCCTGAGGCACCTGCAGGAATTGATCCTCGAAGCGGCACTCGTAGACGACGGGCCATTCGACGAGCGCCGTCACTTCATCGAGCAGCGCCTCGGGCATGACGACGCTGTCGCCGTGCGCGAGCGCATTCAGTTGTTCGACGATGCCCGCGCGCCGCGCCTCGAAACTCGCGATTACGCGGCCCTTCGTCATCAGCGTTTGCGCGTATTCGTCGGCATGCAGAAGCCCGACGAGGCCGTCCGACAGGAAGCGATGCCCGAGCGTTGCATCGCCCGCGTCGACGCCGAAGGCCGTCACCGGCACGACCCGATCGCCGTGCAGGACCGTGAGACGCTGCACCGGACGAACGAACTGCACGCTCGTGCCGTCGGGGCGCTGGTACCTCATGACCTTGGGAATCGGCAGCTTGCCGAGGGCGAGGACTTCATCGAGGCTGGCTTGCAGACCGTCGGCGAGTGTCGCGCCGGGCGCGGCATAGCGCAGGAAGAACGCTTCGGCTTTACCGTCGGAGGCGCGTTCGAGGTCGGCGAGCGCGGCATCGGGGAAACCGAGCGCCGCCAGTTTTTTCGCGAGCGGCGCCGTGGGCTGGCCGTTTGCATCGAGTGCGACCGAGACGGGCAGCACTTTCTCGCGCACTTGTTTTTCGGGTGCGACGGCGCGCACGTGCTTGACGAGCACCGCGAGGCGGCGCGGCGAGGCGAACGCTTCGTACGACGGTTCGCCCGCGATGAGGCCGCGCGTGGCCAGGCGCTCGACGAGGCCTTGCGCGAACGCGCCGGACAGTCGCGCGAGCGCCTTCGGCGGCAATTCCTCTGTCAGCAGTTCGACGAGCAGGGAGGCTTGGGGAGCTTGATTCATATTCGTTGAGGTCTCGTCATTCCTTGTCGATCGCGCGCTCGGCCCGCAGAGGCGGCGCCCACGCCGGCATCGCGGCGTCTTGCTCGTCCGTCGTCAGGCCGGGTACCCCGTGCACGGGATTGCCGAGCATGGGGAAGCCGAGCTTTTCGCGCGATTCGTAATAGGCTTGCGCGACGAGCCGCGACAGCGCGCGGATGCGGCCGATATAGGCGGCGCGCTCCGTGACGGAGATCGCGCCGCGCGCGTCGAGCAGATTGAACGTATGCCCGGCCTTGAGCACGAGTTCGTAGGCGGGCAGCGCGAGCTGCGTTTCGATCATGCGCTTCGCTTCGGACTCGTAGTTCGTGAACTGCGAGAACAGCAGTGCGACGTTCGCATGCTCGAAGTTGTAGGTCGATTGCTCGACTTCATTTTGATGGTAGACGTCGCCGTAGGACAGGCGCCGCAACTCGGGGCCGTTCGGGCCCGCTTCTTCCCACTCGGTCCAGACGAGGTCGTAGACGTTTTCGACTTTTTGCAGATACATCGCGAGGCGTTCGAGCCCGTACGTGATTTCGCCGAGCACCGGCTTGCAATCGAGCCCGCCGACCTGCTGGAAGTAGGTGAACTGCGTGACTTCCATGCCGTTGAGCCAGACCTCCCAGCCGAGACCCCAGGCGCCGAGCGTCGGGTTTTCCCAGTCGTCTTCGACGAAGCGCACGTCGTTTTGCTTCAGATCGAAGCCGAGTGCCGCGAGCGAGCCGAGGTACAGATCGAGGATGTTTTCCGGCGCGGGCTTGAGCACGACCTGGTACTGATAGTAGTGCTGCAGGCGGTTCGGGTTTTCGCCGTAGCGGCCGTCCTTCGGGCGGCGCGACGGCTGCACGTACGCCGCGCGCCAGGGCTCGG
>CAYRLJ010000070.1:0-25037 GCA_964425025.1 uncultured Burkholderia sp. | reverse complement strand
GGGCGGCATACGACCGCAGTACTACTGCCTGCCGGTGCTCAAGCGCGAGACGCACCGCCTCGCGCTCGTCGAGGCGGCGACCTCGGGCGATCCTCGCTTCTTCCTCGGCACCGACAGCGCACCGCATCCGAAGGGCCTGAAGGAGCACGCGTGCGGTTGCGCGGGGTGCTATACCGCCCTGCACGCGCTCGAGCTCTACGCGGAAGCGTTCGACAGCGTTGGCGCGCTCGATAAGCTCGAAGGGTTCGCGAGCTTCTTCGGCCCCGATTTCTATCGTCTGCCGCGCAGCAGCGAGCGCGTGACGCTCTTGCGCGAAAACTGGAAGCTGCCGGCCGAGATCGTCGCGGGGGATATGTCGGTCGTGCCGCTGCGCGCGGGCGAGACGATCGGCTGGCGCCTCGCTTGAACGCGCATCCGACGACGCGCGATGATCGCGTGTGAATCTGCCGACGCGCCCGAGGGGGCATCACGCGTCATTGATCTCGAACGTATCGATTGGCGCGCCCCTTGGCTTGCGGCGTACGCCGAACGCGGCGCGCGCTGGCAACACGCCGCATGCGGCGATCCGGCGGGTTTCGTGCGCATGCTTGCCCAAGAGGCGAACGCGGCGGGTCAGGTGACCGGCAACGGGCGGCGGCTTTCGTTCATCGAGCAGGACGATCTGCCGGCCGGCACGGCCTATGAAGCGCATATCGCTCGAACGGGCGAGGTACCCACGCGCCGCAACCTGCACGACTTCTTCAATGCGCTTGTCTGGTTTGCGTATCCGCGCCTGAAGGCGACGCTCAACGCGCGCCAGGCGAGGGCGATCGAGCGCGACGGCGTGGGCGGCGCGCGCGGCGCCGAACGCGATTTCCTCACGTTGTTCGACGAGAATGCCGTGCTGTTCGTCTGTGCCGACGCGAGCTTGAGCGCGGCCCTGACGGCGTTCGACTGGAAGCGGCTGTTCGTCGACGAGCGCGCCGCATGGGGCTCGCGGTGCGAGGCGCGCGTATTCGGCCACGCGCTGCTCGAAAAGTTGATCGCGCCGTATAAGGCCTGCACGGGACACGCTTGGATCGTCGCCGCGCCGCCCGAGTACTTCGGATGGCCGCGAGATCGGCAAGACCGTTGGCTCGATTGCACCGTGGTGGAGTCGCTGGTGCAGGGTGCGCTCGACAACCGGCGCTACTCGCCGCTGCCGGTGCTGGGCGTGCCGGGCTTTTGGCCGGCCAATGCAGATCCGGCCTTCTACGATGACGCTCACGTTTTTCGCACCGCGCGACGTGCCGGCGGTGCGCTCGCTACGACGTAAGCGGAAGGCGTCGCTCTGCGGCACTCACCTTCGCATGAAGCCGCCGTACTCCTCGCGGATGGCGTTATCGGAGCCGTTGATCGTGTCCATCACGTTGTTCATCGCCTTGTATGCCAGCTCTTCCGGCGTTCCTTCATCGTCGCTGCGCATCAAATGTTCGAATTCCCTCAGCACCGCGGGCCTATTCGCGCTCAATTGCATATTGCCGGTGATGAGCCTTCTCGCCGCCGTTACCGTCTCGGCATCTTGGCGGGCTGCTAGCGCGGCGGCCCGCACCACGGCCTGCCGTCCGTGCTCTGCCTGCTGCGCCTCGATCTGAGCCCGCGCCTCTCTTTGCTCTCTCATGAAGGCGGCCGCGTCGAAGCTGCTGCCACCCGAGGACAAGGTGTCGAAGGAGAAGCGATGCCGGGCCGAGTTTGGCGTATGGGCAGGCAGGGGCCGTGAGTAGCTAGTGCCTCGGGACGCCGTTTCCCCGTTCGACGTCGCGCGATCTAGGCTCGAACGTTCAGCCGATTTGCTACTCGGTCTAAAGCAGCCGCACAGCAAATTGGGCATAGCGATGCCTCCGAGGGGTACTGCGGTTCCGCACGCAATTGGCGTCAGTCTATCGGCTGCGCTCATTCATTGAACGGGAGTGAATCCACACTGAGGGATTTCGTGTCATAGGCCACGGCCGCGAAAAACGTCGCACGATGGTAAACTTACGAGTTGCAAAGCAGGCCAGGCAGTCGCGGCTTTCCCGGTTCGCGCCGGGAAGGGCGAGGAAAGTCCGGACTCCACAGGGCAGGGTGATGGCTAACGGCCATCCGTGGCAACACGCGGAACAGGGCAACAGAGAGCAAACCGCCGATGGCCCGGCGAGAAGCCGGGATCAGGTAAGGGTGAAACGGTGCGGTAAGAGCGCACCGCGGCTGCGGCGACGCAGACGGCACGGTAACCTCCACCCGGAGCAATTCCAAATAGGCAGGCACGCGTCTTCGGACGCACGGCGGGGCCCCCGTCTCGCCTGCGGGTAGGAAGCTTGAGCGCGTCAGCAATGGCGCGCCTAGAGGAATGGCTGCCACGGGCGCGGTGCCGCAAGGCGCCGCGAACGCACAGAATCCGGCTTACCGGCCTGCTTTGCAGCCTAAATCCAAAAAAAGCGGACATCGCGCGATGTCCGCTTTTTTTATCGATGCGCGTTTGTGCGTGGCTCCCTCAGGCTTCGACGATGTCGAACGAATGCGTCAATTCCGCCGTCTTGGCCAGCATGATCGACGCAGAGCAGTATTTGTCGTGCGAGAGGTTGATCGCACGCTCGACGGTGGCCGGATTCAAGTTCCTGCCCGTCACCGTGAAATGGAAATGAATCTTCGTGAAGATCTTCGGATCTTCGCTTGCGCGCTCGGCTTTGAGCGTGACCGAGCAGTCGGCGATTTCCTGGCGGCTCTTCTTCAAGATCATGACGACGTCGTAAGCGGTGCAGCCGCCCGTGCCGAGCAGCACCATTTCCATTGGCCGGGGCGCTAGATTGCGCCCGCCGCCCTCCGGCGCGCCGTCCATCATCGCCAGATGGCCGCTGCCTGTCTCGGCCGCGAACGCCATGCCGTCAGGCCCCATCCAGCTCACTTTGCATTCCATAGTGCAACTCTCCGCTGTTCTTACGTTGATGTTCTACCCGGATAGGCATTGTAGCCGCGGCGCAAACGGGCAGGCCGACGCGCGGTGAGGCCGACAGTCGGGCGCACCGCTGTCCTCGTACGGCGCTTTGCTTATTCCACATTATGGTTTGCGTTTTCGCAATGCAAATTTTCTTGCCTGTCGGTCGTTCGGTCTGTACAATGCGATTCATTGGTCGTCGATTGTTGGCGATCTCCGCATGTCTCCTCCACCCTCCTCCTTAGGTGGATTAAGCCCGAGCCTAGAGTTCGGGCTTTTTTTTAGCCGCCTTTGACGCGCGCCACCAAATTCCTTTATAATTCAGGGCTTTTCCGCATCCATGCCCGCGGGAGAAGAACAGGGAGAGCCTGCACGGTGCCTCGATGCGCCACATCTAAGCAGGAAAAATACGAAGGGCAGGTCAATTTTTTGGATCGATCATGAAGACGTTTTCCGCCAAAGCCGAAGAGGTGACGCGCGAATGGTACGTGATTGACGCGACGGATAAGATTCTCGGCCGTGTCGCCAGCGAAGTGGCACGCCGTCTTCGCGGCAAGCATAAGCCTGAGTTCACCCCGCACGTCGACACCGGTGATTTCATCATCGTTATCAACGCCGGCAAGCTGAAGGTCACGGGCAACAAGACCACCGACAAGAAGTACTACCGTCACTCGGGCTACCCGGGCGGCATTTACGAAACGACGTTCGGCAAGATGCAAGAACGCTTTCCGGGCCGTGCGCTCGAGAAGGCGGTCAAAGGCATGCTGCCGAAGGGCCCGCTCGGCTACGCAATGATCAAGAAGCTGAAGGTCTACGCCGAAGCTACGCATCCGCATTCGGCTCAACAGCCGAAGGCGCTCGAGATCTAAGGGGAGCCCACATGATCGGTAACTGGAACTACGGCACGGGCCGCCGCAAGAGCGCTGTCGCTCGGGTCTTCATCAAGGCTGGCAAGGGCGACATCGTCGTCAACGGCAAGCCCATCGCGGATTACTTCTCGCGCGAAACGTCGCTGATGATCGTGCGTCAGCCGCTCGAACTCACGAACCACGGCATGACGTTCGACATCAAGGTCAACGTCTCGGGCGGCGGTGAAACGGGTCAAGCGGGCGCCGTTCGCCACGGCATCACGCGCGCACTGATGGATTACGACGCAACGCTGAAGTCGGCTCTGTCGAACGCCGGCTTCGTCACGCGTGACGCTCGTGAAGTCGAACGTAAGAAGGTCGGCTTCCACAAGGCACGTCGTAGGAAGCAATTCTCGAAGCGTTAATCGCTTCGAAGCGCCCTGCCTGCGGTGGGGCGCTGCCGAAAAAGCCGCCGCTGCGCTTGCACGGCGGCTTTTTCGCTTTTTCGCTTTTTCGCTTTTTCGTTTTCCCCCTGGTGTTCGCCTGTTTTGTCTCCATGTGCCGCTGTGCGCTTGATGGTCTTTTCGCCAGTGCGGAACCGATGAGAGCCCATTGCTTTCATAGGGTTACCGCAGACGAGCGCAGCAAGAGTCGGCGAAGGGCCATACAATAGCGATTGAAAGCACTACTGCTTACCCGCTTTTTTGGAGAGTTCAGATGAACGCCGTCACCGATACCCCCGTGACCGAAATGCCCAGCCCCTTCGTCTTCACGGATGCGGCGGCCGATAAGGTGAAACAACTGATCGACGAGGAAGGCAACCCCGACCTCAAGCTGCGCGTATTCGTGCAAGGGGGCGGCTGCTCCGGCTTTCAGTACGGTTTCACGTTCGATGAGACGATCAACGAAGACGATACCGTCTTGAACAAGGCCGGCGTGCAACTATTGATCGACTCGATGAGCTATCAATATCTGGTCGGCGCCGAGATCGACTATAAGGACGACATCAACGGCGCGCAGTTCGTCATCAAGAACCCGAATGCCTCGACCACCTGCGGTTGCGGCTCGTCGTTCTCGGTTTAACGAACGCGTCGCCGGCATTCAGCGCGGGGCGTGCGCTCCGCTACGCTCGATATGTGAAAACGGGGCTGCGGCCCCGTTTTTCGTTGGCGTCGCGCCGGCTCGAATCTCGCCGTCGCGGGCCTTTTGGCGCTTGCCGCACCGCTCGCCGCACGGCCCGCATCGCCCATCAGCGCGGGTATACGGCCCCAAGCACGCGTTCGCCGGCCGCGCCCGTTACCGTCGGCAAGTTGCCGGCGGCCCGCTCGATGCAGCGCATGGCGAGCCAGGCGAACGCAAGCGCTTCTACATGATGGGGCGGCACGCCGAGCGCCTCGGTCGTCATGACGGGCACGCCACTGACGCCGGTTCGATCGAGCGCACGCTCGAGCGCTTTCAGCAGTTCGGGGTTGCGGGCCCCACCGCCGCAGACGAGCACCGCCCGGCACCCCGGAGCGTGGCGCTCGATTTCGCGGGCGACGCTCACGGCGGTCAGCGCCGCCAGCGTCGCTTGCACATCGGCCGGGGCGAGTGTTTCGAAGCCGGCGAGCTTCGCGTCGAGCCACTTGCCGTTGAATAAATCGCGCCCCGTGCTCTTGGGCGGAGCCTGCTCAAAAAACGGCTCGTCGAGCAGCGCGTTCAACAGAGACTGATTGACGGTACCGCTCGCGGCGAATCGCCCGCCTTCGTCGTACGGCGTGCCCAGATGGCGTTGCGCCCACTCGTCCAGCAGCACATTCGCCGGGCCGCAATCGAAGCCTCGGATCGCTTCGCCGCCGGTGGCTCTGCCCTCTCGGTCGTCACGGTGTGTTGCCCGCAGGCGCGCCGGCGGCAACACGGTGATGTTGCTGATGCCACCGAGATTGCAGACGACACGCGTTTCGTCTTGCGCGCCGAACACCTGCGCATGAAAGGCCGGAACGAGTGGCGCGCCCTGGCCGCCGGCGGCGACATCGCGGCTGCGGAAATCGGCGACGACATCGATATGGGTCATTTCGGCGAGCAGCGACGGATTGTTGATCTGCCGCGTGTAGCCCTTTTCCGGACGGTGGCGCACGGTTTGGCCATGTACGCCGATTGCGCGCACGCGTGTGGGCGCGATGTTCGCGCTGCGCAGCAACTCGTGGCAGCACACGGCGTAGCGCGCGGCGAGCGCGGAGGCTGCCAGCGCCTCGCGCTCGATTTCATTCTCGCCGGGCTGCTGGAGGGCGAACAGCGCTTCGCGCAGGCCATCGGCGAAACCGACGAATGCATCGGCCAAGACACGCGGGGCCTCGCCCGCGCGGAACTCGACGGCGATGCCATCGACGCCATCCATGCTCGTGCCCGACATCAGCCCGATATACACGCCGTCGGCGCCGGTGTGAGTCGTGCTTGCGGCCAATTGTTGCTCCTCGTCGTCGTGGTGGGCCTTGAGTCTTGGGATGCGGGCCCGGATAAAGCGTCTGTGCGCTCGCTTGCCGGACCGATTATCCGCGAGAACGGCCCACCGCGCTAAGTGCCGATTAGCGCCGAACACCGCACTAGATATGGGACAATCGAAGCTTTTGCATCTCCGCCCCGCCGGATCACTTGATTTCCAGATGAGCACCGAGTCCACCCCCAAGCCTGCCTCGCCCTTTCCGATCACGGACGAGGTGCGCCACGCGCTCGCCGTCGCCAAGCGCGGCGCCGATGAACTGCTGATCGAAGACGAATTCGCACAGAAGCTCGCCCGCAGCGCGGCCACGGGCACGCCGCTGCGGATCAAGCTGGGCCTCGATCCGACCGCTCCCGATATCCACGTGGGCCATACGGTCGTGCTGAACAAGATGCGTCAGCTGCAAGATCTCGGCCATAAGGTCATCTTCCTCATCGGCGATTTCACGTCGTTGATCGGCGATCCGTCCGGGCGCAATGCGACGCGTCCGCCGCTTACGCGCGAGCAGATCGAATCGAACGCCAAGACTTACTTCGAGCAAGCAGCTCTCGTGCTCGATCGAGAAAAAACCGAAATCCGCTACAACAGCGAATGGTCGATGCCGCTCGGCGCCGACGGCATGATCAAGCTCGCGTCGCGCTACACGGTCGCGCGCATCCTCGAGCGCGAAGATTTCACGAAGCGTTTCCAGGGCGGCGTGCCGATTTCGATCCACGAATTCCTCTACCCGTTGATGCAAGGGTATGACTCCGTCGCGCTCAATGCCGACCTCGAACTCGGCGGTACGGATCAAAAGTTCAACCTGCTCGTCGGCCGCGAATTGCAAAAGCAATACGGGCAAGAGCAGCAGTGCATTTTGACGATGCCATTGCTCGAAGGGCTCGACGGCATCGACAAAATGTCGAAGTCGAAGAACAACTACGTCGGGATCAGCGAGAAACCGAACGATATGTTCGGCAAACTCATGAGCATTTCCGACGTGCTGATGTGGCGCTACTTCGAATTGCTTTCGTTCCGCAGTCTGGACGAGATCGCGCGCTTCAGGCGCGAAACCGAAGAAGGGCGCAATCCGCGCGACTTCAAGGTGCTGCTCGCGCAGGAAATCGTCGCGCGATTCCATTCGCAGACGGATGCCGAGCGCGCACTCGATGATTTCAATCACCGCGCCAAGGGCGGTGTGCCCGACGACATCCCCTCGGTCACCCTCAGCGGCGCGCCGCTCGCCATCGGCCAATTGCTCAAGCAGGCGGGGCTTGCGGCCTCGACGAGCGACGCGCTCCGTAACGTCGAACAGAAGGGTGTGCGTATCGACGGCACAGTGGTTTCCGATAAGGGCCTTAAAGTCGAGGCGGGCGAATATGTCGTGCAGGTCGGCAAACGCCGATTCGCGCGCGTGACGCTCACGGCATAAGGGGCGGGCCATGCCCTTGCGCTGTTCGATCATGCCGGCCAACGGACACCTGACGGGAGTCCGCTGATGATCGCGCTGATTCAGCGAGTGACGGGTGCTAGCGTGCGCGTGGGCGAGCGCGTCACGGGCGAGATCGGTCCGGGACTGTTGGCGCTCGTGTGCGCCGAGCGCGGCGACACCGAAGCGAGCGCTGACAAGTTGCTCGCGAAGTTACTCGCTTATCGCGTGTTCAGCGATGCGGCCGGCAAGATGAATCTGCCGGTGACGAACATCGACGGGGCGGGTCGCGCGGGTGGCCTGTTGCTTGTCTCCCAATTCACGCTTGCCGCCGATACCAATAGCGGCACGAGGCCGAGCTTCACGCCGGCGGCGGCGCCCGACGAGGGTAAGCGTTTATTCGACCGCTTCGTCGCCTCGGCTCGCGCGAGCCACCCGATCGTCGAAACGGGGGAGTTCGGCGCCGCGATGCAGGTGTCGCTCGTCAATGACGGGCCCGTGACGTTTTGGCTGCAAACGCGCCCCTGATTTATTCTTTTCTCCATTCGTGGCCGATGCCGATGCCGACGCAAGTGCTTTTTATCCGACATGGCGAGACCGCTTGGAACCGCGTGAAGCGTATCCAGGGACACATCGACATCCCACTTGCCGAGACCGGTATGGAGCAGGCGCAACGTCTTGCGAAGCGGCTGGTGCGGGAAGCGCGCGATGGCGTGCGGCTCGATGCGATCTACTCGAGCGATCTACAGCGTGCCCAGCAAACGGCGCAACCTGCCGCGTTGGCGTTGGGGATTGTGCCGCGTCTCGTCGAAGGCCTGCGCGAGCGCGCTTATGGCATTTTCCAGGGGCACGATAGCGAAGAAATCGCGCAGCGCTATCCCGATGACTACGCGCGCTGGCAAACGCGCGATCCGGGCTTCGCGCCTGCCGGCGGAGAGTCGGTGCGCGCGTTTTATCACCGGATCGTGCACGCCGTGACCGCTATCGTGACGAACCATCCGGGCGGCCGTATCGCCTGCGTCACGCACGGCGGCGTGCTGGATTGCGTCTATCGCCATGCGCGCGGTTTATCGCTCGACGCGCCACGCGATTATGCGTTGCTGAACACGAGCGTGAACACCGTTGAATTCGGCGAGGATGGGAGCGCCACCGTGCTCGAATGGGCCGATGTCGCGCATTTGGACGGGGCGAGCGACGATGATGGGTTTGTCAAAGAGACTAGCCATCGGGCGTAGCCGCTGCTCGCCGTCTCGCGCGTTTCGATACCGCATTCACATGTGCCCATCGAATGACCGGCACCGCGAGCCGCACACCCGGCCTGGCGAGCGTGGCCCGCATCCGCGTGAGCCCCGTGAAGCCGAGCATCCGTTGCGCCCAATCGGGTAACAGATCGACGCTCGCGTTCAGCATTAAACTCACCGCCGGCTGCATGAGCGGGCGATCGGGCGGGGCGGCGTGGCGCAAGATGCGCACGACTTCATGCGTGCGCGGCCCCGCTTCTAGTTCCGGACGCATCGACGATAAATACTCGGCTACCTGTGCGCGCGTCTGCGGCACATCGGTCGCGCCGAGCAGTTTGGCGATCAGCGCGACTTCCGCGTAATAGCGGTCTTGCAGGGCAGGCGCGAGCGACGGGTTCACATAGCGAAGGTGCGCCGCCAGAAAGCTCGACACTTCAGCGACATGCACCCACGTCAGCAATGCCGGATCGCTTGCTCGATAGGGGCGGCCGTCGGGCGCCTCGCCCGTGACCGCGAGATGAATACGCTTGACGCGCTCGATCAACGCTAGTGCGTCGGCGCGCGCGCCGTACGTCGTTCCGGCGATGAACGTGGCCGTGCGTCGCAGCCGCCCGCGCATATCGGTGCGGAAGCCCGAGTGGTCCCACACGCCCGCGAGCGCAAGCGGATGCAACGCCTGCAACATCAACGCGCTGATGCCACCGATCATCATCGCAGTGAAATCGGCATGCACTTGCCAGCAGATTGCGTCGGGGCCGAAGAGCCCCGGGTCGCCCGGCGGATGGGCGTAATCGAGGGTGGGGCCGCTTCCGCTCGTCATGCTGAGCACGCTTTGCGAAATGCGCTGGCGCAATCGCATGACAAACGCCGAATTGGATGCATCTGGCACGCTGCCGCCCTGACCAGCCGGTTCGGACATCAACGCCTCGCCTCGAGAGCAGAAGTGAAAAGGGACGCAGGCGTTACGCGTTGCCCGCGTTGTCCCATAACGTGCGCACGGTGCTTTGCGCGTCCGGCGCGCCAAGGCCGAAATGGCGGTAAGCCGCCAGTGTGGCCACGCGGCCGCGCGGTGTGCGCTGCAAGAAGCCTTGTTGGATCAAATACGGTTCCAGGACGTCTTCGATCGTATCGCGCTCCTCGCCGATCGCGGCCGCGAGATTGTCGACGCCGACGGGACCGCCGTCGAACTTGTGCAAAATCGCCTCGAGCAGTTTGCGGTCCATCAAATCGAAGCCGACCGGATCGACGTCGAGCATGGCCAGCGCCGCATCGGCGACGCGTGCGGTGATCTCGCCGTCGGCCTTGACCTCGGCGTAATCGCGTACGCGCCGAAGCAAGCGGTTGGCGATCCGCGGCGTGCCGCGCGAGCGCTTGGCGATTTCCAGCGCGCCGTCGGGATGGATTTGCGCGCTGAGTAGTGCCGCGGAGCGCCGCACGATACGCGAGAGCTGTTCGGCGTCATAGAACTCGAGACGGGCGACGATGCCGAAGCGATCGCGCAGCGGATTCGTCAGCATCCCCGCGCGAGTCGTTGCGCCGACGAGCGTAAACGGTTGCAAATCAAGTTTCACGCTGCGCGCGGCAGGCCCTTCGCCGATCATGATGTCGATCTGATAATCCTCGAGCGCCGGATACAAAATTTCCTCGACGACGGGCGAAAGCCGGTGAATTTCGTCGATGAATAGGACATCGTTCGCTTCGAGGTTCGTGAGCAGCGCGGCGAGATCGCCTGCGCGCTCGAGCACCGGCCCCGATGTTTGGCGCAGGTTTACGCCCATTTCACGCGCGATGATGTGGGCGAGGGTGGTTTTGCCGAGGCCGGGCGGGCCAAACAGCAGCACGTGGTCGAGCGCTTCCGATCGGCGTTTCGCGGCTTCGATGAAGATTTCGAGCTGGCCGCGCACCTTTTCCTGCCCGACGTATTCGTCGAGCTGGCGCGGACGCAGCGCGCGCTCGAACACTTCTTCGTGCGACGACGAGGGCGTGGCGGCAATGATGCGCTCGCTAGCGAGTTTGTCGGTTTCGATCATGCGTGCCATTGTACCGCGCGCGCCGGACGCCCTGGCTGGCCGGCGCGGGCCCGGCACGGCTCACGGTTTACGCCTTCGACAACGCCTTGAGCGCGAGCTTGATGCCTTCGGAAACGCCGGTGCCGGCCGGCACGTTTTTGATCGCCGCGAGCGCTTCCTTCTCCGAGTAGCCGAGCGCGATCAGCGCGTTGAGGATGTCGGAGGCGTGATCCGACGGCGAGGCCGCGGCTGCGGCGGCGCCGATATCGGCCCCCAGTTTGCCCTTGAGCTCCAGCAGCAGCCGCTCCGCGGTCTTTTTGCCGATGCCGGGAACGCGCGTCAGGCGCGCGGCGTCCTGCAGCGTGACGGCCTGCGCGAGTTCCTGCACGCTCATGCCTGACAGCACGGCGAGCGCCATCCGCGCGCCGATGCCGCTGATCTTGAGCAATTCGCGAAACGTCGCGCGCTCCTGCACGGTGCCGAAGCCGTACAGCAGGTGCGCGTCCTCGCGCACGATGAGTTGCGTCAGCAGGACGATTTTTTCGCCTGTCGACGGCAGGTTGTAGAAGGTGCTCATCGGCACATCGATTTCATAGCCGACGCCGTTGCAATCGACGAGCAGATGGGGAGGGTTCTTTTCGAGCAGGATGCCGGCGATGCGACCGATCATGGGGATGTGCTTAAGTGACGGCGAGGTCGAACTCTAGCATTAGACGTTTCATCTGACGTCGGCCGTTCCAAAAAAGCCGCCGTTCAGCGTGACCGACCGCGCATTACCCCACCAGCCGCCCGCGCCTCACGCGCAGGCCCTTCTTGGCTAGCGCCGGTGCGAGGCCGCCGAGCGTATCGAGCGTGCTGCCTCCGTGGGCATGACAAATCGCCATGCCTAGCGCGTCAGCGGCGTCGGTGCCGGGAACGCCCGATAGGCTCAACAGGCGCACGACCATCTGCTGCATTTGCTCCTTCGTCGCACGACCGTAGCCAACGACAGCCTGCTTGAGCTGCAGCGCCGTGTATTCGGCCACGGGCACGCCGCCGGCGACGAGCCCGCAAATCGCGGCGCCGCGGGCTTGGCCGAGCAGCAGTGTCGATTGCGGGTTGACGTTGACGAACACTTTTTCGATGGCCGACTGATCGGGCGTGTGCTGACGAATCAGTGCGGATATGCCGTCGAAGATCGTGCCGAGGCGCGAAGGCAAATCGCCGTCACTGGTACGGATGACGCCGCTCGTGACATAGGTGAGTTGCTGGCCGTGCTGCTCGATGACGCCGAAGCCTGTGACGCGCAAGCCTGGGTCGATGCCAAGGATTCTCATGAACAAAAACCGGACGAAGTGCCCGAGATACTACAACGAACGGTCACGCGCGCCTATGGTTGGGGGCCACGGCCACCACGACTCGCGACGGCCGACTGTTAGAACGACCGTTTCTTGAGTGTGTAGGCAGAGAGCGCATATTGAGTGTTGGTTTGCGGATCGAACCATCCGCCTTGCCCGATTCCGTCGTCGATGTCGTTCCACGACTTGCCGAGGTCGCGGCTGTAGAACGTGATGTCGTGAGGCGCGCCCTCGCGCGTTGCGTCAGTC
The DNA here is from genome assembly GCA_964425025.1 of uncultured Burkholderia sp. Classification (GTDB taxonomy): domain Bacteria; phylum Pseudomonadota; class Gammaproteobacteria; order Burkholderiales; family Burkholderiaceae; genus Trinickia. The sequence goes on along the minus strand of CAYRLJ010000070.1, from coordinate 12,534 downwards.
GCGTAGACGAGCAATACGCCTCTTTTGCCGGCACTCAGGCCGTCGAGCCTGTAACGCTCATCGAACGTATGCAACTGATCGACCTTCGGCTGCGTGTAGCTCGCCCAGGTCGAGATCGCGCCGGTACGATGTCCCTTGTCATTGAGATCTTTGTAGTTTCGAGGCAGCCCTAGACGCGACAACGCATAGATTGAGTAGGTATAGCCGGGAGGCTCGTCGGTCGTAGCGAGTTGAACAACGACCTGATCCGGCAAGACGACATCCTGCTCGAATTGCATTGCGTCCCAGCGCAAGCGATAGACCACGCTGGATAGCTGGATCTTGCCGAGCATCGGTACGTAGTAGACCACGCGCAGCATGCCGTCCGGACCAAGGTCCACCGCGTTGAACGTTTTGCGAGGCTCACGAGGATCGGTCGCCATCGGCGGTAGAGGAATTTCCTGCCATGACTGGCCACCGTCGGCGGTGCGCCACACACGTGGTCCCCAGCCGTTCTCAACCATGTTCGATTTTCACGAAGTTTAAGCCAGCGTTCTGCGGCAGCGCTGTATGGTGTGTGCCGGCACCCGGAGTTCGCGGGGATGCCGCGGACGCAAATATGAGCGCCAAGCCGTGCAGTGCCCATACGCTAATCGAACGAGCTATTGAACGGCTAGCAGACGATTTAGAATCAGACGAATCTGATGTTTCCGGAGATGGCCGAGCGCGCCTCCACGTGCGTGGCGAGAGGCGCGCCAGCAGACGAGAGGAAGGAGGCCCGGGAACAACGGCTCAGAGCCGGCCGCGCGCGTCGATCGGCCAAATGTCGACGAGCATATCGCCTTCGACCACGTGATAGCGATCGTACAGATTGACGGTGGGGTCGCAATGCGGCGTCACGAGTTCGATATGCGCGCCGAGCGACGGCCGCTGCCCCGAATCGACGATGAGCTTGCCGTGCTCGTCGCCGAAAAAATCATAGGTTGTCGATCCCTGCACGCCACCCGCGACAACCGGCGCGACGCTGTCGGTTGCAAAGCTCTTCGTGCCCGCGTCGAGCGTTACCCATCCTTGCGCTTGGGTGCTGATGACCGTGCTCTGCACGAACAGCGACGTCTCGAAGGGCGAGTCTCGCTCGCCCTCGGCCAGGACGTGTTCGTATTCGACGTCCATGAAGACATAAGACCCGGGCTGCATTTCGGTGAACACGCCGCCGGCGGCATCCGCGTCGTGCGTACCGGTGCCTACGCCGGTCACGATTTCGACGGGTAGGCCTGCCGCCGTGAGCCTTCCGACGAGCGAGGCGACGTCACCGCGCAATTGCGCGGCCGCATCCTCGCGTTGCGCTCGCGGTTCGATGTGCTGCAGATGGCCGCCGTAGGCCTGCACGCCGCGCAGCCTCAGCATGCCGGTCTCGCCGATCGCGTGCGCGAGCGCGAGGGCCGTGTCTTGGTCGGCGACGCCGGTACGGTGATAACCGGCGTCGTAATCGATGAGCACGTCGAGGGGATAGGCGAGCCTGGCGGCGAACACGGCGAGTTCGGCGACGTTGCGAGGATCGTCGACGACAACCATCAACTGATGCGGCCCGGCTTTCTCTGCGAGGTGCGTAAGGCGGCGCAGTTTGTTCGTACCGACAACGGGCGACGTGACGAGTACGCCCGGAATGCCGGCGGCGACCATGGCTTCAGCCTCGCCGAGGGTCGCACAGCTTACGCCGAGCGCGCCGGCGTCAATCTGCATTTGGGCGATGCGTACCGACTTATGGCTTTTGACATGCGGGCGCAACGCGATGCCGTGGTGTTCGGCGATGTCGGCCATCTTTGCGATGTTGCTCGCCAGCGCCGTGCGATCGAGCAGGAGCGCCGGCGTATCGAGCGTATGGCGGCCGCCGGGGACGCTGACAAGGTAAGCGTTCGGGCCGAGTGTTGCTGGGCGGTGCAAGGCAGGGCTCCTAGGTTGGCGATCCGACAACTCTATCGAAGAACGTCGAAAAGCGTTCGATGAACGACTGATGTTCGTCCGTGAAATGCTCGGGCTCGACGAAAGAATAGGTCATGGGCCGGCTCTCCAAAGGGGTGGGAGCACGAAGCATGACAGCGTGCCGGGCGCAGCGACGGCATCGTGCAAATTTCAGACTGTTCAAAGGCACGGCAAATCCTCCGGCCAGTTCATCTTCATGCGGCGGAGGCGGGCGGCTCCTAAACCGGCATACCGACCACCTTTGCGAAGAACGACTTTGGCATGCGTTCATGAACGAACGCTTCGATGAGGCAACTGCGCAGGTTCGCCATCGGGACGCCGGCGGAGGCAGCTTTATCGGCAATGCCGAACAGCGCCGCATCGACAGCCGTAGCAGGGCCCGGGCGCAAACGAGGCAGCACATGTCCGATCGCTTCGGTATCGATACCTAAGGCGAGTAGGAACGCAACCTCATGCTCGAGGGTGGAGAGCCTGCCGAGACCGTCGACAGAGGGATGGTCAATGCGTTCGATGCTGCAGCCGAAGCCGAACTGTTTCCAATAGTCCGGAAACAGCAGCGTGAATCGTTCGACATTGATCTCATAGGCGCTGTAGACGATGCCGAGCACCGACTGCGAAGGGTGATGTTTCAGTAGGTACTTATCGAATACGAAGGCCTTCGTGCCGGTCGCGTACCGATGAATATTAAGCACGGTTTGAACGGCACCGATGTGAGTGCGGCGGAGCAAGCGGTGATCTTGGCGCAGCGAGCACTGCGCGAACCGTGCAAAATCTTCGCAAGGCATGTCGCTGTCCATCCGGCCAAGCACGTCTTTGCCGAGAGACAATCCGACGATATGCGCGTACGGATCACTCGCCGCCAGATGCCGCGATTGGACGTCCTTCGCATCGACGATCGCCTCACTGCATGACGAGATGAACTCGACGGTGTGCGAGAACCGCAGGATGAAGCGTTGATGCGCGTCAGTGAAGTGCTCGGGCTCAACCAGAAGATAGTGCATCGATCGACTCCCGTTCGCGGGGGGAACGCTGAGCATTGCAGCGTGCGATTTTCAGCTCGCGCTTCTTGCAAAAACCGGACCGGTTGAAGTGACAACAATGCGCCAAGCATAGGCGTAAAAAAACCCGGCCTTAACCGGGTTTTTAACATGGCGATGCGGTCAGTATCAATGGCGGAAATGTCGTACGCCCGTTACCACCATCGCGATATTGTGCTCGTCGGCCGCCCCGATGACTTCATCGTCGCGCACGGAACCGCCCGGCTGAATGACGCAGCTCGCGCCTGCTGCGACGACAACGTCGAGGCCGTCGCGGAACGGGAAAAACGCATCCGATGCCACGGTCGAACCTTGCAGCGAAAGCCCGGCATTTTGAGCCTTGATGCCTGCGATGCGGGCCGAATCGACACGGCTCATCTGGCCCGCGCCTACCCCGAGCGTCATGCCTTTGCCGCAGAACACGATCGCGTTCGACTTCACGAACTTCGCCACGCGCCAAGCGAACATCAGATCATCCATTTCCTGCGGTGTGGGGTGACGCTTCGTTACGACGCGCAGATCGCGCGGCAGTACGTTCTTCGCATCGGGCGATTGCACGAGCAGACCGCCGCCGACACGCTTGAAATCGAACGTGTTCTGGCCCGCGCCCAACGCGATCTCGAGCACGCGCACGTTTTGCTTCGCTGCGAGCACCTGCTTGGCGCCATCTGTCAGCGACGGCGCGATCAGCACTTCGACGAACTGCTTGCTCACGGCCTGCGCGGCCGCTTCGTCTACTTCGCGGTTGAACGCGATGATGCCGCCGAACGCCGATGTCGGATCGGTCTGGAACGCCTTCGCATACGCTTCGGCGGAATTGGCCGCAACGGCTACGCCGCACGGGTTCGCATGTTTGACGATGACACAGGCCGGGATGTCGAACGTCTTCACGCACTCCCACGCTGCGTCGGCGTCGGCGATATTGTTGTACGAAAGCTCTTTACCCTGCAGTTGGCGATAGCCGGCGAGTGCGCCGGCGGGCACGGCGATGTCGCGGTAGAACGCGGCGCTTTGGTGCGGATTCTCGCCATAGCGCAAATCCTGCACTTTTTCGAAGGCCAGGTTCAATGTGTTCGCGTACGTGTTGCGCGACGAGTGCTGCAGTGCATCGGTCAGGCTCGTCAGGTAGTTCGTGATCGCGCCGTCGTACTGCGCCGTGTGTGCGAATACTTTTGTCGCAAGCCGGAAGTTCGTTGTATAGCCGACGCTATTGCCGTTCGCGCGCATTTCTTCCAACACGGTGGCGTAATCGGCCGGATCGACGACGACCGTGACGTCGCGATGATTCTTCGCCGCCGAGCGCAGCATCGTCGGGCCGCCGATGTCGATGTTCTCGATCGCATCTTCAAGCGTGCAATCGTCCTTCGCCACCGTGGCGACGAACGGGTACAGGTTCACGACGAGCAGATCGATCGTCGGAATGTCGTGCGCCTCGAGCGCGGCCATATGTTCGGGCAAGTCGCGGCGTGCGAGGATGCCGCCATGCACTTTAGGATGCAGCGTTTTCACGCGCCCATCGAGCATCTCGGGAAAGCCGGTGTAATCGGCCACTTCGGTCACCGGAAGGCCGGCGTCCGCGAGCAGCTTTGCGGTGCCGCCCGTCGACAAAATCTTGACGCCGAGCGCCGATAGGGAACGAGCGAATTCGACGATGCCGGACTTGTCGGAGACGGAAATGAGCGCTTGCTTGATCATGATGAGAACGATGGCCGGTAAAGGACGAGGGTGGCGCGTTACAGCAGGCCGTGCTGCGCCAGCTTCTTGCGCAACGTGTTGCGGTTGATGCCGAGATATTCGGCGGCCAGCGACTGATTGCCGCCGGCCCGCTCGAGCACCACCTCGAGCATCGGTTTCTCGACGCATGACATCACCATGTCATAGACGTCGTGCGGGTTGGCGCCGTCGAGGTCCTGGAAGTACATACCGAGGCTGTCGCGGACGCATTGTTCGATGTTGTGCTTGCTCATGCTGCTAAAGGTTCGTTGCGGTTCGGCGTGGCGAGCTCGGCCGTCTCTTCGGTCTGTTCGGTCTCTTCGGTCTGTTCGTCGACATAGACGAGCCGGTCCGACAGCGCCTGCTGCTCGTCGAAAAAGGCATTGACGGCGACGAGCTGATCGCGTGTGGTATCGAGCGTGTTCATCCGGTGCCGGAACGCATTGGCGCCGGAAAGGCCGCGAGTGTACCAGCCGATGTGCTTGCGTGCCGTGCGCACGCCCGTATATTCGCCGTAAAACGCATAGTGATCCTCGAGGTGCTCGTTCATCACTTGCCGAATCTCGGCGATGCGCGGCGGGGGCAGCAACTCGCCCGTCGCTAGAAAATGCTCGATTTCGCGGAAGAGCCACGGGCGTCCCTGCGCCGCGCGGCCGATCATGATGGCATCGGCATGCGTTGCCGCCAGGACGGCGCGCGCCTTGGCGGGCGAATCGATGTCGCCGTTGGCCACCACCGGAATGCGCACGGTGGCCTTCACGGCGGCAATCGTGTCGTATTCGGCCTCGCCGTGATAAAGATCGGCGCGCGTGCGGCCGTGAACCGTCAGCATCGAAATGCCGGCGGCCTCGGCTAGCCGAGCGATGTGCACCGCGTTTTTATTCTCGCGGTTCCAGCCGGTGCGAATTTTCAGCGTGACTGGCACCGCGCCGGGCCCCGTGCCGACGGCGCCGACCACGGCCTCGACGATGCGTACGACGAGCGGCTCGTTTTGCAACAGGGCGGAGCCGGCCGCGACGTTGCAGACCTTTTTGGCCGGGCAGCCCATGTTGATGTCGATAATCTGCGCACCGTTATCGACGTTGTAGCGCGCGGCTTCTGCCATCATCGCCGGATCGGCGCCCGCGATTTGCACCGCGATCGGCTCGACTTCGCCGGCATGGTTCGCCCGGCGCATCGTCTTCTCGCTTTTCCAAAGCTGGGCGTTCGACGCGACCATCTCGGACACGGCGTAGCCGGCGCCGAGCCGCTTGCAAAGCTGGCGGAACGGCCGATCCGTCACGCCTGCCATCGGGGCGACGAACAAGTTATTGCGCAGAGTGTGCGAGCCGAGCGTGGGCATAAGAAGAGAAGCGGCTGCCCGCGCCGGCAGGGGCACGGGTGCGGGAAGGCGACCAGGAAAACGCGTATTTTACCGTTAACCGCAGCACGGGCGCGCGGGGGATCGGTATGAACGACATGCCCGGCCTGCGCACCAGGCGGCGGACGGCGCGGGCGCCTTCAGCGGCGCTGGCCGAACATCATCTGACGCGCGAGCGCCGTCTTGGCCGGCGGCACACACTCGAGCGCCGTCAGCGCGAGGCCACGCAGCGTCGCAAGTGGGCCCCAATCGAGCGTGAACAGCCGCGCGAGCGTGTCCGTGGCCCCGATCGTCATGCGGCGATCGAACGCGCGCCGGCGGGCGAATTGCGCAAGCGCGTCAGGCGTCGCTCCGGCGCCGGCGAGGGCATCGGCAAGTGCGTGCGCGTCGCGCAGCCCCAGGTTCAACCCTTGTCCGGCGACGGGATGCAGCGTTTGCGCCGCGTTGCCTATCGATGCGATGCGGCCGTCGGCGAGCGTCTGTGCGCGAACGAGCCCGAGCGGGAAAGCCGCACGGCCCTTGATCGATTCGAAGCGGCCCATGCGCTCGCCGAACGCTACGCCAAGCTCGGCCAACAGCGCCGCGTCGGGAAGCTCGCCGCGCCGCGCTGCCTGCGCGGGGTGCATGCACCAGACGAGCGCGTAATCGGCCCCACGCACGCCGCCCATCGGCAGCAGCGCGATCGGTCCCTCGTCCGTGAAACGCTCCCAGGCGACGTGCGGCTGCGGCGCCGAGACGGTGACGGTGCCGACGATGGCTGTCTGGCCGTAATCGCGCGCTTCGCGCTGGCTGCCGCTGCGAAGGGGGCCGGGCGAGGCTTCGGCGCGCGCCGCATCGGTCGCTTTATGCGGCTCGGCGTTGCCCTTCGCGTCGGCGATCTCGGCGGCTTCGGCGGTGGCGCGCTCAGGGTGGGGCCGCTTTCGGTGCGCGTCGCCGTATAGACCGCCCTCCGCGTTGATGAGCACACGCGTGCGCAACGTGCGCTGAACGTGCGCGCTCTCGATCGCCAGCGTGACGAATTCGGCCCCGGGCTCGTCCTGCGGCGGCAGCGCGCGGCATGACGTGAACCAGTGCGTGCCCGTGCGGCGCACGGCGCCGGCCAGCGCATGAACGATCGACCCGTAGCGCGCCACGTAGCCGAGCGCCGGCAGGCCGTGCTCGCCGCGTTCGATCAGCGTGCGGCCGAAACGGCCGCGCTGCGAGACGTGGATACGTTCGATCGCATGCGCATCGGCTGGCCACGCGCCGAACGGCTCGAGCAGCATCCGGCTGCCCTCCGAGATGGCGATCGCACGCGGATCGCCGGCAGCCGTTTCAGGATCGCGCGCGTCGACGAGCGCAACCGACAACGCGGCGCTGCCGCTGCGCCGTGCGAGCCACGCCGCCAGCGCGAGACCGACGGGCCCCGCGCCGACGATCGTCACGTCGAACTCGTGCGGGGAGTGCGAAGGAGCGATTTCACTCATGATTTCACGCTGCGCTCGACGGTTCCCGGGCTTCGCTCATCAGCGCCTCGATCGCATCCGCCTCGACGGGCACGTCGCGAGTGATCAGCACGCACCCGTCGCCCGTGACGATCGCGTCGTCCTCGATGCGGATGCCGATGTTCCAGTACTGCTCGGGCACATCCGGTGCGGCGCGCACGTATAGGCCCGGCTCGATCGTGAGCGCCATCGATTCGCGCAGCGTGCGCCACGGCAACGCGCCGGAGGCGTCGGGCAGCGCCGTGCGCTCGCGGTAATCGCCGCAGTCATGAACATCCATGCCGATCCAATGGCCCGTGCGGTGCATGTAAAAGCGCGAATAAGCGCGCTCGGCGATCACGTCGTCGACGCTCGCGTACTTCGTCGAATCGACGATGCCCGTATCGAGCAGCCCCTGCGCGAGCACGCGCACGGCCGCGTCGTGGGGCGCCTCGAAGCTCACGCCGGGGCGGGTGGCGTCGATGGCGGCCTGCTGCGCGGCCAGCACGATGTCGTAAAGCTCCCGTTGAGCCGGCGAGAAGCGTCCATTCGCCGGAAACGTGCGTGTGATGTCGGACGCATAACCGTCGAGTTCGCAGGCCGCGTCGACGAGGATCAGATCACCGTCACGGGCAACCGCGTTGCCGGCCGGATAGTGCAACACGCAGGCGTTTGCGCCGGCCGCGACGATGGAACCGTAAGCGGGCGCCTGCGCGCCGTTGCGGCGGAACGTATAGAGCAGTTCCGCCTCGAGTTCGTACTCTCGCATGCCGGGACGGCAGATCTGCATCACCCGGCGATGCGCCTGCGCGGAGATCCGCGCCGCTTGGCGCATGATCGCGAGTTCCCGGTCGTCCTTGACGATGCGCATGTCGTCGAGAATCGGCAGGATATCGACGAGCTTCGGGGGCGCTGCGACGCCGCTACGGCTTTGCGCGCGCACGCCGTCGAGCCAGCGCCGAACTTGGGTGTCGAGCTCGGCGGAGCGGCCGAAGCCATAGAAGAGGGCGGGTGCGTCGGCGATGATGCGCGGCAGTTGCGCATCCAGTTCCTCGATCGGGAATGCGGCGTCGAACCCAAAGGCTTCGCGCGCCGCCTCGGGGCCGTAATGGAACCCTTCCCACGTTTCGCGCTCGGCGTTTTTCGTCCGGCAAAACAGGATCGAGGCCGGCTCGCCGGCTTGCACTTGTGCTTGTGCGTCGAGCACGATGAACGATTGCGGCTCGGCAAACCCGCTCAGATAATAAAAATAACTGTCGTGACGATACGGATAATCGGTGTCACGATTGCGCAGCGCTTCGGGGGCCGTCGGCATGAGCGCGACACCGCCGCCCGCGGCGCGCATGGCGGTGAGCAGGCGCTCGCGCCGGGCTTGATGGGCGGAGACGGCGATGGGGGAGTCGGTCGGCGTAGTCATCGTGCGATTGTACTGCCTCGATCGGCTTCGCTCTCGCGGGCGGTTCGGCTTGTCCGACGATACGATGGCGGTTGCATACGCCCGTTTCGGGCGCCGGCGACGTTATACTCTTTCTCGCACTTCAGAAAGGCTTACTGAACCGACTCGCGCGCGAAGCCATCGCGGCGCAGCGTGGCGTTGCCGCACGCACGACGCGGTAGCGCGCAACGCGTTCGGGCGGCCTGGCGTTTTCATGAGAGAAAAGCAGATGATGAAATTAATCGGTTCGCTCGCGAGCCCCTACGTCCGTAAAGCGCGGGTCGTGCTTGCCGAAAAGAAGATCGACTATCAATTCGTGCTCGAAGATGTCTGGTCGCCCGATACGACCATTCATACGTTCAACCCGATCGGCAAGGTGCCATGCCTTGTCATGGAGGATGGAGAGGCCGTATTCGATTCTCGCGTGATCTGCGAGTACGTCGATACGCTCTCGCCCGTCGGCAAGCTGATTCCGCAGTCGGGTCGCGAGCGCGTCGAAGTGCGCTGCTGGGAAGCGCTCGCCGACGGCATACTCGACGCGGCCGTGCTTATCCGTTTGGAAGCGACGCAGCGCGAGCAAGCCGAGCGCAGCGAGCGCTGGGTGGCGCGCCAGCGCCGCAAGATCGAAGAAGGGCTCGTGGCGATGTCGCAAGGCCTAGCCGGCAAGCCTTGGTGCGCCAATAACCATTATTCGCTAGCCGACGTTGCTGTCGGCTGCGCGCTCGGATACTTGGATTTTCGGATGCCCGACCTCGATTGGCGCGAGAAATATCCGAATGTCGATAAGCACTTCGCCAAGCTGTCGCAGCGCCAATCGTTTATCGACACGAACCCCAACTGACGATGCGCCCGGCGTTCGAGCGCCGGGCGCATCGAAGGGCCTTTCCTCGGTGCCGTCTTCGGCGAAGTGGAAATTGCCATGGTGGAAAGATCCGCCACTTTAATCGGGAACGATAAGCGACGGCGCCGAGACGGCCGCGCTCGTCTGAGCCGATTCGATGATCCCACCGCCGAGACATACGTCGCCGTCGTAGAGCACGGCCGACTGTCCAGGCGTCACGGCCCACTGCGGCTCGTCGAACGCGAGCGTGAAGCGCTCGCCGTCGCCGCTCGTATCGAGCGCGCCGAAGGCGCAAGCCGAGTCGGCCTGCCGATAGCGCGTTTTCGCGCCGAACCGCGCACCGGCCTCGGGCGCCGCACCCGACACCCAGCTTGTGTTTCCGGCCAGAAGCGTGCGAGAGAGCAGCCAATCGTGATCATGTCCCTGGACGACGTAAAGGGTGTTCGTCGGCATATCCTTGCTGGCCACGAACCACGGCTCGCCGCTGCCCGATTTGCTGCCGCCGATGCCGATTCCCTTGCGCTGCCCGAGCGTATAAAACGCGAGCCCGACATGCTCGCCGACTGTCTTGCCGTCTGGCGTCTTCATCAAGCCGGGCTTGGTCGGCAAATAACGATTGAGAAACTCTCGGAATGGGCGCTCGCCGATGAAGCAAATGCCCGTCGAATCCTTCTTCTTGGCGTTCGGTAGGCCGATCGAGGCCGCGATCGCGCGCACCTCGGTTTTTGGGATTTCGCCAAGCGGAAACAGTGTTTTCGACAACTGCGCCTGATTGAGACGATGCAAGAAGTACGATTGATCTTTCGACAGATCTTTCGCTTTGAGCAATTCGAAGCGGCCGCCCTGTTCGCGCACGCGCGCGTAATGGCCCGTGGCGATCGTTTCGGCACCGAGCGCCATCGCATGATCGAGGAACGCCTTGAACTTGATTTCGGCGTTGCACAGGACGTCGGGATTGGGCGTGCGACCCGCCGAGTATTCGCGCAGGAATTCGGCGAATACGCGCTCCTTGTATTGAGCCGCGAAATTTACCGCTTCGACATCGATGCCGATCAGATCGGCGACGGAGACGACGTCGATCCAGTCCTGCCGCGTCGAGCAGTACTCGCTATCGTCATCGTCTTCCCAGTTCTTCATGAACAGGCCGACGACGTCGTAACCCGCTTCCTTGAGGAGCCATGCCGTGACCGACGAATCGACGCCGCCCGACATCCCCACCACGACTCTTTGCTTACTCATTGAACGAATGACCGACTGCTGTTACGAACGAGGCCCGACCGAGTGCGTGTGCACGAAGTCGAGCGGGAAACGCCGGCCCGCGAGGTAATCCTCGAGCGAGCGCATGACGAGCGGGTTGCGATGGCGCGCTCGGCACGCATGCAACTCGTCCGGCGTCAGCCATAGCGTGCGGACGATGCCCGTATCGAGCGGGCGAGGTTCGTCGAGTGGCTTGTGCCGGCCGCAGAACGTGAATCTCAAAAACGTGGCTGCGCTGCCGTCCGGACGCTCGACGTGCGTCATGTAGGCGCCGAGGAGCGCATCGGGCAAGAAGGCCAGCGCCGTTTCCTCGAGCGTTTCGCGCACGACGGCTTCGATCAGCGTCTCGCCGGATTCCAGATGGCCGGCTGGCTGATTGATACGCAAACCTTCAGACGTGTGCTCTTCGACAACCAGAAAGCGGCCATCGTGCTCGACGACGGCTGCCACAGTGACGCGAGGCGTCCAGCGTTCTTGTTTCATGGCCGCCATTTTACCGGTTGGCGGCCGGTGGTGCCGAACGTGCGCTGCGCGCAGCGCCCCGCGCGACCGCGTGAGCGCGGTGACACCGCGGTGACACGGAAGGCGCGGCGGTATCTTATTTAATCGACTAATACAAAATTGACCTCGCGTATGACGCCAATTTTCATTTATTGGCACGGACTTCGGTTAAAGTGACGCTCGGCGTTCCGTTTCGTTTTCGCGGCGCCGGAGCAGCCGCAACACCGATGAGCCGTGTAAACGTATTCAACGATGGAGTCGGCGCAGCCTCGTCGCCCCATCTTCGCTTTTTACGAGTAGGTGAGGAGGATTGAACGATGCACATCGGAGTGCCAGCCGAGACGCGCGCGCACGAAGCGCGCGTAGCCGCGACGCCCGAGACGGTGAAGAAGTACGTCAGTCAGGGGCATCGCGTAACGATCGAGCGCGGCGCGGGAGCAGCCGCCAGCTTCACCGACGACGCTTATGCGGCCGTCGGTGCGCAATTGGTCGAAGCCGACGCGGCGTTTTCCGCCGATCTTATTCTGAAAGTTCAATCGCCGAGCGAGACCGAGCTTGCGCTCATCAAGCGCGGCGCCGTGCTCGTCGGCATGCTCGAGCCATTCAATGTAGAGAACTCGGCGCGTCTGGCCCAAGCGGGCGTGACCGCGTTCGCGCTCGAAGCCGCGCCGCGTACCACACGCGCGCAAAGTTTGGACGTGTTGTCCTCGCAAGCGAACATCGCCGGCTATAAGGCCGTGTTGCTCGCGGCGGACTTATACCCGCGCTTCATGCCGATGCTGATGACGGCCGCGGGCACGGTGAAAGCCGCGCGCGTGCTGATTCTCGGTGCGGGCGTCGCGGGCTTGCAGGCCATTGCGACCGCTAAACGCCTCGGTGCCGTGATCGAAGCGTCCGACGTGCGCCCGGCCGTCAAAGAGCAGATCGAATCGCTGGGCGGCAAGTTCCTCGACGTGCCGTACGAA
>CAYRLJ010000069.1:0-25258 GCA_964425025.1 uncultured Burkholderia sp. | reverse complement strand
GAATTTGACCGGCTCGACCGGAATCTGCTTACCGCTCAACACGCTGCGCTTCGCTTTGGCGTAGACGCCTACCACAATTTTAACCACTGCGCCTTCATCGACCAGATTGAGCAGCGCACGGCTCAGTTGGGCCTCGCTGCCCAAGTCCAAGAAATCGGCCCGCAGGAAGACATTTGTCCTCTTCCGGCCGAGCGCCTTTCTCAATTTGTCTCGTAGGGTCATGATGACCTCCATCAAACATCAATAGTGAGTGTAATTGATTGATTCTACGATGAAAATACGTCGCGTGACGCTCACCGGTCAAACTGGTTCAGTATAACCCTCGTGGACGTCTTCATCCGCTCCGCGGCCATCAAAAGACGAGGGCGAGACGCTGCAGGCGGCGCAAGGCGCACGAGCACGCACCCCCACCGGGTTGACTGGCAGACGGACGCTGTCCTGAAAATGGGGCCGTGAGTTCGCGATCTGGACAGCAAAGTGTTCGACGAGCCACGTGCGCCGCGACTAGGCCAACTTGTTCCATTTTGTTCCGGTTGCCCTTGGGGGTAGATCCGGGGGTAACCGCGTATCGTCAAATCGAAAGTCGCTTGCGGAGTGGACCTGAGCGACCTGAATATGACTCCCACCCGGCCCACCATTCGAAGAGTTCCAGTAAAGTCCGGAGCCGTGTGCCGTTAAGCATAAAGCGGACACCCCGGCCGGCGCCCGTCTCTCCGAACAGAGCGGCGCGATCACCGGTGGGGAGACGGGCAACCTTATCCATCGATATCCGATACCGCTGCATTGGCGATCGAGACGAGTGTCGGCCTCATCCAGGCAGGGGCCTGAACGGCGGACGACGCCAGGGTCTTTTTGTCGCTGACCGAAAGTCGACGCGCGGCAACCTGCACAACGTCGGCCGCCCGCACGGGGCCGACATGGCGGAGAGCCTGCACGACCGTACCGGCGGCACTGCCGGGCGCGGTACTTCTTGCTGGCGCCTGAGTCGTGAGCCCGAGGGCGTTCGCTGCGCGAATGCCAGAGATCTGAACGTGCGACCCGGTTTCACGCGCCAACGCCTGCGCGACATCGTCTGGCGTCGGCGAAAGCGGGCCGAGCTTCGGATGGACCTTGGGGAAATAAAGGCCGCGGGCTAGACGGCGCAGCTTGCCGTTCTTGACCAGCCTGGAAAGCGCCTGGTCGACCGCCGCACGGGCTGCCATGTCCAGGAAATCACTGGACGTGAAGACGCCGCCGCGCCCAGTGCCGCGGGCGCGCCTCATGATTCGATCAGAAACAGATGGGATGGTCGCCTGCATGTGTTAGAAAATGCCACGTGTTTTTCTGACATTCAAGAGTCGGATGGATGTTGGGTGCCGGCGTTCAGGATGGCCGAGCGCACGAAAATGCTGCGTTCTGATACAGCCAGCCCTCGTCGGTCCAGATGCACGTGATGTCCGAGCTGAACACCCGCGGATATCAGCGTGATCCACCATCGACCTTACTGCTAGGTCTCCCTCGGGAAATCCTATGCCTATGGTCTATGCAGCGTCTCGGAGAAACAATAACCCGGCGCCTTATGACTGGAATTTGCGTTTGCCTTTTTCAACCCTCTTCTCCAGTTCCCTAGTGGATTTCACTTAAAGAAATCGCCTATTTGGTTCTTGCGCCCGCTTCGCCTTTTGTGCAATCATCTTTCTCATCGAAACGATGCATTTCACTCAACGAAATTTAGCGCGAAGCACGTGCGCTTTTCGGTCGACGGACGAGTTGCATGGCACGCCGCGCAGCGGTCAATACAATGCTCCGATGGTCCCGGCAGTGAACCACATTGTGGCGCAAGCTCCCGAGGCAATCGCTCCGGCCATCGCAGCCCCGCTGCTCAAAATACGCGGACATCGGAAAGCAACTGGCCTTGCCGTTGCGCCGCGGGCGCCGCTCGTGTCTCGCTGATGGGCCACAAGGCGATGGCAAGCGGTCCACACGCAGCTTGCGCGGCACAGTGAGCGCGCCATGCCGATGGGCCCCGACAGCATTCACTGACACGAGGAAGATGACGATGGAGACCATCGATACACGGCTCGGAGGACGTACGGTGCTCGTGACGGGCGGGGCGCGCGGGATCGGTCTGCGCATCGCGGAGTGTTGCGCGGCGCAGGGGGCCGCCGTATGCGTCGCCGATCGGGATGCTCAAGCCGCCGAACAGTGCGCCGCTTCGCTGGGAGGACATGCGTCGGCCGTTGGCGTTGACGTACGGGACGGCGCCGCCGTCGAGCGTGTGGTCGGGCGCATCATTGACGAGCACGGTGGCATCGACGTTCTTATCAACAGCGCCGGCATCTTGACTCAAGGTCCGTTCGATGCGACCGCTGCCGAGGCATTTGAGGCTCTCATGGCGGTAAACGTCGGCGGCCTCTTCCACTGCGTGCAGGCCGTCGTGCCCCACATGAAGCGCAAAGAGCGCGGCGCGATAGTCAACATCGCGTCTGTCTCTGCGATGCGCGGCGGCGGTTCGGTCGGCAATGTCTGGTATGGCGCAAGCAAGGCCGCGGTGATCGCCATCACGCAGGGTCTCGCGCGCGAACTGGGGCCATTCAACGTGCGCGTCAATGCAGTCGCGCCTGCACTCGTCGAGACAGACATGGTGCGCGAGGCACTCACACCCGAGGTGAAGGCCAGCGCGCTCACGCGCTTTCCGCTCGGGCGGTTCGCGACGGTCGACGACGTTGCGCAGGCTGCAATCTTTCTCGCATCGGACGCGGCCGCCTTCATCACAGGCGAAACGCTCGCGGTGGACGGCGGCTTCTTGAAGAGCTGACCCGAAGCGGAACCCGCACCGCTCATGCACACGCCTGCGTTCGCAGGCGCTGGCAACGCAGGCATGGAGGAGGAGTGATGCAAAACGGTCAAGGCAACACTGCGTGGCGCGTGGCGCTTGCAAGCGTCATTGGCACCACGGTCGAGTGGTACGACTTTTTTCTCTACGGCGTGGTCGCAGGGATTGTGCTGAACAAGCTGTACTTTCCTACGAGCGATCCATCGGTCTCCTCGATGCTCGCCTATGCGACTTTCCTCGTCGGCTTCGTGACGCGGCCGCTCGGCGGCGTGATTTTTGGGCACTTCGGCGATCGCATAGGGCGCAAGAGCATGCTCGTCGTGACGCTTGTCATCACGGGCCTCGCGACCGCGGCAATTGGGCTGGTACCTACCTACGCCCAGATTGGCATCTGGGCGCCCGTGCTGTTGCTGCTGCTGCGAGTGCTGCAAGGCTTTGGGCTCGGGGGAGAGTGGGGCGGTTCGGTGCTGATGGCGTTCGAATACGCCCCGCCCGGGAAGCGCGGTTTGTACGCGAGCCTGCCGCAGTTGGGCGTATCCATAGGGCTATGTGGCGCGTCCGGCCTGATCGCTCTGCTATCCAAGACGCTCACAGAGACTCAGTTCCTCGCATGGGGCTGGCGCCTCGCGTTTGGGGTGTCGATCATTCTCGTCGCGATCGGCTTGTGGATCCGGCTAAAGATCATGGAAACGCCCGAATTCCAAGCCGTGAAGAAACGCGGCGAGGCGGTGAAGATGCCTATCGCCACACTCATGTCCCGCTTCGGAAGACAAGTCCTGTTCGGTCTCGGCATTCGCTATATTGAAGGCGTGTTCTTCAATTTGTTCGCGGTGTTCGCAATCGTCTACCTCACGCAGGAGCTGTCACTCACACGCACCGATGCGCTCGTCGGCGTCATGGCCGCCGCGCTGGTGATGTGTCTGTTCATTCCGCTGTTCGGCCGTCTCTCGGATCACTTCGGCCGCCTGCGGACATTCTTCTGGGGCACGCTCATATGCGGGGCATCCGTGTTTCCAGCGTTCTGGCTGATGTCGCACGAGCCTGTGCACGTGCTCGCGGTCTGGATTGCAATCGTGATCCCGTTTGGTGTCTTCTACGCAATGATCTACGGGCCCGAGGCCGCGCTCTTCTCGGAGCTGTTCGAGCCGCACGTGCGGTATACCGGCATCTCGCTCGTCTATCAGTTTTCCGGCATTTTCGCGAGCGGATTAACGCCCATCATCGCGACGGTTCTCCTCAAGCTAAATGGCGGACGGCCTTGGCTCGTCTGCACTTATGTCGTGTTCGCTGCGTTGGTTTCCGCGATCTGCGCGGCCAATGTAAAGCGTTCGGCTGATGATCCAGATATGGCAGCGCAATGGGCTGGAAAGTAGCTCGGAATCGCGCGCCATCCTCGCCGCACGGCCCGTGAGTTAGAGCGCGCACGGCTGACCTGCCGGCCTCGCTCAGAATCAGAGCGTTCGCCGCGAACTCTTTGCGCTCGATTTGCCGCGCCGCTCGGCGATTCCATCCTTCGTTGGCGGGGCAGGTGTGAGAATCGACGCGATGGCTTGGGCCGCACGCTGCAGCGTGGGCAGATGCTTCATCGCGGACTCGACAGTCATGCGCGAAGACGGCGCGTGAATCGCAAGCGCCGCATAGACTCGGCCGGTATTATCCGCGATAGGCACTGCGACAGCCGCGGACGCATCGAACAACTCGCTGTCGTGCGTGCCGACGCCGGTTTGCCTGGTCCGTTCGAGCTCCTGCATGAGCTCTGCCGTATCAGTGATCGTTTTCGCGGTATAGCGAGGGAGCGGCCCGTTGCCCAGCAGCCGATGGATCTGTTTTTCGGTCATCTGGCTAAGGAATATCTTGCCGCTTGCCGTGCAATGCAGCGGCACGCGAGTGCCAGGCTCCAGATGAAGGCGCAGCGGCAACAGGGTTTCGACGCGGTCCGTATAGAACACCTCATTGCCGTCGAGCATGGTCAGATTGCAAGTTTCGCCGATCTCGTCGACGACTTCCTGCAAGACCGTATGGCATTGCGCACGAAGCGTCGAGTGCTGCATCACGTCGATGGCGAGTTGCGACATCCGAGGACCCACGATGTAGCGCTTACTAAGCGGTTCGCGCTGCAGCAGATCGGCCTCGTGAAGCATCGTCAAGATGCGGTAGACGGTGGGCTTCGGCAGGTTACACCCGTGCGTGGCGTCGTCCAGAGAGACGGGGACGCCGGCTTTCACGACGTATTCGAGGACGGAGAAGGCACGCAGAGCCGTGGATTCCGATTTCGCTTCATCTTTGGTCGCCATGAAATCCGACGTGGAATGTCCAGAAGGGCCCTCATTGTATGCTACGAGCCGCTCCGTTCCGCCTTGCCCATCCGCACGACCACCCTGTTTCATGTTTGTCATGCCTCGCTCTCGCTACCGCGCTCGCCAACCGCGCGCATCTCTAGATCTTGATCGACAGTAGCGTCGAAAGCTGGACGACGTTGGCGTCGAAATGTTGTCGATGCGTCGTCTGCGCGCGGTGGATGAGGTCGGCAAAAGGAAGCGCGAACAGGTTCTTCGCTTCCCTGATTGTCCACTGATGGTCATCCGCGCGAGCGGATCGGCTCGCCATCGAGTGAACATCCGACTGCTCGTGCAAAGCTTGATTGGTGTCTAGGACATCCATGTCGATTCCTTATCTCTGCATATTGCGATGACGGTCCCGCGGCTAGAACGTTGTCGTACCGTCAAGCCTGCGCGCGCAGCCCCAATATTGCGCGCGCTTCGGCCGCAGTCGCGGGCCGTCGGTCAAAGCGCGAGCACGCATCCACGATCTTCTTGACGAGTTCGGCATTGCTTGTGGCGAGACGTGTCTCGTCAAAGCGCAAGTTGTCTTCAAGGCCGGTGCGGCAATGGCCGCCTTCCGCGAGGCACCACTCGTTGACGTCCCATTGATGGCGGCCGATTCCGGCGGCGACCCAGGTCGCCGCCGGGAGCACTTCCTTCAGTTCGGCGCGCAGGAAATCGAAGATCGAGCGACGCGCCGGCATGGCGTTGGGCACGCCCATGACGAACTGGACGTGAGGCCGGTCGGGGATCAACCCTGCCTTGGCGAGCCTCGCCGCGCTATAGAGCATGGCAAGGTCGAACACTTCGATTTCGGGCTTGATACCGTTCTCCAGCATCGTTTTCGCCAACGCCTCCACGAACTCGGGCGGATTCTCGTAGATGCCATTCGGGAAGTTGACCGAGCCTGTCGCGAGGGAAGCCATATCCGGCTTCAGATGCAGCATCGCGCCGCGGGTCCCCTGATCGCGGCCGCGCCCGCCCGTCGAGAACTGGACGATCATGCCGGGACAGTGCTTACGAATCCCTTCCTGAACCTTCGCATAGAGGTCGGGATGCGAACTCGGGGTTTCGTCCGGGTTGCGCACGTGAATATGGACGAGCGAGGCGCCCGCTTCAAACGCTTCATGCGTCGATTCGATTTGCTCCGAAGGCGTGACCGGTACGGCCGGATTGTCTTTCTTGCGCGGCAGCGCGCCCGTGATTGCGACGGTGATGATGACGGGGTCCTGCATAGGGAATCTCCTAATCGTCTCGTTCAGCGAAATTCTGCGTTCCATTATTGCAATACTCCGTCGCCTATGCAATGATTTCGACCAAAGGAATGCAATATTTCGTTAAATGAAATCAGGCGAGATCGGCAGTGCTGCGACGAGCCGGTTTCAATCAGGGGGAAAGCCTGCCGTGAGCAACGAAACCATGACCTATCGAGACCTGCTGGAACTTGTCGAACTGATCAAGTCCTCTTCGCACTTCGGGCAATTCCATGTGAAGTTAGGGGACCTGGAAGTCGACCTCAGGCGCGGTGCGGCTGCCGACGGTGTACCGGCCGGCGCGCCGGCGCAAGCAACGGCGCGCTCACCGGAAGCCGCGTCGGGAACGCTGCCGGGCAACGCAGTGGGGGTGGGCGATGCGCTCGCACAAGAGCCGGCCTCGCACCAGCGCCACGGCCATGTGGGCGGGGGCGAAATCGTCACCGGCCCGGCCAAGCAGGAGCCCGGTACAGCGCCGGGCGCGCACGCTGCGCCGCTCGCCTTTCCGCCCGGCGCCGTGCTGATCAAGTCGCCGATGGTCGGCATGTTCTACCGCGCAACGGAACCGGGCGCGCGCCCGTTCGTGGAAGTGGGGCAGCAAGTGGATGCCGAAACCACCGTTTGCATCATCGAAGTGATGAAGCTCATGAATTCAATCCCGGCTGGACGGAAAGGAACCGTCACGCACATTCTCGTCGGCGACAGCGAGCCGGTCGAATATGGGCAGGTGCTGATGGTTGTGGACCCGGCCTAAGTGCCGCTCGGGATCTCCCTAACTTTTTAGGTCAGTTGGAAGCGAAAGCGTGACGACGACTACCCAACCCATCAAGCGCGTGCTGATTGCCAATCGCGGCGAGATCGCCGTGCGCATCATCCGCGCATGCCGCGAGCTCGGGCTCGAAACGGTGCAGGTCTATTCGGAAGCCGATCGCGACTCCCTCGCGGTAAGGCTCGCCGATCGTGCGGTGTGCATCGGTCCGCCGCGATCCGCGCAAAGTTATTTGAACGGCGAGTTCATTGTTTCGGCCGCGGTGATCCACGGCGCGCAGGCCATCCATCCCGGCTATGGCTTCCTCTCGGAGAATGCACATTTCGCGGGGCTTTGCGAGAAAGAAGGCGTCGCGTTCATCGGTCCCTCGTCGCGCGTCATTTCGTTGATGGGCGACAAAGCAATGGCAAGGCGCATGGCCGACGAGGCTGGCGTGCCCACGACCCCGGGATCGAAGGGAACGGTAGCCAACGCCGTTGAAGCGAAGGCCGTAGCCGAAGGACTCGGCTATCCCGTAATCTTGAAGGCGACCGCCGGCGGAGGTGGGCGCGGCATGCGGATCGTCTGGTCGGCAGCCGACGTCGCGACGCAATACATGGACGCCGCCCGCGAGGCAAAGGCGGCCTTCAACGATGATTCGATCTACATCGAGAAATACTTGACGGCGATCCGCCATATCGAGATCCAGGTCTTGTCCGACGGCAAGAACGTATTGCACCTCGGGGAGCGCGATTGCTCAATCCAGCGGCGCAACCAGAAGCTCCTCGAGGAAAGCCCTTCCCCCGTGCTCGACGATGCTATGCGCGCACAGATCGGCGAAGCCGCCGTGCGGCTTTGCAAACATGTCGGATATAAGAGCGCGGGCACGATCGAATGCATTCTCGAGGCCAGCACGCGACGCTTTTACTTCATGGAGATGAACACGCGTGTGCAAGTCGAGCATCCTGTCACCGAACTCGTGACAGGTATCGACATCGTGAAGGAACAGATTCGGATCGCTCAGGGCATGCCGCTCTCGCTCGCACAGTCGGATGTTCGTCTGTCGGGGCACGCCATCGAGTGCCGCATCAACGCCGAAGATCCGAACATGGGTTTTATGCCGAGCCCCGGCGTGATTCAGAACTGCCATTTGCCGGGCGGCCCCGGCATCCGCATCGACAGCCACGTTTATACGGGATATCGAATTCCGCCGTACTACGATTCGTTGCTCGCGAAAGTGATCGCATGGGGCAATACGCGCGATGAGGCTATGGCGAGGATGCACCGCGCGATTTCCGAAATGCGCATCGACGGTGTGAAGACAACGCTGCCGTTTCACCAGGCGTTGTTGTGCAACGAGCACTTCCGGCGCGGCGATGTGCACACGAAATTTGTCGAAGATGTCTTACTGGAGGCGAAGTGATGGAGACTAGGCAGGTTCAACAACAGCAGATCGGCGGCGGCGACGGCGCTTTCCGCTTAGTCGACGTCACGCTTCGCGATGCTCATCAGTGCCTGTGGTCGACGCGGATGACCACAGCGATGATGACGCCGATCATCGATACCATCGACCAGGTCGGTTACGCGTACATCAACATCCTCGGCGGAGCCGTATTCGATGTCTGCGTGCGATACCTGCAGGAGAATCCGTTCGAGCGCGTGGGACTCCTTTGCGAACGCTTTTCCACGCCGTGCGACGGACTGACCCGGGGGCAGAGCCTATACACGTTCGAGCTGTTCCCCGATGACATCGTCACGCTGAACTCGCAAGCCCTCGCAAAGCGCGGTTTGAAAGTGCTGACCGTCTACGACGCGCTCAACGACAACCGCAACATCGAGTCGTCGGTACGCTCTGCCCACGAGACGGGCATGTTGGTCAACGCGATGATGGTCTACACGCTGAGCCCCGTGCATACCGACGAGTACTACATGGAACGCACGAAGGAGCTTGTCGCGCTCAAGGCGGACTTTATTTCGATCAAGGATCCGACAGGGCTCCTCACGCCCGAACGCGCCAGGGCGCTCTTTCCGGCGGTGGCTAGCGTGGCTGGAGACATCCCGCTCAGGTTGCATTCGCATTGCCAATCCGGGCTCGCGCCGCAAGTCTATCAAGTGGCGATGGAATCGGGCTTTCGGTTCGGCGATACAGCCGCGGACCCGCTTGCCAACGGGCCGTCGCTGCCGGACGCCGACGATATCGGCGCGCGCGCGCGCGCGCTCGGCATCACCACGGGCATCGACCTCGAAAAGTTGAAGGCGACGATGGATTACTTCGGTTGGCTGGCCGAGCGCGAAGGCAAGCCCCGCGGCAAGGTCGCGACCTATGATCCCGCGCTTTACGAGCATCAGGTGCCCGGCGGCATGATTTCGAACCTGAGGTCGCAACTGCAGACGATGGGCATGGAGGCGCGCCTGCCCGAAATTCTCGAAGAGGCGGGGCAGGTCCGCCGCGATCTCGGTTATCCGATCCTCGTGAGTCCCTTTGCGCAATACATCATCACCCAAGCGGTGCTGAATGTCGTGCAAGGCGAGCGGTACAAGACCATTCCGGACGAGGTACGCAAGTACGCGTTGGGCTACTACGGCAAGCTCCCTGCCGAGCCCTCCGGCGATTTTCTCGAGCGCGCCAATATCAAGCCGTCGGAGATGGTTACCGAGCGCCCAGGGGAACACGTTGAGCCGTGGGTGCCCCGCCTGCGCACCGAGCTCGGAAAATTGGCAAGCGACGAGGATGTTCTGCTTCACGCCTTCTATGACGAACCGCTGCTCGCGCCCCTGAAGCGTCCCGCCCCGGCATATGCGTACAAGACTTCGCCACTTCATGAACTGATCCGCTATGTCGGAGCGCGCAAAGACATCGACTATGCGCGCATTCGGTTTGCGGGCGCCGAATTGACGGTTTCAACGTAATACCGGGCGCAAGACCCGGCCAATCCGCCACGTCGCGCGCCGTAGTGGCGCCAAGGCATTCGTGGCAGTCCTTTTGTTAGCGGAGGAGGCAATGATGCAGCACGCACGCAAGGCGATGGCGACACGACTACCTGGATTATGGTGGTTGATCGGGTGGCTCGTAGCGATAGCTGTTCCATCTGTTTGCTTTGGGCAGGCGCCGACAAAGTTCACGGATTGGGGCTGGCCGCAGCCCTACGAGCAGGTTTCGCCGAAATCGATACAGTGGCTCAAAAGCCAGGGCTGGTGGCCGCTAAAAATCGCCTATCAGGCACCGTGGTCGGGACAGAACACCATCAACATCGTGATGGACCAAGCGGGTCTACTCAAGGCGCGCGGCCTCGAGACGAATTTCCAGGCTTTTTCTTCTGGCCCGGCGATTAACGAGGTGATCGTCTCTGGGCGCTTCCAAGCCGCAAGCGGCGGCAACTTTCCCTTTACTTCGCTGCTCGACAAGCGCGTGCCCGTCAAGGCGATTGCCATTGAAAGCCCCAATTTGCTGCATGCCCTCATCGTGCCCGACGACTCTCACGTGACGAGCCTCAAGCAGTTCAAAGGCAGCAATCCGCCGGCAGCGATCGGACTCGTGACTGGATCGTCCGCGGAGTTCTATATTCAGATGGCCGCTGAGATAAACAACGTGCAGATCGGCAAGGACATCATTCTCAAAAACATGGCGCCTGGCGATCAAATGGCAATGCCGAAGGGGCTTGCCGCTGTGGCCTCGTGGGACCCGACCGCGAGCATGATCGTGAATGAGCGCAAGAGCGGTCGAATCGTGGATTCGATCTTCCGCTACAACATGTACGAAGGCCAATTTTACGTCCGCTCGGAGCTCGTCGAGAACGTGCCCGATGTCGTCCAGGCGCTCTCTGACGCCTTCGCGGAAGCCACATTGTGGATTCGCCAGTACCCGGAGAAAGCGGCGCAGTTGATGGCGAAGGTTCCCCAACTTCAGAACTACTCGCCGCGCCTCCTGCTTCAACAGATCAAGGACTACAACAACCTCTATAAGCCGACTTACATCTTTCCTCTGGCGCAATTCTGGGGAGAAGCAAACGAGCCGATCTTCAAGTGGCTCTACGATCAAAAGCGGATCCAAAGGCAGCTCACGGCGAGTGACTTCTCGGCAGCAGTGGATCCGCAATTCATGGCCAATACGTTCAAGAAACTCGGGTGGGCGGAACCGAAGGTTCCTCCTTTCATTCCGCCGGATTGGAAGGGTAAGCCGAATCAGGCGCCTTACCCGCAATATCTGACGGTCGAAGACATGAAGACTCCACAGGCGTTTCCCGAAAAGGGCGACCTCGTCGCGCCTTGGACTTACGGCGGAAAGTCCTACACGCCATAACGCCGTCCGGCAACGACGGATGGGAGCGCCAGCATTGGTGTACGTCGAACGCGAGCAAAAGGTGGAGACATGGAGATGACATCGACGGTCAAGGCCGGGCATATCGGGGTAAACAAGTCCCGTACGGTATTCCTGCGTATCGCGAGCAGGCTCAGGCGGCTTGCATTTCTCATTGTGCTGCTCGCGTTCTGGCAGTTGGCCAGCACCTACCTCCTGAACGGGACGACGCGCACGCTGTTGCCGCCGCCGTCCGCCATGTTCGCGGCGGCGTGGGAACTTCTTAATTCCGGAGAGTTGCTGCGCAACCTGCACGATAGCCTCATGCGCGAGGCCGTCGCATTCCTCTGGGCGTGTGTTGCGATACCGATCGGAATCGCGATGAGTTGGTGGCGCATCGTCGAGGAGCAACTGGACCCGGTGATGGAGATTCTGCGTCCCGTGCCGCCGCTCGCATGGATTCCGCTGTCGATCCTGTGGTTCGGCATCGGCGATACGTAGAACGAATTCATCATCTTTCTGGGCATCTTCTTTCCGATCCTGCTGAACACGATCACTGGCGTCAAAGGCATCGAGCCGAATCTGGTCCGCGCCGCACGCTGCCTCGGTGCCCCGGAATGGAAAATCTTGTGGCGCGTCGTGTTGAGGGCGGCGCTCCCCCAGATCATGACGGGCATCCGCATTGGGCTCGGCGTCGGCTGGATGGCACTGGTGGCTGCCGAGCTAGTCGGTGCGATTTCCGGCCTCGGCTTCATGATCAACGACGCGCGCACCATCCTGCGCACCGACTACATCCTCGTCGGCATGGGAACGATCGGTTTGGTCGGCTTCGTCATCGATCGCACCATACGACTCGCCATGCGCAAGTTGTTGCCGTGGTCGCGCATCGGCATGTGATTTAGCAAACTGTTCATCTGGGCGTGGAGGTGATTGATGAGCACTGTCAGCATTAAGGGCGTCACGAAGATCTATCCTGGCCACGATTCGGCCGATGACTCGGTGCTCGCACTCGACAACGTCAGTTTCGAGGTCCGGAATCACGAATTCTGCTCGATTCTCGGACACAGTGGGTGCGGCAAGACCACGTTGCTGAACATGCTGGCCGGCTTCGAGGTACCGACGCGCGGGGAAATCGATGTCGACGGCAAGCGTGTCGGACACCCCACCTGGGAGCGGACCATCATCTTCCAGGACTACGCGTTGTTCCCATGGATGACGGTCGAACAGAACATCGCATTTGGCCTAGAGATGAAGAAGGTGCCCGCAAGAGAGAGGCCGGAGATCGTATGCCGCCAGATCGAACTCGTCGGCCTGACCGGCTTCGCGAAGCGCTATCCTCATCAGCTTTCGGGTGGAATGAAACAACGTGTGTCGATCGCGCGCGCGCTCGCTGTCGAACCGCGCGTGCTGCTGATGGATGAACCCTTTGCCGCGCTCGATGCACAGAATCGTGCGGCGATGCAGGAGGAGGTGGGCCGCTTGATCGCATCGAGCGATGCGTGCGCGCGCAAGACCATGGTTCTCGTCACGCACAGTATCGAAGAGGCAGTCATTCTTTCGGACCGCATCATCGTGCTGAGCCGTCGCCCCGGCAGGCTGAAGGCGAATGTCGAGGTGAAGCTGCCTCGGCCGCGCAACGAGGCAGACCCCGAATTCATCAAGATGAAGATGGCGTTACGCGATCTCATTCACGCCGAACTCGAGGCGGAGCACTGAATGGGCGACACCCTTGTTCTCTCGATGAATTTGGCGGGCTGCGCGGCCGCGCGGGTGCGTGACGCGGGCCGTATCGACTTGACGACGGTTTTGCGGCGGACAGAGCAATGACGGCTCTCTTGGTCAGTGCGCTACTGGTCTCCGTGATGGGCGGCTTGATACGGGGCATGACGGGATTCGGCGGGTCGCTCGTCATGACGCCGATCCTAACCATGTTGTTCAGCCCGCGGCAGGTCGTTCCAGCCGTGCTGGTGCTCGAAGCGTTCGCCGCGGCTCCGATGCTGATCAAGGCGAACGCGCTTGCCCGCTTTAGCATCCTCGCACCGATTTGCCTCGCTTCGTTTGCGACGCTTCCGCTTGGGGCCTACGTGCTGCTCCACGCGGAGCCGGACGCACTTCGGCGGGGCATCGCGGGAATGGTGATCGTGTTTTCCGCGCTTATGCTTGGCGGCGTCCGCTATCGTGGGCCCAGGCCAGTGGCGTTGTCCGTGGGGTTGGGCGGCGCATGCGGCGTGTTGCTCGGCGCAACGGGCATCGGTGCGCCGCCGGTGATTCTCTATCTGTTGTCGGGGCCGGAGCCGCTTGCGGTTACCCGCGCGAATCTTACGCTTTACGTGGCGGCGATATCCGTCGCGGCTCTCATCGTTCTATGGGCTCACGGCGCATTCGTGCTCGGCGGGGCATTGCCGCCCTTGGCGATGGCGCCATGCTATTACGGCGGTATCGTAATCGGGAGCCATCTGTTTAGTAGAACGAAAGAAACCGCATTGCGGCAGTTTGCGCTGACCTTGCTGATGGCCGTGTGCGCCGTTGCTTTGTTCCGATGAGGGCCCACTGCGGTCGACTGATGAAACGTTTGGAGGGAGAGCATGCAACTCAGTGGAAAAGGTGTTCTCGTGACGGGCGCCGGCAGCGGGATCGGCGCCGAGGTTGCGCAAGCATTCGCACGCGCCGGCGCTAAGGTAGCGGTTGCGGACATCGATCTGCAGAGCGCTACGCGCGTGGCAAACGAACTCGGCGTTGAACCGGCTTCGGCAATGGCACTGCGGATGGACGTGACGTCCGAAGGCGAAGTCGAGCGCGGCGTCGACGCAGTGGCGCAAGCGTTCGGGGGTATTGACGTGCTGGTCAGCAATGCCGGTTTGCAACACTTGGGTGAGATCGCCGATGTTTCGTTTGCCGACTGGAAACGCATTCTCGCCGTGCATCTGGATGGCGGCTTTCTGACGGCGCGCGCCTGCCTGCGCCACATGCGGGCACGACAGCGTGGGGGAACCATCTTGCTGATGGGATCGGTGCATTCGAAGGAGGCATCGTCACTGAAGGGGCCGTACGTGGCGGCCAAGCACGGCCTGCTGGGGCTTTGTCGGACCATCGCGAAGGAAGGAGCCAGCCATGGTGTGCGGTCCAATCTGATTTGCCCCGGATTTGTTCGCACGCCGCTCGTCGAGCGGCAAATTCCGCAGCTTGCGCGGGAGCGGGGGATCAGCGCAGACGCGGTGGTACGCGACGTGATGCTCGCCACGACCGTAGACGGCGAGTTCACTGAACCGGCCGATATCGCCCGCGTCGCGGTCTTCCTCGCGGCGTTTCCCACTAACGCACTGACGGGGCAGTCGATCGTCGTCAGCCACGGCTGGCACATGGCTTAATCAAACCGGGGGAAGTTCATGCTATCCGCTCAAACCGATCACGTCGCGCAACGATCTGAAATCGACACGCTTCTCGCGCGTGCGCGAGCTGCGCAACATACGTATGAGGCGAGCTCCCAGGAGCAAGTCGATGAAGTCGTCACTGCAGCCGGCTGGGCAATTGTCCATCCCGGGCACAACGTGGAATTGGCCGAACTCTCGGTGCGGGATACCGGCCTCGGTAATGTCGCCGACAAGATCATCAAGAACCGGCGCAAGACAATGGGTCTGTTGCGGGACTTGCGCGGTGTCAAGTCTGTGGGCGTCATCGCCGAATTGCCGGACAAAGGGTTGATAGAAATTGCACGGCCGGTCGGTGTGGTCGCCGCCATTACGCCTTCGACCAATCCGGCGGCCACGCCGGCCAACAAGATCATCAATGCATTGAAGGGGCGCAACGCAATCATTTTGTCGCCATCCCCCAAGGGGTACCGCACCAGCGCGCGGCTCATCGAGTTGATTCATGCGGAACTCGACCGCGTAGGTGCGCCACGCGATCTCGTGCAACAACTTTCGGCGCCGGTTTCGAAGGCGGCGACAGCGGATCTGATGGCACGTGCTGACCTGGTGGTCGCTACCGGTTCGCAAAACAATGTCCGCGGCGCCTATTCGAGTGGTACGCCCGCGATCGGGGTCGGGGCGGGCAACGTTGCCACGATCGTCGACGAGACCGCCGATCTCGCTGATGCCGCGCTGAAGATCAGATCGTCGAAGACATTTGACAACGCTACGAGTTGTTCATCCGAGAACAGTGCGGTGATCATCGACACGGTCTATGACGCCATGCTCGAGCAATTGAAGCGTCAAGGGGCTGTCCTGCTCATGCCGGAGGAAAAAGCACGCTTGCAGCGCACGATGTGGCCCGATGGCAAGCTGTCGCCTCAAGTGACCGCGAAGTCGGCCCGCGAGATAGCCGCGCTCGCGGGCCTCGAGGGGCAGGCGTTCGAGCGATGCTCCTGCTTGTTGGTTGAAGAAACCGGCGTTGGGGAGTATTACCCTTTCTCTGGCGAGAAGCTCTCTCCGGTTCTCACGCTTTACCGTGCGCGTGATTTTGACGATGCGATGCAACGCGTTCGCGAGATCTATCGGTATCAAGGCGCGGGCCACTCGATCGGCATTCACACCGCCGATAATGAAAGGGCGCTGCGCCTGGGACTTTCCATGCCAGCGTGCAGGATCATCGTGAATCAGGCGCATTGCTTTGCGACCGGTGGCAGTTTCGACAACGGTTTGCCGTTTTCGCTGTCGATGGGATGCGGAACGTGGGGAAGGAACAGTATTTCCGATAATCTGAACTATCGGCACTATCTCAACATCACTCGTGTCTCATGGTCCATTCCCCCCCAGGAGCCGACCGAGCAGGAACTCTTCGGTGCGTACCTAAAACGCTACCAGATCCAGCCTGAATGGGACGTGTAAAAGAACGAGGCGCCTTTCATGAGCCTGGAGCGATTGTTAGCGCAAAAACAGGGCTTGGTCAGAGCGGATGCAATGTCATGTTCCCGATTTTTTTAGCCGGCTCGAGAAACGGCAGACGCCCGAGTACCTCTGGATCGGTTGCTCGGACAGTCGGGTACCCGCCGATCAGATACTCGACCTGGCGCTCGGCGAGGTTTTGTGCGAGTTCGGGAGTGAAAGGGGCCACGATCCTGCTGTTCGGGCCGCCGGGCGCTGGCAAGTCATCTTGGGTTCTCCGGCTGGAGCGACGTGTTTCCGGATCCGTCGATGGCGGTGGCCGCCATCGACCGCTTGGTCCATCACTGGACGATCTTCGAGTTGAACGTCGAA
Source organism: uncultured Burkholderia sp. (assembly GCA_964425025.1). Classification (GTDB taxonomy): domain Bacteria; phylum Pseudomonadota; class Gammaproteobacteria; order Burkholderiales; family Burkholderiaceae; genus Trinickia. The sequence continues at coordinate 8,629 of CAYRLJ010000069.1, read as the reverse complement.
AGCTACCGGCGTCGCAGCGCCGACGACAACAAGCGCGCGCCGAGCAGCGACAACTAACCCCGCCGACCGGCCAAGATAGTCGCTCAGGCGGCCATCGAAATTGACAATCTACAGCTTGCAGCGTCAAACGCCGGCCAGCACCTGCGCGATCAATTCGGAGAACCGCAAATAGCCCACCATATTCGGATGAAGGTCTTTCAACGCCGGAGCAGCCGAATACATCGCGCCGTCGCTGTACCAGGAACCGAAGCGCGTCCAGTTGTCGATGAAAGGGATCCCTAGCGACGCAGCGCCGTTGTTCATCGCGGAAACAAACGCCCGCTGATTGGAGACGGCACACGTCGGGGACGCGTTTGGATTGCTCGGCTCACCGCTGACTAGAACGACGTCCGCGACGCTTTGCAGGCTCGTCAAGAACGCGTTCAATTGGCTTGCGAAGGTCGATACAGGCGTTCCCTTGTACCAATCGTTGATGCCGGCTTCCAGGACGTATAGATCGGGCGCGAAGGCTAAGGCCGCCGACAACGGATCGTAGCCGTTGCGAGTCCAGTAGGCACCCGAGAAATCGCCAAGCTTCGCGCCGGACCACCCCGCATTCGTGATGACGACGGACGGTGCTCGACTATTCGACGCCTCGATCGATCCGACGTATACGGGAGAAGTGCCCGCGTTTTGCAGATGCAGCGTGCTGCCCGCCGACTGATAGGCAAATTGCCCCATCTGGATCGAGCCGCCCCCGGTGCCAAATGCATTGAACGGACCACCGTCGACCGAGGCGTTGATGGTGCCGTTAGTGCCCCCTTGCACGAAGGCGACCCGCCACGTGTCGCAAGTGTTATCGGGCGTGAAGTTAAGCGCGTTCGTGGGCGTGCTCGATGTCGCGAGATGGCCACCTAATGACGGCGCTTTCCAGTATGGACCCCATGACGATCCGTTGGTGACGCGGGGGTCGTGACCACTTCCGTTAACGGTCAATCGCGCTCCCGATGGCCCAAAGGCAATGCCATTGGCGTGCGCGGGAACAGCCATAAAGGCGAGAAAATCAGCCAGTTGAGTTGGTGCACTGTATCGATACAAATTCGCGCCGCTTTCGGAGGACTGATCGGAAGAGCCTGAGCCGAAGACGGTCGAGTCGCCTAGAAACAAGACGCGGGCGGAGCCTTGTCCCGATATCACTCTCTGACGCGCGGCGACCCATCGCGGGAGTGCGAAGGACGAGGCACCGTGGACATAAGGGCTGCTAATTGACGCATTGCTTTTGCCTGCGAATGTGCCCATCACTGCAGCCATTGCGCCAGCGATGGACACGCGTCCAAATCCACGCCGCGTCAAACGCAAGCTTTTCGTTTCGGCTGCCTTGTCTGTATAAATATCGATCATTGGAGTCAAGTGTAAGAGGATCATCGGGGTGATGACTCAATAAAGATGTACTCTCAATACGTTATCTATTAAAAACGTAAGGCGTGGTCCCGAAAAACAGAGAAAGCGATGCTGGCTGACATAAAGCGCTAAGCGATTTCCATGGAAAAATCGGTAAATAAGATCTTATAAATCCTGAGGAAAGCCGGCGCGCGCCGGGCGCACGAATGCGGCGTGACGCCACCCGTGGATATGACGCCCTATCGCGTCGACCGTTTTTAACTGATTTGAACGCCAAGGGCAGGTATGCTCGGCCACGTCGCGCGTCTTGGCGCAGGCAGCTGTATTCGTTAGCCAACGCCTCGCTAGAAGCTGCTTTCAAGCAAGCTAGGCATGCCCCTTGCAAAGACTGTCGTTGAATCTGCCCGGTAACGGGACTCGAGCCGTGTCGGTTCGGTATGGCGAATGCGTGAGCGGTTCTTTTTGCAGCCGCGCAATGCGCTCGTCGCTCCGGCCGATTGCGGTGATTGTCACGACACTTTCGGAGGAAATGCTCATGAAGATGAAAGCCGCTGATACCGCCCAGATGAAGCGCATCGCGAAATGGACAGCCATGCTTTTGGTTGCCGCTGCTCCCGCAATGTCAGCCCAGTATGCGCTAGCACAGGACAGCACGGACACGACGGCTCAGCCTATGACGCGCGCCGACCAAAAGGCCGATCGAGCACAGGCGAAGGCCGATAAAAAGGCAAGGGTCGCCCAAGCGAAGGCCGACAAAAAGAAGGTCGAAGCGCAGGGCGACGCAAACGAGGCAAAGGCAAAAGCCAATGTCAAGGACGCCAAGGACCAGTGACGTAAGGAGGGCTGCGAAGTGAGCGACGGCAACGTCGCTCGCTTCGCAATAGGCGCTGACGCCGTTTATAACAGGTCGCGTTATGGCCCATCCGCGCGTCAGCGCCTATCGCGCGATGATCCGGCCTAAGTGTCCCGCGTCAACAGCTTAAGCCCGGCCGGCAACGACTCCCCGAACACGCGCCCGGTATCGGCCTCATCGAGCGCGACCACCTCGCGCACCATCCGAATCCAACTAGGCGTCGCGCCAACGGCTTCGAGCCGCCGAATGACGGCAGCGCGCGCGTCTTCGGGCAAGTCACGCGACCGGTCGCCCGTTAGCCGCGACAACTGCACCGCGGCGAACGCCGCAGGCTCCACTTTCTTCCAATCGAGTGCGAGCACGGCATCGAGCCATTGCCGCGCCACATCGGACGGCACGACGGTATGTGCACTGCCGTAAAACGGCCGACGCGCACCGATCCGGCCAATTGCCCACCACGTCTGTGGATTCTCGGAAGGCTTGCGCAGCCGCTCAAACAGCTGCTCGGCCAGCTGAATCTTGCGCTCGACGGCAATGCGTTCGAGCGAAGCCTGTACGCGGATCATGTCGGCATGACCGACCTTGGCCGGATCGAACGGCAGCTTTTGCTTTTTGATGTTGGCCGCCTGCAGGAACGCCATGGCATCGAGCAACTGCAATTGGGCCGCTTCGTTCAGGCCGCCCGCCGCGCGATGCCATAACGTCCACCATTCGGACCACACACGGCTTTCGTGGATGTACTGGATGCCGTCATCGAAGATCGACCAGATCTGCTCGACGCGCCAATCGTCGAGCGGATAACCGAATCCCGGCCGCAGACAAAAACCGGCGAGATTGAGCCAAAGCCGCTCATGATCGGCCGAACGTCGCCGTCGCTTCGCCCGTTCCCAAAGGGCATCGAACAGCTCGCGCAGCAACGCGACGTCCCAGGTCTCGCTGGGCCCCACGATCTCCGCCAGGTGCGCACGCAACCGCTTGACCTCGGTAGGCGCCACGCCGGCTGCACGCGCGCCGAAAGCGCGCTCGATCAAGCCGATCGCTTGATCGAGCGACGGATGCCGCTCGATCCGCGATCGATCGTCGGCCTCGTTGGCGGACCCCGTGGCCTCATCGCGTCGCAACTCGAATTGCAACAGCCAGCGTTGTGCCGGGTCGTCGATTGAAATGCAGTTCATCTCCAATGTGCCCACCTCGGTGATCGAGGCCGTGAGCCGCACGCGACGTTCGTCGGGATCGGTCGCGTGCTGACGTTGCACGATGGTCGCAAGCGGTGGCAGGCGCACAAAATCGCCTTGCGAAAGATCGGCAAGCTCACCCGCGCGAAACGCCATCTCCGCCACCGTCGAGACCAGTGGAAAGCGCACGGGTTGGCCGAGCCGCAACGCGAACAGCCGGTCGTCAAGACGAACTTCATGGGCTTCTTCGGTGCCGCGCGGCAGCAAACAAATACCTTGGCCGCCATCGAGCACGAGAAAATAACTGCGTGCCGAGCCCCCGCCAATGCGCGGTGCGGCACCGGCGCGCGCGAGGCCATAGGCCACCGCGCCGCGCGCCACTGCCACATCGGGATGTTCGTTGCTCAGCACGTGCAGCGGCGCGCCGCGCCATGCGCCGAGCGTCTGCGCCAGCCGCGCGGTCAACGCAGGCGCCCGAAAAACGCCGCCGTTCAACAGCAGCGTATCGGGTATCGGCAATCCGCCGTTGTCATCCGCTGCGCCGGCCAACGCTTGTCGCGATTGCGCGGCGTGGCGGGACAGAAACGCGGCCACGTGACGTGTGACGGCGGGATCGCTCGCATACGGTAGCGCGAACTCGACGATCGCCGCACGCGAGCGGCGCGGCGTCTCGCTCAGGGCCCCCTGCGGGAAAAACCCCTCGACGACCACTTGCTCGACTTCCTCGCGCGTGAGCTGCGCCGTGCGCGCACCGCCGATGACGCGCGAACCGGCGCCCAGCAGCGTGATGGCGACGGACGCGGGCGCGTCGACGGCCAGCAACTGCTCCTTCGCGACGCGGCAGCGTTCAACCAGTTGAGACAAGCTCGACGCGGACAGCCGCGCGTTTGCGGCTTGACCCTGCGCGAGGCGCGACTCGACGATCCGCGCGAGTGCGAGGTCCATATTGTCGCCGCCGAGCATCAAATGGTTGCCCACGCCGATGCGCGTCAGTTGCGGCGTGCCTGCGGCATCCATTTGCACCTGGATCAGCGTGAAGTCGGTGGTGCCGCCGCCGACATCGCAAACCAATACGAGCCTCGTGTCGAGGAGTTCTTCCCCAAGGCTCGTGCGGTGCTGATAGAGCCAATCGTAGAAAGCCGCTTGCGGCTCCTCGAGCAGACGCAAGGCGGGCAGTTGCGCGAGCCGCGCCGCTTCGAGCGTCAAGGCACGCGCGCCTTCGTCGAACGAAGCGGGGACCGTGAGCACTACATCCTGCTGTTCTAGCGGCGCGTCGGGAAAACGCGCGTTCCAGGCAGCGCGTACGTGCGCGAGGTAGCTCGCGCTTGCCTCGACAGGGGAGACCTTCGCGACATCGCCTGGGGCGCCCCAAGGCAAGATCGGCGCGAGCCGGTCCACCTCGGAATAAGATAGCCAGCTTTTTGCGCTCGCCACGAGCCGCCCCGGCACTTGCGCGCCAAGCGTGCGCGCAAGCTGCCCGACGATCGTCGCTTGCGTCTCCTGCGTAGCGTGCGGCGGGTGCGGCTTTGCGCGGTGCCACGGCAACTGCAGGTCGCCAGCGTTCAGCTCGCCTCTAGCGGGGTGATAGCGCACAGACGGTAAGAGCGGTCGCGCGCCGACTTCGCCGAGCCCGACGAGTTGATCGACATCGAACACATGAATGTCGTCCGAGCCCTTTTCGATGAACGCGACGACCGTATTGCTCGTGCCGAGGTCGATGCCCACTACGTAGCGCTTCATCAGCAGCCTTGCGCCGAGATCAGCCTTGGGCGACGTTGCCGCGAACGTCGAATTCGACCTTCCAGCGCTCACTGGAGCCTCGTGGCACCGCCTCGAGTTGCAGCGTGCCCGTCTCGGTCACGTACGCATGCAATTTGACGGGCACGACCTCGCCGGCACTGCGACCTTCCGTCGGCAGCGTCGCCTGGATCGCTTCGAGTTCTTGCAGCTCGTCGGTCGACCAGTAATCGAGCATCGTGCCAACTTGGTCTTGTCGACGTACGGACGAGCCGAAGAAGCGAAACTGCACCGGTTCGCCGACGACGAGTCCGAACTCCTGCTCGGGCAGCGGCGCGCCGGTGCCTTCTTCCATGCCGAACGGTGCGACGCACAGCGCCGAGATGGGCGGCTCCAAGCCAGGGACGGCGGGCATCGCCGATTCGATCGCGATGTAGTACGAACGCGCGGTGCCGCCTCGGATCCGCACGCCGCGGCCGCGCTTGACGAAGCCGTAGTAGGCGGCGCCGCGCGCCACCGCGAGGTCGAGGTCCGCGCCTTCGAGAAGACGCGCCGGCTCACCGCCATCGGCCGCGAGCCATCCGTTGAGCGTCGCCATGACCCGTTCGACGAGTAGCGGCGACTTGAACACGCCGCCGTTGAATAGGACGGTGGTCGGATGCAGGAAAGTCGCGTTCGCATTGAGCGCGAATTGCGCGGCCAGTTGCTGCTCGCCGCCAAGCTCTGCGAGCGCGCCGACTTGGCGGGCAAGGAACGCCGCGAGGTGGCGAGTGATGCCCGCGTCCTGCGCGTAGGGCAGGCCCAGTTGCGTAAGACCGGCACGCGTGCGGCTCACAGGACGGGCGCTCGCCTCCACTTGCGGGAAGAATCCTTCGAGGATCGTTTGCGTGAGTTCGTCACGCGTGAGTTCCGTACGAATCGAGCCGCCGATCAGCTTAGAGCCGCGGCTTGGGACAACGAGCGGCACCGTATCCGTCGATGGGTCGGACAGCAACGTTTCCTTCGCGCCGCGGCACGCATAGGTGAGTGCGCGAAGTTGCCATGCGTCCGTCTGCGTGCCTTGCGCGGCGAGCTTGCGCGCGACGACATGCGCGAGCGCGAGGTCCATGTTGTCGCCGCCGAGCAGGATATGATCGCCGACCGCTACGCGATGCAACTCGAGATTGCCGTCGCGCTCGATCACCGCGATCAGCGACAAATCGGTCGTGCCGCCGCCGACATCGACGACGAGAATGATGTCGCCGACGCTGACCCGCTTGCGCCACGCGCCGCCGCTTTTTTGGATCCAACTGTAGAGCGCGGCCTGAGGCTCTTCGAGCAGCGTCATGTGGCCATAACCCGCGGCGCTCGCGGCTTCGGCCGTCAATTCGCGCGCGGCGGGATCGAACGACGCGGGAATCGTGACCGTGATGTCCTGCTCGTCGAACAGGGCGTCGGGGTGCGCATGATTCCACGCTTCGCGTAGATGAGTCAGGTAGCGGACCGATGCTTCGAGCGGCGACACGCGCGCGACTTCCGGCGGCGCGTCGGCGGGCAAGATGGCTGCGCGGCGATCGACGCCCGCATGGCACAGCCAGCTCTTCGCGCTCGAGACGAGGCGAATCGGCGTGCCGGCGCCGCGGCTGCGCGCCATTTCGCCAACCGCAAAATCACGTTCGCTCGTCCACGGCAACGCGAGATCGCCGGGCGCCAATTCGCTTGCATGCGGCAGGTAGAGGAACGACGGCAGTAGATCGCGTTCCTCGATTGCGCCGGGCGCCGTTAATTGTGCGACGCGCAGGACACCTTGGGGGATTGCTTCGCCGTCGCTTGTTGCCAGCTCGACGTATGACAGTGCGCAGTGCGTGGTCCCAAGATCGATCCCGATCGAATAGCGCGGCTCGCTCATAGCTCGACCTCCGCCGGTGCAAGCACGCTCGCGTCATGGCTTTGCGTGAGCTTAGGCAGGCGCACGTCGGTCACGCGCCATCCGCGATGGCTGACGCTGCCGCTGAAGGGGGCGTTGCCCACGACGTTGCCGGTCAGGCGAATGGCGGCCGCGTCGAAACCTTCGGCGATCGTCACGCGGCTGCCTTCGGCTTCATCTCGCACGGGTTGGATCGAGAAGTGCTCGCGTAGCGTCGCGCGGCATCCGTCGTGCACGAGCCGCGCGGCGGCACCGATATCGGCATCGGAGTAATTCGCGATGTCTTCCTCGACGAAGTCGATGAAACGCGCATCGCGTTGGAGTAGGCCGAGCAGCTGTAGCGCGGCCTCTGGGGTGGCTTCCTTCAGCGTTGGGGCCGAGGGGGACGTTGCGGCGGGGGCGCGCGGGGCCATGGGGGCGGCCGCTGCGGGCACGGTGCCGCTGCGCAGGCGCTGCACGCCGGCGGCGAATTCGCGATCGCCAAGAATGTTGAAGAAGGCGCCGATGGCGAGCGAGAGCCTGCGCGTCCACGAAAGATCAGCGTCGGTCATGATGAGAGCGTGCTCCTTGTTCTGGCTGCGGCAAGCAGCGGGGCTCGGCCGCGTGAGATGCGGCAGGGCGGCGTGGCGCGTCTGGCAACCCCGCCGGGCATCCGTCAAAACCCGTATTGTGCCTTGTTTGTGCGCGGGAGCAGGCGCCCAGGTGACTGGGCGCGCCGGAAGATCTGCCGCTCCATGAGTCACAGCGGATGGGCGACGATGGTCGGTGTGCGGATAAGCGCAAGGCGACCTGGTGCAATTACTCGTATCCGAGAAAACGTTTCTAGTTAAACTGATACTACAAACGAAATGGTACGGGGATTACGCATGACAACGGGGTACTCGGCGCAAGTGCGCTATCACCCGTGGGTAGGGGATCGGTATTGGGGGCAGGAGCTACGCTGGCTGCTTCTTGCCGAATCGGGGTGCTGCATTGGGGCTCAAGGCGCGGACGCGTTGCAGCAGATGATCCGGGCGCAAAACGGCGTAGCCGTGGATTCTTGCCGCGACGCCACCTATCGCTTGTTCGCTGGTGCGCAAAGGCTCATGACCGGGCGGGACTTGCTCGACTCGGCCAGCACGAAAGATTTCTGGCAGACGGTAGCGTTCTACAACTACGTGCGTGACAGCATGCCCTCGTCGAAGCAACGGCCCACGCCAAAGCAGTTGCAGGAATCTCTGCCGGCATTCAATGAGGTGGTTTGCCAAATCCGGCCGCACGTTGTCCTCGTGCTAGGGCTTAACCTGTGGGTTGCGTTGCCCGGTGAGCGAGAGGGCTGGATCGAAGGAAAAGAACGGAACATCGCCATGCCCGTTCCCCGGTTGGCGTCTCGGAAGCTGAGCGTATGGACCGGCTACGCCGAGAGCGCAGGTGTAACACACCGCTTTCAGTGCTTTCCCGTCATGCACCCCTCATCGCGAGGTTTCGCGGCCGGCAACTGGCGCAATTGGATGCTTGCGGCGAGAGGTATCATTGCCGCTTCGCCTTCGCCTTCGCCTTCGCCTTCGCCTTCGCCTTCGCCTTCGCCTTCGCCTTCGC
>CAYRLJ010000068.1:0-25548 GCA_964425025.1 uncultured Burkholderia sp. | reverse complement strand
CAATGAGGGCCGCGGCTATGTGCTGCGCCGCATCGTGCGCCGCGCGATCCGCCATGGCTATAAGCTCGGCTGCAAGCATGCGTTCTTCCACAAGCTCGTGGCGGATCTCGTCGCGCAAATGGGCGCGGCGTATCCGGAACTGCGCGATGCGCAAGCGCGCGTCACCAACGTGCTGCGTCAGGAAGAAGAGCGCTTCTTCGAGACGATCGAGCACGGCATGTCGATTCTCGATGCGGCGCTGGCTGAACTCGACGCCAAGGGCGGCAAGGTGCTGTCCGGCGACATCGCGTTCAAGCTGCACGATACCTACGGCTTCCCGCTCGACCTCACGGCTGACGTCTGCCGCGAGCGCGAGATGACGGTCGACGAGCCGGCGTTCGACGAGGCGATGTCGCGTCAGCGCGAGCAAGCGCGCGCGGCGGGCAAGTTCAAGGCGGCTCAAGGGCTCGAATACTCGGGCGCGAAAACGACATTCCACGGCTATGAAGAGTCGATCTTCGACGATGCGAAAGTCGTCGCGCTCTATGTCGAAGGGACGGCCGTCAATGAAGTGACGCACGGCCAGGACGCCGTCGTCGTGCTCGATCACACGCCGTTCTATGCCGAGTCGGGCGGTCAGGTTGGCGATAGGGGCGTGCTCGCGAACGCGAGTGTGCGCTTCGCCGTGGCCGATACGCTGAAGGTGCAAGCCGACGTGGTCGGTCATCACGGCACGATCGAGCAGGGCACGCTGAAAGTCGGCGACGTCGTGAAGGCTGAAATCGACGCCGTTCGCCGCGCCCGCACGGCCCGTAACCACTCCGCGACGCACTTGATGCACAAGGCTCTACGTGAAGTGCTGGGCGGCCACGTGCAGCAGAAGGGCTCGCTCGTCGACGACGAAAAGACGCGCTTCGACTTCGCGCACAACGCGCCGATGACGGACGACGAAGTACGCCGTGTCGAGGACATCGTCAACGCCGAAGTGCTCGCCAACGCGCCCGGCATCGTGCGCGTGATGCCGTACGACGAAGCCGTGAAGGGTGGCGCGATGGCGCTGTTCGGCGAGAAGTACGGCGATGAAGTGCGCGTGCTCGATCTCGGGTTCTCGCGCGAGCTGTGCGGCGGGACGCACGTCCATCGCACGGGCGATATCGGCTTGTTCAAGATCGTCGCCGAGACGGGCGTGGCGGCCGGCATTCGCCGCGTCGAGGCGATCACGGGCGATAACGCCGTGCGCTACGTGCAGGGGCTCGAGAGCCGCGTCAATGCCGTGGCCGCTGCGCTGAAGGCGCAGCCGTCGGAACTCACGCAGCGGGTCGCGCAGGTGCAGGATCAGGTCAAGTCGCTCGAGAAGGAGTTGGCCGCGCTCAAGTCGAAGCTCGCGTCGAGCCAAGGCGATGAACTCGCGGTGCAAGCCGTCGACGTGTCGGGCGTGCAGGTGCTCGCCGCGACGCTCGAAGGCGCGGACGTCAAAACGTTGCGCGAGACGGTCGACAAGCTCAAGGACAAGCTTAAGCATGCCGCGATCGTGTTGGCTGCGGTCGACGGCGGGAAGGTTAGCCTCATCGCCGGCGTCACGGCCGATGCAAGCAAGAAGGTCAAGGCAGGTGAACTCGTCAACTTCGTCGCCCAGCAAGTGGGCGGCAAGGGCGGTGGCCGGCCCGACATGGCTCAAGCCGGTGGCACCGAACCGGCGAACCTGCCTGCCGCGCTGGCAGGGGTGAAGGGGTGGGTGCAGGCGCAGTTGTGATCGCCTAGCTAGGGTTCGGCACACGTACGCCGACGGCGGCGTACGTGTTTGTAATGTCGCTTGCTGCGGTTACGTTCCAAACTTCATGCGCCGTGTCTTCGCGTTTGTTCTGCTCGGATCGCTCGCAAAATTTCGGGTATTCGTTCGCTCGTATATCACAGACGACTGGGGAGATGCGATGTCACCGCCCCAAGCACCTTCGCTTCGGTCCCGTCCGAGGCTTTTCGAGCATATCGACCGGAGACTTGAGCCGGAAGAAACCCATGGTCTTCCAGCTTTCCGTCATTCAGGGTGGAACTCCTGCGAGAGCACGTCATCAATTGCCCACGGCAAAACCTCGGGGAACACATCGAGGTCAAGTCCCGTCGCATTGCTCGCGATGCTGCGCGACTTCGACCAGACAATATCGAGCCATGCCGCATCGCTAAACTTGCCGCGTAGACTCGGCGCCTCGTTCAACACGTAGGCCACTTCCTTGCGCTGCGTGCGAATCGTGAACTGCCAGCTCTTGCTGCGACGTGAAGACTGATACTGCCACTTCAAAAGATGCGCCTCATGCGGCGTGGCCCTCGGCGCGTGCAACGCCTTCATCCTGCGGCAGACTGTTCCAGAACGACCGATATTGGTCGGATTGCTCGATCAATTCCCGGTGCGTACCGATCGCGGCCAACCGTCCGCCGGAAAGGAAAACAACCTGATCCGCCACTATGACGTTGGCGATGCGGTGCGTGATCATCACTAGCGTGGAACGCTGATTGAGGCGCTCTCGCAGCATCGCAATCCCGAGCACGTCGCTTTGCGGATCGAGCCCGGAAGTCGTTTCATCGAGAATGATGACCGGGACGGCGACGCCTATCAACCTTGCAAGCTCGACCTTTTGCACCTGCCCGCCCGAAAGATGTGCGCCACCTTCCCCCACCTCTGCGTCCAAGTCGATGCTTCGGCTGTCCTTGTGAAACGAGAGACGTTCGAGCGCATCGATTGCGGCGGCGTCGTTCAGTCTTGACGGGAAGTAGCAGACATTTTCCCTGAGGGAGCGATTGAGCAACGACACTTCCTGCGGCACATACAGCACGTATCGGCTCCGTTCTCGCGCGTCGGTACCATAGACGCTCACGCCATCGAAATCAATCGTGCCTTCGTCCGGAGGCAGCAACCCGGCGATCATTTTGGCTAGTGTCGATTTGCCGGACCCGTTATGCCCGACGATCACTGTGTAGCTACCTGCGGGAACGTCGAATGAGATCGATTGGAGCGCGAAATGGTTAGGACGAGCGAACGCGAGTTGCCTTACCGAAATGTGTGCCGCCCGCACATCCGACGCCAGGGGGGCAGCCTCGTTGACTTTCTTTATAGCTGGCGCGATAGCTAGCGTTTCCCGGAGGTTCGCGAACGCAGCGCCAGCTTGGTGCAGCACAAACCCGTACGAGCCGAGCGGTAGCGCGAATTGAAGCACATAGGCTTGCAGCAACATGAAATCGCCAAGTGTGATGCGGCCAGATCGAATGTCGTACACGCACATCGTGAACATGACGGCCATTCCGACGGCGATGACGCCGTATTGGTAGCTGGCAGCACGCGTAAGCAGCCACGAGCGACGCCAGTCAATCGCCAGCCGTGAATGCGCTCTCGCAGCTACATAATCTATTTCGCGACTGACGGCACCGTTGTACACGACCCTCGGCGCATTCCTCAAGACATCGCCAAGGGACGCCGACAACGTGCCCGCAGCCCGATTGATCGATTCCGCGCTTTTCTCATATTGTTCGGCCGACAGATGGGAAAACACAAAATAGGTAACCAGGACTGAAACCATCACTGCTGCATATTGAACCGGAACCAGCACCGAGATTAGCGCGAGAGCGGCGACCAGTTGGATGGTGACGGGCGCAATCCTCCATAGAACACCTTCGACGATGACCTGAAGACTGTAAGGAAGGCGTTCAAGCAGCCCCTGCACATAGCCGCTCTCAAACGATGTGCCGCCGGCCAGCACAGGAAGCTGTCTGCCGAGCGCCCGGCCGAGCAGTACATTGGTGATCTGGTTAACGATCCGGCTGGTGAATGCCAGAACCGCCACCGACGAAACGGCGGACGCCGACCAGAGAAGCGCGAACAGAGCTACGTATACCGTCGCTGCGAACGGGTTGAACTCCGGGCGGGACATTTCGTCCACCGCGAGCTTCAGCGTGACGGGCCCGAGCAGCATGGCGATCGAGGTGAGCGACTCGATAACTACGCCCCACGCGACATATTTCGTGACTCGTGTGTCCTTGTCCAGCATCAGGCGGACACTGCCTGTCAGAGAGCGGAGTAGAGACAGATTCACGTTGGGTAAACTCCGGGCTATCGATTAATACGAGGCCGCGCGTCTGGCGGCCAGGAACTTACCCCAGGATGCGCAAAAGATTTCCACGCATCCCAGAAGCGCCAGACTGATGGCTGCAGCGCCATCACCGACTTGAATCTTCTTGAGTGCCTGCTGGAGTTCCCGTTCATCAACTCTTCCCGCCTGCATCAGAACGCCGTTGCTGACAAGTTCACGAAACGCATCACGGTTGGATTGAATGCCCTTGATAAAGCCAACATCGAACGTGCCCTTTGTCCGGCGCCACAGCACGTCGACAGAAGTGATGTCGGATACGACAGCAATATGTAATGACGCTGTAATAAAAATGTATACCGTCTTTGACGCGCGGCGCAAATGGATTGTGCACAATCTCGCTCAACTGCTACCGGACTATCCCTATTGGGTTTTTTAAGAGAGATCCAAGGGGTTTGAAAGCGCGCGGGATAGAAACGCTAGGTGCGTGATTTAAAGGGAAGTTATCCTTTTAAACGACTTCTAGAGATCTCGCTCATCGGCCGCCGCGATGTTTGAACAACTCGCGAATCGGAGCTTGATAGAGGCGCATAGATATCAGTGGAGATTTCGAGATACAGCTGTGCCTATGTGACGGTCTGCTCGGGCCGCGATCGATCCACTGCCTCGGCATCGTCGAGAAGTAGGTGGGATCTGTCGCGCGGGCCGCCGCGGCGATCGCGCCTACCGTCCCGGCCTGTGCAAGGAGCCGTGCAACATCCGCTGTTGTTCGCAGACGTTGCGCTTTTCCTGCGCCAGTGACTGTCATCAACTCGTCATGAGACGGCCCTGATAATCACGCCGCTGGACGTAACATTTCGATACAAAGCAATAAGTTACGCGCGGCCTGGCACCACGCGCCACAAGACCACGCATTCGGGGTTCCAAATGACGATTCGTCATCGCATCACGCTGTTGGTGCTGCTCATGTTCGTCGCGCTCGCGGCGATCGGCGGCTACGCGACCTATCAAGCGCGCCGCAGCGCCGGCCAAGTACGCCAAGTCACACAAGGCGTCGTGCCGAGCGCGCTCGCATCGAGCGACCTCGTTTCCGAAGTCAAAGACGTCCAACTCGCGACGATGACGCTCGTCTACGCGCCCGATGCCAACATGGTTTCGCAGGCGCAAGCGCAGTTGAAGGCGAAGGAAAACGCACTGCACGAAGCGCTCGACGTACAGGCGCAGGCGGCGGCGAGCCAGGCGCAGAAGGGCCTCGTCGCGCAGGCGCGAGAGAGCCTGTCGAACTACTTCGGGGCCATCGACCAAACCGTCCAGATGAAGGCGTCGGGTAAGGACGCGCTCGCGCAAGCGTTCTTGTTCGCGGCTGTAGGGGAATACCGCAACGAACTCGAAGGGATCGTCGAGACGATGCGGATCGAGAAGAATCGTCAGAAGGACGACGCGATCGGCGCACTCAACGGCATGCTCTCCACGACGACGACGGCGATCGGCGGCGCGACGGCCGCGGCGATCCTACTCTTGAGCGTCGTCGGCATGCTGCTCTATCGCCAGATCACGCGGCCGCTCACGCAGATGCAATCGGAGATGAGCGAGATCGCATCGAGTCAGGATTTCACGCGGCGGGTACCCGTCACGCGCATGGACGAAATCGGCCGTTCGATCATCGCGTTCAACGACATGATCGAGAAGATCGAGCAAAGCTCGATGCAACTCAAACAAAAGACGGCCGACATCCAAGCCATGTTGCAGAACATGCAGCAGGGCATCATGACGGTTGTCGACGAAGGCCTCGTGCACGGCGAATATTCGGCCTTCTTGGAAGCCATCTTCGAGACCGAGGACATCGCCGGGCGCGACGTCATGGCGCTCGTATTCGGCGATACGAGCCTCGATTCCGACACGCGTTCGCAAGTGGAAGCGGCGATTCACGCCTGTATCGGCGAGGACGCCATGAACTTCTCGTTCAACGAACACCTGCTCGTCAACGAAGTCGTGAAGACGATGCCCGACGGGCGCAGCAAGACGCTCGACCTGAGCTGGTCCGCCATCACCGACGAAACCGATATGGTCATGCGCCTCATGCTGTGCGTGCGCGATGTGACCGAGTTGCGGCGCCTGACGGCCGAGTCGACCGAGCAAAAGCGCCAGCTCGAAATGATCGGCGAAATCCTGGCCGTCAGCCAAGAGAAATTCCATCAGTTCGTCGAGAGCGCGAAGGGCTTCATCCACGAGAACGAACGCATCATCGGCCAGCATGAGCATGCGGACGAATCGGCTGTGGCCGAGTTGTTCCGGAACATGCACACGATCAAGGGCAATGCGCGCACCTACGGCTTGCGTCATTTGACGAGCATCGTGCACGAGGCCGAGCAGCGTTACGACGAGATGCGCCGGCTCGGCGCCGGCGAAGCCTGGGATCGGGAAGCGTCGATCGTTGATCTGGCGCGGGTCAAGCAGGCGGTCGAGCATTACGCGACGATCAACGAGGTCAACCTCGGCCGCAAGGGAGCGGGCGGGATCGCTCATCGCGCGCAGAGCGGCCGTTACATGGTGGTCGATCGTTCGCATATCGAGGAGAGCCTGGATCTCGTCGAGTCGGTGCGAGGCGATGACATGGCGGGCCTCGTCGCCATGCGCGATGCCGTGCGCCGCACGCTGCGCCTGCTCGATACGGAAAGCTTCGGCGAGGCGTTGTCGGGCCCGATCGACTCGTTGCCGTCGCTCGCCAACGAGGTCGGCAAAAGCGCACCGATGGTCACCATCGACGACAACGGGTATCGCCTGCGCCGGCATGCGAGCCCCGCGCTGCGAGACGTCTTCATGCATCTGCTGCGCAACAGCGTCGATCACGGAATCGAACCGCCAGACGAGCGCACCGCTGCGGGGAAGCACGACGCGGGGACGATCGAACTCGAGGTGGGCGTCGATGCGGGCGCACTGCAATTGACACTTAGCGATGACGGCCGCGGCCTCGCGCTCGCACGTATTCGCGACATCGCTGCGCAGCGCGGCTGGATCGCGCCGGGCGAGCAGATCGGCGATGAAGCCGTTGCGGCATTCATCTTCCGCGCCGGATTCTCTACGGCCCAAGCCGTGACGGAGGTATCGGGGCGCGGCGTCGGCATGGATGCCGTCAAGGAGATGCTCGAGCGCGAGCACGGCCGCATCGAATTGCGTTTCACCGATGAGCGCCGCGGCGCCGATTTTCGGCGCTTCCAAACGATCGTGCATCTGCCCGAATCGTGGGCCGTGGATAGTCTCGGCGCGCCGGTTGGCCAAGATACGAAATCGGCGCGCGACGACGCGCTCGCCTAACAGGCGGCGAGCGCGGGCCGTTCGTCGCGAGTAAGCATAGTAGTAGGTAGACTCGAGGAAAGCTGTGGTACTTACGTATTGGATGTCGGCAGTGGCGGCAACGGCCGTCGCGGCAACGGCGGCGGTGGCCGCGGCGCTCGCGCATAAGCGCGCGGGCTTTCGGGCAGCGCGAAGGGGCAAGGAGGTGGTCGCCCATTTGAGCGACGCGCATCAAGAAGAGACGGCGCGTCTTGCAGCCTCGATCGCGGCGCATGAGGCACGAGAGGGCGACCTCACCGCGGAAATCGAGCGGCTTACCGATGCGCTCGCACGCGAATCAAGCAGCCTAAGAGAGGCGCGGATGGCGCTCGACGCGGTGCAAGCGCGCCGCGACGACTGGGTCGCTCACGCGAAGAAAATCGAGGGTGAGGCGGCGCGGCTCAAGCAATTCGGGGCGTCGTTCGAGCGCTGGCACGAGCAAATGATCTCGCTGATGTCGCAAAACCATGACATGCATAGCAAGAATCATGAGCTAGCGCGCATCGTCAATCACGTGCTGATGGTATCGCTCAACGCATCGATCGAGGCCGCGCGCGCGGGCGCCGCAGGCCGCGGCTTTTCGATCGTCGCAGGCGAAGTGCGCGCACTGGCGACGCGCTCGCAAGAGCTGTCGAAGAGCTATCGGGACAGTCTCGATCGTAACGATCTCGTCACGACGGCGACGTTCCAAGACATTCAAGCGGGCGGCAAGATGATCACGGCGGCGCTGGGGAGCGTCGAGGCACTGGCGCAGCAGTTTCAATCGAAGTTGGTGTTGGTGTAGGACGGAATTCGACGTGATTAGCCATACAGCCAGAGACAGCTTCGAGCGCATCTTTTTCCAAGCCGCACGCACGCGTTTGACCACTGACGCCGCCCATGCCTGCGACATCGTTCCCGTTGCGGCGCCGGGGGCCGCCGACGCTCGAGAGCGGTTGGAGGGGTTCGTATTGACGATCGTGTCGATCGATTTTCGGATGCTGGTTGTGCTGCAGTTCGCCGACGATGACGCGACGCGTGGCTACTACACGGCGCAGGGCGACGACCGTACGCTGCGCGAGGTGGCGATGGAAATCGGCAACCTCTGTTGCGGCGCCATCAATCAGCAGCTCGTCGAGCATTTCCCCGACCTCGGCATGTCGACGCCTTACGCGTTATCGAACGATTGCATGGGCTATCTCGACGACTTGAAACCGAGCTACGTCGCCTCTTACGACATCACGATCGAGTATGCCGCGCGGGTGCGCGCGACGATGTGCATCGGTGCCACCGTACCGCTCGATTTTGTCGCGCAGGCGGCCGACGTGCACGAAAGCGCCGGCGAGCTCGAGCTCTTCTGATTGCTTTTATGTCAACGCGAAAGACTTGGACCTGAGATAGATATGGCAAAGATTCTGCTGGTGGATGATTCGAGCACGGTGCGCGACGAAGTGGCCGGTTTTCTTCGTAAGAACGGACTCGAAGTCGATACGGCCGTCGACGGCAAGGACGGGCTCGCCAAAGTGAAGACGAACCCGGGCGTGAAACTGATCATCAGCGACGTCAACATGCCGAACATGGACGGCTTGACGATGGTCGAGAAGATCCGCGGCGAACTCGCGAATAGCGCCGTCAACATCATCATGCTGACGACCGAAAGCAGCCCCGCGATGAAAGAGCGCGGTAAGGCGGCCGGCGTCAAGGGCTGGATCGTCAAACCCTTCAAGGGCGAGGCCGTGCTCGAGACGTTGCGCAAGCTAGCAAGCTGAGCGAGACGCTTCAGAGCGGCGCGCGCCCGACGGCACGATGGATGGCCAGGCGCGATTCTGGCCGTTCCCAGCGGCTGGATGTGCGCGTCAACCGGCAGAGAGCGGAGCCTCTTGCCGCTCGTCGCCGAACGACGTATCACCGCGCCCCTCGGCCAGCAACGCCTCGCGCAACGCGTCGAGTGCCGCCGAGTCGTGGCCGCGACGCCAGATCAACAGCGTCGGCACGGCGCCGAGTGGCCCCAGCGGGTGGACGGCCACTTCCTGCGCGCCGCCCGGCAGTAGTTCGAGCACGGAGCGCGGTGCGACGGCCACGCCCGCACCCGCCGCCACGCAGGCGATGATGGCGTGGTACGAACCGAGTTCGAGCGTGCGCGCCGGCCGCAGCCCATGCTCGGCATACCAGCGCTCGACGTAGCTCCGATAGGCGCAGCCACGCTCGAACGCGATCAGCGTCGAGAGCGCGATATCGTTCGCTGCGTGAATCGCGCGATGGCCGCGCGGCGTCAGCATCACCAACTCTTCCTCGAAAACGCGAACGGATGCGAAGTCGCCGGTGAGCACCGATGCGTCGGGCGGCGTGGCGACGAGCGCCGCATCGATCTCGAATTCGCGCACACGGTCGATCAAGCAACCTGTCGTGCCCGTCCCGAGTTCCAGTTCAACCTCCGGCCAGCGTTGATGGTAGGCCGCCAGCACGCGCGGCAAGCGCGTCGCCGCTACGCTTTCCATTGCGCCCAGCGCAAGCCGGCCGCGCGGCCGGCCTTCGCGCAGCGCATGGCGCGCTTCGTCGGCCAGTGCGAGCAGACGCTCGGCGTACGGGAGCAGCGTGCGGCCCGCAGGCGTCAGCACGAGCCGGCGCCCCTCGCGGACGAACAGTTCGGCGCCTAGCTGCTGCTCGAGCTGCTTGATGCGCATCGTGACGTTCGATTGGACGCGATTGAGCTTCGTGGCGGCGCGCGTCACCCCGTTCTCGCGCACGACGGCCCGAAAAATCGTCAAGGCGGCCAGATCCATGATTCTCTCCGAGTGATGGATTGCATCAATATTATTCATTTTTCATGATTGATGCAGGGAATTACCATCGTACTCAAAAGCGCATCCGTGCCCACGCGTGCGGCGGCGGCGCGGCGCATGCTGGGCGAAACGGGAAAAGCGCGAATCGTCGGCAACGGGTGACGGGTAACGGGTAACGGCAGGCGTAACGGAGTAACGGGATTTCTTATGGCTCACTCAAATTCGATGGACGAGACGCCGCTGCATCGCGCTCGCTCGGCGGCGAGCGCGGGACGGGTCGCGCTCGCCTGCATGGTCGCGCTGGCCGTGGCGCTCGGCGTCGGGCGTTTCGCGTTCACGCCGCTTTTGCCGCTGATGCTCCATGCGGGCGCGCTCGATCTGCGCACGGGTGGCTGGCTCGCCTCAGCCAACTACGCGGGCTATTTCATCGGCGCGCTGACTTGCGCGTGGGTACCGGTCGACCACGCCCGGATGGTGCGTATCGGGCTCGTGGCCACCGTCGTCCTCACGCTCGCGATGGGCGTCACGAGCAGTATTCCGATTTGGGCGGCCGTCCGGTTCGTGGCGGGTGTCATCAGCGCTTGGACATTCGTGTTCGCCTCGCAGTGGGGGCTTGCGCGGCTGGCGCAGCTTAGCGCACCGGCATGGAGCGGCGTGATTTACACCGGGCCCGGCATCGGCATCGTCGTGACGGGGCTGGTCGTCGGCGCGACGGCGAATCACGGGGCGCCGTTCGGTTGGGTGCTGTTCGGGGTAATGTGCGCGGTGGCGACGGCAGGCGTGTGGCGGACGTTCATGTCGGCGGCACCCCGAGCGAGCAGGGCGGCGAGCGCCACCGCGTCAGCGGCCGCGGCCGCGGCCAAGTCGGCTGCGGCGTCCGCGGCGTCCGCATCGGGTGCGTCCCACGCGGCACCTCGCGCGCCTCGGCCTTCGGGCGTCCCGCCGCGAGCCGAAGCGGGCACGGCATCGCCGATGAGCAAAGACGAGCGCCGGATGCAGTCGATCTGGCTCGTCGTGCTCTATGGCATGCCCGGCTTCGGTTACATCATCACGGCCACGTTCTTGCCCGTCATCGCGCGTCATGCACTGCCAGGGTCGAGCTGGCCCGATTTGTTTTGGCCGATGTTCGGTGCGGCGTTGATCCCCGGTTCGATGTTTGCCGCGCGCCTGCCCGTGCGATGGGACAACCGGCTGCTGCTCGCGGCGTGCTATGTCGTACAGGCCATCGGCATCGTGCTCGGGATCGTCTTGCCGACGGCTGCCGGGTTCGGGATCGGCAGTGCGTTGATCGGCTTGCCGTTTACGGCCATCACGTTGTTCGCGATGCGCGAGGCGCGGCGGTTGCACGGCGAGCGCGCGGCCGGGCTGATGGGCTATGCAACCGCTGCCTATGGCGTCGGCCAGATCGCGGGGCCGCTCGTTGCGGCGCCGATCGCCGCGCGCGTCGGCTCGTTCGCTCCGGCGCTCTGGCTAGCGGCGCTCGTGCTCCTTGTCGGCGCGGTGGGGCTCGTGGTGCTGGCGGTAAAGGCGCGCCGAGCCTCGTGAGCCTACGATGAGGAGACTGTGAGTCGCTGCGCCAATGGATGCAAAGCCGCTAGAATGGGCGCGTTTCGCGCCACCGGTGCGGCTTGTTTGCCTTCCTTGCGTCTCTTTCACGACTTATGAGCGACTATCGATTCTGTCCGCGCTGCGCGAGCACGCTCATCGAGCGCGCCGATGCGGACGCGGACGGCGGCCGCCTGCGGCGCGCATGCCCCGACCACGTTTGCGGCTACGTCCATTGGGACAATCCACTGCCCTTCGTGGCGCTCGCGCCGCTAGCGGTCGAGGCGAGCCACGCGAGCGAGGAGCGCACGTAAGGTGCAGGCATTCGCTGTCGCCACACTGAACGGGATCAGCTACGGGCTGCTGCTGTTCATGCTGTCGGCCGGGCTCACGCTGATCTTCAGCATGCTCGGCGTGCTCAACTTCGCGCATGCGACGTTTTATATGCTCGGCGCCTACCTCGGCTACAGCATCGCCGCACACGAAGGCTTTGCGATGGCGCTCGTATGCGCGCCGATTGCGATGGGCCTGCTAGGTACCGTGATCGAGCGCACACTGTTACGCCGCGCGCGAGCCAACGGGCCCCTGCATGAGCTGTTGCTCACGTTCGGGCTGGCCTATCTGCTCGCGGAGTGCATCAAGCTGGCATGGGGACTCGGCAGCGTGTCGATTGCATTGCCGACCATGCTGGACGGTCCATTGATTACGTTCGGCGATGCCGCTTTCTCGCGCTATCGGGCATTGATGATGGCCGTATCGATTGCCACGCTCCTCGCGTTGTATGTCTTGCTTCGTAGTTCCCGCACGGGCCTCGTGCTGCGCGCCGCGCTCACGCATGCACCCGCCGTCGAGGCGCTTGGCCACGATGTCGCGCGCATCGGCACGCTCGTCTTCGCGGTCGGCACCGCGCTGGCCGCGCTCGCGGGTGTCATCGGTGCGCCGCTCGCGGTCGTCGAGCCGGGCATGGCGGAGGCCGTAGGCTCGATCGTATTCGTCGTCGTCATCGTCGGCGGGCTCGGTTCGCTCGGCGGCGCGTTCGCGGCCTCGCTGTTGATCGGCTGCCTGCAGACTTGGGCAGTGGGCAGCTCGGCTTCGCTTGGCTCGCTCGCGCAGTGGGCCGGCATCAAGCTGCAGCCGGTCTGGGCGGCGCTCGCGATCTCGCAGGTCGCGCCGCTGCTGCCTTATGGACTGCTCGTCGCCATGTTGGCTTGCCGCCCGCGTGGGCTCTTGGGTAGGCGCGAAGACGATGCGTAACGAAATGGCTGAGCCCCCGCGCGATCGGCAGGGCAGGCGCATCGCGCGCTACAACTCAATCGGCCATGGGGCGCCGTGGGCCGCCTTGGCGCTGTTGCTCGCGCTGCCGCCATTCGTTGTCCATCAAGGCTGGCTGTTCGCCTATCTCGCGCAGGCGGCCGCGATGATCGTGTTCGCGTTGTCGTACAACCTGCTACTGGGCGAGATCGGCTTGCTTTCGTTCGGGCATGCCGCCTTCGCGGGCCTCGGAGCGTTCGTCGCCGCGCATCTGTTCAATCGCGGCGGCATGGCGCTGCCGTGGCTGCCGCTCGTGGGCGGTGCCGCCGGCGCGGCGTTCGGTGTGCTGTTCGGTTTGATCGCCACGCGGCGCGCAGGGACGGCCTTCGCGATGATCACGCTCGGCATGGGGGAACTCGTGGCCGCCGCCGTATGGACGCTGCCCGAAGGATTCGGCGGTGCGGCCGGGGTGTCGATCGATCGCGGCAGCGGTCCTGCTTGGGGCATCCTCACGTTCGGGCCGGATCGGCAAGCCTATGCGCTCATTGCAGTGTGGACGGCGCTGTCGATCGTCGCGATGTTCGGGCTGACGCGCACGCCGCTTGCTCGAATCGCCAACGCCGTGCGCGACAACGCCACGCGCGTGGCGACGCTCGGCATCGATCCGCGCCGCATTCGCCTGGCGATGTTCGTCTTCGCCGCTTTTTTCGCAGGGGTGGCCGGGACGCTGACATTGATTGACATCGAACTCGCTTCATCCGAGAGCGTCGCGATGACGCGCTCGGGCGCGGTGCTGATCGCGACCGTCATCGGCGGCTCGTCGATGTTTTTTGGGCCGGTGATCGGGGCGCTCGTGCTCACAGGCCTCAGTGTTGCGTTGGCCAGTGTCACGCGGGCCTGGCCCGTGTATTTGGGCTTGCTGTTTGTCGGCGTGGTCTTGCGGTTGCCGCAAGGTGTGGCGGGTGCGATGGCCGGGCATCGCGCGCGAGCCGAACGATACGGCCGCAGGGCTCTATCGCTGGCGTATCTGCTCGGCGCGGTGATGGCGGCGGCGTGGCTTGCGGCGCTCGTGATCGCCGTCGAGTCGCTTTACGCCCGCCGTTTTGCCGCCGATGCGGGAGGTGTCTGGCGGATCGGACGGTTCGCATTCGACCTCGGCTCGGCGACGACATGGTCGACGATCGGCGTGCTCGCCGCCGTCGGCATGGTCGCGTACGGCGCGATGCGTGTCAGCGTGCGCAAGACGGTTGCGAAAAAAGCGCAGAAGAAGGAGCAGAAGAAGGAGAAGGAGAGGCGCCAGCCATGACGACGCCTTTTGCGCTGCGGCTCGAGGGCATTGCTCGCCGCTTCGGCGCGACGCAAGTGCTGAGCGGCGTCGATCTCTCGGTCGTCTCGGGTGAGCGCCATGCGCTGATCGGCCCCAACGGCGCGGGGAAATCGACGCTGTTCAACATCGTCGGCGGCGCACTGCGGCCCCATGCGGGCAGCGTTTGGCTTGATGGGACCGATGCGACAGGGCGTAGCCCGCATGTGCTTGCGCGCGCGGGGCTCGGCCGCAGCTTCCAAACGACGCGAGTGTTCTCGCGCCTGACCGTCGTCGAGAATCTGCGTTGCGCGCTTTGGTGCGGCGTTGTCGCGGCGAACGAAGGCCCGCGGGCGCTAGCACGGTTGTCGAAGTGGGCTCACTGGTGGCGGCATTCGCGCGAGATCGAAGACCGTGTGTGGCGTGTGCTCGCCGATCTCGATCTCGCCCATGCGGCAAGGACGCCGGCCGGTACGCTCGAGTATGGCGCGCAGCGCAGGCTCGATCTCGGCATCGCATTCGCGAGCGGCGCGCGCACGCTGCTTCTCGACGAGCCGACGGCCGGTATGAATCGCGACGAAGCCGCGCGAACGATCGATTGGCTGCGTCACGCAAGTGCGGGGAAGACGCTTGTCATGATCGAGCACGACATGGATGCGGTATTCGCCCTCGCCGATCGCGTTTCGGTGCTGGTTCAAGGTCGCGTCATCGCGACGGGAACGCCCGCCGAGATTCGTGTCGACGAGCGCGTGCGACAAGCCTATCTTGGCGCGCCGCCTGATGAGGAGGCGCGATGACGGCACTGCTGGACGCGCGCTCGGTCTGCGCCTGGTATGGCGACGCGCAGGTACTGCACGGCGTCGATTTGCGCGTCGACGCGGGCGAACTCGTCTTGCTGTGCGGGCGCAACGGGTCAGGGCGCTCGACGTTCGCGAAGGCGCTCGTCGGCCTGGTGCGCCGCTCCGGCTCCGTCCGATTCGCAGGCGAGGAGACGATCGCTCGCCCGACGTTCGAGATTGCTCGCCGCGGGATCGGTTACGTTGCCGAGCAGCGCGAAGTGTTTCCCACGCTGTCGGTCGAAGAGAACCTACGGCTTGGCCTCATGCCCGGCGTAGCACGCTCGAGCGCGCGCCGGATCGACGAAGCGTTCGAGCGTTTTCCGATGCTGGCGCCGCGACGCAAGACCGCTGCGGGTGCGCTGTCCGGCGGTGAACAGCAGATGCTGGTATTGGCGCGTGCGCTGATGGGCGAGCCGCGCTTGCTCATCGTCGACGAGCCGACCGAAGGGCTCGCTCCGCAAGCCGTCGCCGCCGTGGCAGCATGCCTGAAGACCCTGTGCGATCGCGGTGGCGCCGTGCTCTTGATCGAGCAGCGGCTGACGATGGCGCACCACTTGGCCGAGCGGGCCGCAGTGATGGGGCATGGCCGAATCGTCTTCGACGGCGCGCTCGACACGCTCGACGCGCGCACCGTCGACGAATGGATCGCGTTGGGCGGCGCGCGCTGAAGCGAAGTTGCGCCAACACCGTGAGAGGCGGTTGGCCTTCGGCAATTACCCGGCGATTCGACTACTGACTACCCCGCGTCGCGCTTTGCGATCCAATCGTGCGCCGGATCGTTCTTGAAATGCCATACGCGCTGCGGGCCTGCCATCACGTTCAGATAGTAGGAGTCGTAGCCGTAGGGAACGACGACTGGATGATAGCCTCGCGGCACCATGACGACATCGTGATTCTCGACAGCCATCGATTCATCCAGATCGCGCGAGTCGGTGTAGACGCGCTGGAACGCGAAGCCTTGAGGCGGATCGAGCCGATGGTAATACGTCTCTTCCAGCGCGCTCTCGTGTGGGATGCGATCGGCGTCATGCTTGTGCGGCGGGTAGCTCGACGAATGGCCGCTCGGCGTGCGCACTTCGACGACGAGCAGCGATTCGGCCGGTTCGGTTTGGGGAAGAATGTCGCACACGTAGCGCGTATTCGCCCCCTTGCCACGCACCGAGCGCAACATGCGCGACGGTTCGATGAGGCGCGTCGGATGGCGGCCTTCGGCCGGCGCAGTGGCAATGCCGAGTTCGGCGTCGCGTTCGGCGCGCACCGTCGCTCGCACGTGCGGCGGCACGTAGAGCGCGTAGGGCGCGGTGTCTTCAAAGACGCTATCGCGCGCCCCGATGCTCGGATAGCGCTTGCCGTCCACTTCGATCGTGACGGCCCCCGATAGCACGACAATGCACGATTCGCGCGCCTGTTCGTGAACGTAGAGCAGTTCGTCTTTGGCAAGCCGATACGCCGCGAAGCCGACGTAGCGCCAATTGGCCGTCTCCGGCGTCACGCGCGCGATGGTCATGCCCTCGCGCTGGGCTTTGACGAGCAGGCTCATGCTGGCTCCTTTGCGTCCTGGGGCGCATTGATCGTATCGACGAGCGAGCGCAGCGTCCGGTAGCCGAGTTGCGCATACGCGTAGCTCGGTGCCACGGCCGGATCTTGCTCGGCCTCGACGACGAGCCAGCCGCGGTAGCCATGTCGTTTCAGGCCCGCGATGACGGCGGCGAAATCGACGGCACCGTCGCCCGGCACCGTGAACGCGCCGTTGATGACGGCTTCGAGGAAGCTCCAATCGCGATTGCGCGCAAGCTTGATGATCTCGGGTCGCACGTCTTTGCAATGGACGTGACAGATGCGTGGCGCGTAGGCGTCGAGCACCGCGAGCGGATCGCCGCCCGCGAACGTGATGTGCCCCGTATCGAGCAGCAGGCCCATCGCGTCGCTCGTGCGCTTCATGAGGTTATCGACATCGGCCGGTGTTTCGACGTAGGCGCCCATGTGATGATGATAGGCCACGCGCACACCGTGCGACAGCGTATAGCGCGCGAAGCGCTCGACGCGTTCGGCGTACGAGTCCCACTGCGTCTCGGTGAAAAAGCGCGGGCGCTGGTAGAGCGGCACCGGCGAGCCCTGGATCGTTTGCGCGACTTCACCGTACACCATCACGGCCGCGCCATTTCTCGCCAGCAGCTCGAGATGCGGGCCGACGGCTTCAATCTCTTCTTGCGCGCTGCGTTCGGCCAGACGTCCCGAGTACCAGCCCGAGACGAGCGCGAGATCGTACTGCGCGAGCAGCGCCTTCAGCGCGGCAGGTTCACGTGGGAATTTGTTGCCGAGTTCGAACCCTTCGTAGCCGATCTCGCGGCCTTCCGTCAGCGCCACGGAGAGCGGCGTTTCACCGCCGAGCGAGGGCAAGTCGTCGTTCATCCACGAGAGCGGATTGACGCCGATACGCACTTGGAAATCGGTCATGCTGCGTTCCTATGTTCGTGATGATTGCGATGTCGATGTCGATATCGATGTCGATATCATTCGGCGCTGCCGCCGTGGCTCGTGCTCGTACCGGCGCGTTCGGCGAGCCGCGCCTCATACTCGGCGCGCGCGGCGCGCACCGCTTCACGCGTCGAGACTTCGGGCACGGCGACTTCCCACCACCAACCGCCATCGTCGGTCGTTCGGGCCGGGTCGGTATCGATGACGATCACCGACGTGCGATCGGCCGCGCGTGCGCGCACGAGGGCCGCTTCGAAGGTGCCGATGTCAGGCGCGTGTTCGGCGATCGCGCCGAGCGAGCGGGCATGCGCGGCGAAATCGATCCTCGGCGCACCGAGCGGGCCTTGCAGGCAATCGTCGAGCAGGTTGTTGAACGGCGCACCGCCGCAGGCTTGCTGAAGCCGGTTGATGCAGCCGTAGCCGCGATTGTCGAGCACGACGACGATGAGCTTAGCCCCGAGCATGACCGAGGTCGCGATTTCGCTGTTCATCATCAAGTAGCTGCCGTCGCCGACGAACACGATGACTTCGCGCTCGGGCCGTGCCAGTTTCGCGCCAAGCCCGCCCGCGATTTCATAGCCCATGCAGGAGTAGCCGTATTCGACGTGATAGCCGCCGGGGCGTGCCGTGCGCCAGAGTTTGTGCAGCTCGGCCGGCAACGTGCCTGCCGCGCAAACGGCGACGTCGTCTTGCGCGGAATGTGCGCTCGATCGCTGCACGGCTCCGATGATGTCGGCGTCGTAGGGCAGGGCGCCTGCTGCCGCGGATGCATGGGTGCGCGATTGAACCGTCTCTCTCCAAGCGCCGCACAGCGCGCGTGCGCGTTCCGTCCAGGCGGGGCTCGCCTGCCAATTGCCCAGCCGCTCGCTGAGCGAAGCGAGCGCGGTGCGGGCATCGGCGAGGACCGTGGTCGCGCGATGCTTGAGCGCATCGAACGCGTTGGCGTTGATGGCGAGAACATGTGCCTGCGCGAAAAGCGTATTGGACCCCGTCGTGAAGTCTTGCAAACGCGTGCCTACGGCTATGACGCAATCGGCGTCATGCGCCAGGGCGTTCGCGGCGCTCGCACCCGTGACGCCGATGGCACCGGCGTTCAAGGGATGATCCCAGGGGAGCGCGCCTTTGCCGGCTTGCGTTTCGCCCACTGCGATGCCGTGCCGCTCGGCAAACGCGCGCAGCGCGTCGGGGCCGCCTCGGCTATAAAGGATGCCGCCGCCGGCGACGATGACCGGCCGTGACGCACGGCGCAATGCATCGCGCGCGGCGTCGAGTTCGTCTTCGCTCGGCGCCGGCGCATGCAAGCGCACGACGCGCGGCTCGAAGAACGCGCGCGGATAATCGTAGGCCATCGCCTGCACATCTTGCGGCAGCGCAAGCGTGACGGGGCCGGCCAGCGCCGCGTCGGTCAGCACGCGAACGGCGCGCGGCAACGCGCTGAGCAATTGCGCCGGGTGCACGATCCGATCGAAGTAGCGGGAAACGCCCTTGAGCGTGTCGTTGGCGGATACGCCGCCGTCTTGGAAGTCTTCCAGTTGCTGCAAAACCGGATCGGGCGCGCGAGAGACGAAGATGTCTCCCGGCAGCAGCAGCACGGGCAAGCGATTGACGTGCGCCAGGGCCGCGGCCGTCACGAGGTTGGTCGCACCGGGGCCGATCGAGGTCGTCACGGCCATCATTCGGCGCCGAAAGTGCGCCTTGGCATAAGCGATCGCGCTATGCGCCATCGCCTGCTCGTTGTGCGCGCGATAGGTGGGCAGCGCGTCTCGATGCTGATAAAGCGCTTCGCCCAGCCCCGCGACGTTGCCGTGGCCGAAGATCGCGAAGACGCCGCCGAATAGCGGCACCGTCGATACGCCGTCCTCGTCGAGGACCCGTTGCGCGGCGAGGTAGCGCACGAGTGCTTGGGCGGCGGTCAGTCTAGTCGTTGCGCTCGTCTCGCCGCTTGGTTCGTCCGCCGCTCGGATCATCGTCGTTTCTTCGATTCTCACGTTCATCACGCCGCCTCCCGCCGCGTCGTATGGTGAGGCGTAGCAGCGCCGGCCCCGGCACGCGCTTCGCGCCACGCATGGATCAACGTTTCGAATATCGCGCGCACGCTGGCGATGAGCGTGGCGTCGTCGATCTCACCGGCCAGCCAAGCGCGGCTCGGCTCGTGAAAGATCGTGCGGCCGACTGTAAAGCCCTTGCACGTGCGCGACGCGGCCGCTGCGCGAAAGCCTTCGCTGAGCGCGTCGACGCCAGCCGATAAGCCCAGCAACACGACACCGCGGCAGTATGGATCGCGCTCGGCGATGAGCGCGTCGATTGCCTGCCATTGTTCGGCGGCAAGCGGTGCGAGCTTCCACCATTCGGGCTGAATGCCGAGGTTGTAGAGCCGCTTGAGCGAGCGCAACACGGTATCGGGTGCGGCGGGCAGCGTATCGCGCTTGGGCGGGATCACTTCGAGCAGCAGCTCGTGCCCGCTCGCTTGAACGGCGTCGTAGAGCGAACGCAACTGCGCTTCCTGCTCCACGCGTTCTTCGATCGGCGCGTCGGGATGATAGTGAACCAGGCATTTGACGACATGCTCGCGCGGCCATGCGATTAGGGCGGTGCCGACCGAGCGTCCATGCTGGAACACGAGCGGCAGCGAACCGGGCAGCTCGACCGGACGTCCGATCCACCAGCCACGGCCGGTCGCGGCATCGAGCGCGTTTTGGCCATAGCGGTCGTCGATGAGCACGCCGATGCGCCCTTGCAGCGATAGCGCTTGCTCTGTCTGCGCGACGGCATTGACGAACAGGTGCTTGAGTTCGTCGATGCGTGCTTCACTGGCCCCGGTTTGCGCAATCAGTTCGAAGAATTGGTTGCGATGATCGAACGCGAATCCGAGCACTTCGTCGTGCACGGGCCGCTTGACGCTCACGCGATGCAGCCGCGCGAGCTTCGCATCGAGATCGGGCCGGCGCATGCTCGCCGGATCGCGCGAGAGCGCCGCACGCACGTAATCGAGTTCGGCCTGCGTGGGCATGGCCGGCGCACAGCCGTGGCGCGACACGACGAGCGCACCGCATAGATTGGCCGTTTGAGCGCAGCGTGCGAGCGGCGCGTCGCGCAGCCACTCAGAGAGGAAGCCCGAGGCGAACGCGTCGCCGGCGCCGAGCACGTTCAGCACGTCGACCTGCATGCCGTATTCGGTGGGCGCGTCGTCGATCGTGGCCGGCACGTTGCCTTCGACGATCGTACAACCGAGCGGGCCGCGCTTGACGACGAGCGTGGCCGGCGTGACCGCGCGCACCATGGCCAGGGCATCGATCAGTTCATGCTTGCCGCCGGCGATGCGAAATTCCTCCTCCGTGCCGATGACGAGGTCGAATAGCGGCAAGATGCGTTGTAAATGCGCGGTGACGCTCTCGTTGGCGATGAAGCGCGTCTCGCCGTCGGCTTTGCCCGTGAGTCCCCAGAGCACTGGCCGGTAGTCGATGTCGAGCACTGTACGCACAAGATTGCGCCGGGCGTATTCGAGCGCACGACGGCTCGCTCGATTGACGCGCTCTGTCGAGAAATGGGTGCCGGTGATGAGCAGTGCCTTGCTCGACGCGATGAACGCTTCGTCGAAGTCGTTTTCTTCGATCGCCATGTCCGCGCAATTCTCGCGGTGAAAGATCAGCGGAAACGTATCGCGATCCTTGATGCCGAGCAGGACCAACGCGGTGAGCCGATCGACATCGGTGCGCACATGGCTGACGTCGCAGCCTTCCCGTTCTAGCGTTTCGGTCAGAAAGCGTCCCATGTGATCGTCGCCCACCCGCGAGAGCATCGCCGAGGCGAGCCCGAGTCGAGCGCAGCCGAACGCGATATTGGCCGACGAGCCGCCGAGATACTTGGCGAAGCTCGTGACGTCTTCGAGCCGCGCGCCGATTTGTTGGGCATAGAGATCGACCGCCAGACGGCCGAGGCAAGCGATGTCACGCGTGCGGCCAAGCGCGAAGCGGCTGGTGGTCGAGTTCGGGATAGGGGAGGCTGCCATGAATGAAGTCCTTCAGTGAGCGTCGTGAACCGCGTTAGATCGTTGCGCCGTCGAGCTCGGCAATCATCTTTTGCATCTCCGCGCCTCCGGCCATCATGTCGAGGACGGCTTCTTTACTGATCGTGTCTTTCGTGAACGTACCCATCGAACGGCCGCGATTGAGCAATGTGAATGAATCGCCGATCGGATAGGCGTGGTGCACGTTGTGCGTGATGAAGATGACGGAGATGCCGCGCTCGCGAGCCTTGTGGATGAGTTTCAGCACATTGAAACTTTGCTTGACGCCAAGCGCGGCCGTGGGCTCATCGAGGATCAGCACGCGCGCGCCAAAGTGGATGGCACGTGCGATCGCGAGACACTGGCGTTCGCCGCCCGACATCGTCCCGATCGGTTGGTGCGCATCGCGCACGAAAATCCCCATTTCAGCCAGCTTTTCTTTTGCGGTCGTGGCGGCCGTCTCGATGTCCATGATGTTTAGGAAACCGAATAATTTCTTGCACGGCTCTCGGCCCATGAAAAAATTGCGTGCCACGGAGAGCAGCGGCACCAGCGCGAGGTCCTGATAGACCGTGGCGACCCCAAGATCGAGCGCGTCCTTCGGCGAATCGAACCGCACGTTTTTGCCGTCGACGAGATAGTGGCCTTCGCTTGGCTGATAGACGCCGGCCAGCGTCTTGATCAGCGTGGACTTGCCGGCGCCGTTGTCGCCGAGCAGGCAGTGCACCTCGCCGCGCCGCAACCGCAGCGTGACGTCTTTGAGCGCGATGACACTACCGAAATAACGGCTGACGTTTTCCAGGGCGAGGATGCAGTCGGTTTGTTGATCCATTGCGTTCTCCGTCGATCAACGCGACGCCGCGATACGGCTGCGCACATAGTGGTTGAAGAGCACGGCAACGAGCAGCATCAGCCCGAGAAACACGCGGAACCAGTCGGAATCGATGCTCGTATAGGTGATGCCGATTTGCACGACGCCGAAGATCAGCGCGCCGAAACACGCGCCGATGACCGATCCGTAGCCACCCGTGAGCAGCGTGCCGCCGATGACGGCTGCGATGATCGCTTCGAATTCCTTTTGCAGACCACGATCGGCGGCAGCCGAGCCGATGTCGCACACTTGCAGCACGGCGAACAGGCACGCGCAGAACGCGGTGAGCACGAACAGGCGAATCTTCACGCGCCGCACGGGCACACCGACGTTCTTGGCCGCGTTCGCATCGCCGCCGGCCGCGAAGATCCAGTTTCCGAAGCGTGTCTTGGCGAGTGTGAACGCGCACACGGCGGCCAATGCGACCCACCAGACGATGACTTTCGGCACGCCCGGCACCAGAGGCTCGCCCGAGTCGAGCAGCTTGACGAGCCCCATGTGGCCGAGCCAACGGAACACCTCATGAAACGCGACGCCTTGGAACAGGGCATGGGCAATCACGCTCTTGGCGGCGACGTCGCCCACGCCGGAGATGATCGTGCGGTCGGCGAACATGACCGAAAGGGCCAGCGTCAAGCCGCGCAAGATGAACATGAAGGCGAGCGTGACGATGAAAGAAGGCAATCTCGTGCGCATCACGAGGTAGCCGTTCAGCGCACCTAGCAGCATCGAGCCCACGAACGCGAAGACGATCGCCAGTTCGATGGGCCAGTGGAAATACATGGTCGGCAGCGCGACCATCATGCCCGCAAAGCCGATCATCGAACCGATCGACAGATCGAATTCGCCGGCGATCATGAGCAGGCAAGCGCCGACGGAAATGAGTCCGAGATAGGCCGCGACCTGCGACCAGTTCATGATCCCGTCGAGATTGAACATGCCGGAGTTGCCGGCACCGACCGCGAAGACGACGAACACCATGACGGTGCCGGCCAGCGAGGCGAACTCGGGGCGGGAGAGCAACTGCTTGAACCGCGATTCGCGGCGCACGCGCTCGTCGAGCGAGCCGGCGGACGGCTCCTCTTTGCGTAGATTGGAATGCAAATGATCGGCGACGCCCATCGAATGTCTCCTTCTTGACGCGCGGTTCTAACCATCGGCGAAACACGGGTCGAACCGCGCTGTCAGGCTCAATAGCCGGATTGCAAAAACTGCTCGAAAACTGCCGTTGAGTTCTTGCGGGCGATGGGCGCCCGCAAGAACGGCAATCAGCGGTACTGCCCCGCGTACTTCTCGACTTTGTCGACATTGGTCTTGGTGATGAAGCCCGGGCCGGACAAGATCGTGTCGGGCTGATAGACGGGTTGAAGACCGTACGTTTCGAGGCGTGCCTTGAATTTCGAATTGTTTTGCAGCGCCTTCTCGATCTTCTTAGGGTCCGTCGTATGGTCGTGCTTCGCGATCGCGAGAACGGCGACGGCCAGGTAGCCTTGCAGATACGGTTGCTGATCGATCGCGAATCGAATCGTGCCGTCCTTGATCGCTGCTGCGATGTCGTTGTCGAAATCGAACGTCGCGAACCAGATCTTGCCGGCCTTGCCCATGTCCTTCAACGCGCGGATCGTCGGATCCGCGGAAAGCGGCCCGAGCGCGAGTACGCCGCCCGTATCCGGATGATTGCGCAGATAGGCTTGCACCTTCGCTTTCACGCCGCTCGGGTCCTGCCCGGCATCGAGCGTCGACGACTTGAAGTCGACGC
Source organism: uncultured Burkholderia sp. (assembly GCA_964425025.1). GTDB lineage: Bacteria > Pseudomonadota > Gammaproteobacteria > Burkholderiales > Burkholderiaceae > Trinickia. Next base: position 1,346 of record CAYRLJ010000068.1, on the reverse strand, counting down.
CGAGCGCTTCGGCAAACCCGCGGCAGCGCTCGAACGAAGCGGGGTTCGTCGCATAGTGGTTCACGCAGAGAAACGACTTGACGCCCGCGGCTTTGGCCTTCTCGCCGGCGGCATGGCCCGCGACATATTCGGGCTGACCGATGTGCATGATCGCGCCGAGTTGCTTGCTCTGTTCGAGCGTGCCCGAGTTTAGCGTGACGAGCGGAATCTTTTTGTCCGTGACCTTCTTGATCGCACTCTTGAGCACGTCGAAATCGGCGATCGTCGTGGCCACGCCGTCATAGTTGCGCGCCGCCGCCTGCTCGTTCAAGCGCGCCATGTCCGACAAATCGCCGTTAGGCGGATTGCGATAGTCGGTCTCGACACTGAAGTCATCGTCCGCCTGCTTGATCGCGTTCTTGATCGTATTCCACCAGGAGTCGGAATCGGGTGCGTGGCTGATCAGGACGAAGTGGGCGTCGGCCGCGTGCGCCGACTCGGCCGCGAACGGACCGAACGCCAATGCGAGCGCCGAAGTCAGCGTTGCGGCGAACGTCCTCAGAGCGGCCTTGCGCGTGCAAAGTCTCATTTGTCTCCACCTATTCGAAGTTATGTCGTCGGGAGCGACGCGAAGACCCGGCTCGGCGCCGCTCAGCAAAAAGAGTAGGCGAAGTCGCACACGATTGCAAAGAAAATTTCATCGTGTTTAAAAATGGAAAATTAATTCCATTTTGTATTTTGCCTGCTTATAATCCGCCTCATCGGAATGCACGCGTTCCGGGCGGCAAGGCGCTTCGCGCACGAGCTCGCCAAGTGCCGCTACCGGCGTCGAAACAAGGATGAGAGCCATGCAGGAAGACACCACCGACGAGCTGCCGAGTGTCGACGAGCTGATGCAGCGCGTCGCCGAGGTGTACGACTCGTTGCCGCGGCAATTGAAGAGCGTGGCGGGGTATCTCGAGCAGCACCGCTCGAGCGTGATGGTGGACCGCACGAGTGACATTGCCGCCAGCTGCGGCGTGCATCCTTCGGCTGTCGTTCGCTTCGCGCAGCGCTTCGGGTTTTCGGGTTTTTCCGATCTTCAGGAGGTGTTCAAGCTGGCGTATGCCGGCCAGAACCCATCGGGGCAGACGTATAAGCAGCGCATTCGCAAGCTCATCGACGAAAAGCCGGGGCGCCTATCGGGCGGTAACGTCGCCCGCGAGTTCGTCGCCGCATGCCGCAACGGCTTGGACGAACTTGAAGCGACCCTCGACGACGAGCAATTCGAAGCGGCCGTCTCGATGCTGCAACACGCCGAGAACATCTACGGCTCCCATCGCAGTCGACGTTATACACTGGTGGGGTCATACCTTTGATCCCGTCTT
>CAYRLJ010000067.1:24633-25758 GCA_964425025.1 uncultured Burkholderia sp. | reverse complement strand
TGCTCGACGAGAAGCTGCTGCAGTTCGACTTGAAGCGCCTCGGCGCCGCGCTCGAATCGAGCCGCGACCTGCAATTCGGCTACCTCGGCCTGCAAACGCTGTACGACCGTTACTTCCTGCACGTCGAAGGCACGCGCATCGAAATGCCGCAGGCATTCTTTATGCGCGTTGCAATGGGTCTATCGCTGAATGAGATCGACCGTGAAGCGCGGGCGATCGAGTTCTACAACGTGCTTTCGACGTTCGATTTCATGAGCTCCACCCCGACGCTGTTCAATTCGGGTACGCGCCGCTCGCAGTTGTCGTCGTGTTACCTGACGACGGTCGCGGACGATCTGGACGGCATCTATGAAGCGCTGAAGGAAAACGCGCTGCTGTCGAAGTTCGCCGGCGGCCTGGGCAACGACTGGACGCGCGTGCGCGCCCTCGGCTCGCACATCAAGGGCACGAACGGCAAGTCGCAAGGCGTCGTGCCGTTCCTGAAGGTCGTCAACGATACGGCCGTGGCCGTGAACCAAGGCGGCAAGCGCAAGGGCGCCGTCTGCGCGTACCTCGAATCGTGGCACCTCGACATCGAAGAGTTTCTCGAGCTGCGTAAGAACACGGGCGACGACCGCCGCCGCACGCACGATATGAACACGGCGAACTGGATCCCCGATCTGTTCATGAAGCGCGTGATGGAAGGCGGCGATTGGACGCTGTTCTCGCCGTCGACCTGCCCGGATCTGCACGACAAGTTCGGCGCCGACTTCGAAAAGGCTTACACCGCCTATGAAGACAAGGTCGCGCGCGGCGAGATCAAGCTGTTCAAGAAGATTCCGGCCGCTCAGCTCTGGCGCAAGATGCTCGGCATGCTGTTCGAGACGGGCCACCCCTGGATCACGTTCAAGGATCCTTGCAACGTGCGCTCGCCGCAGCAGCACGTGGGCGTCGTCCATTCGTCGAACCTGTGCACCGAAATCACGCTGAACACGAGCGACAGCGAAATTGCCGTCTGCAACTTGGGCTCGGTCAACCTCGTCGCGCACCTCGTGAAGCAGCCCGACGGCCGCTACACGCTCGATCAGGACAAGCTCAAGCGCACGGTCAGCGTGGCCATGCGCATGCTCGACAACGTCATCGACA
>CAYRLJ010000067.1:0-24623 GCA_964425025.1 uncultured Burkholderia sp. | reverse complement strand
AGGCGCGTAACTCGAACCTGAAGCACCGCCCGGTCGGCATGGGCATCATGGGCTTCCAGGACTGCCTGCACATGCTGCGCGTGCCGTACGCGTCGGACGAAGCGGTCGAGTTCGCCGACCGGTCGATGGAAGCGGTCTGCTACTACGCCTACTACGCCTCGACGGAGCTGGCCGAGGAGCGCGGCCGGTATTCGAGCTACCGAGGCTCGCTGTGGGATCGCGGGATCCTGCCGCAAGACACGTTGAAGCTGCTCGCCGAGGCGCGCGGCGGCTATGTGGAGGTCGACACGTCCGAGACGATGGACTGGACGACGCTGCGCTCGCGCATCGCGACCCACGGCATGCGCAACTCGAACTGCGTCGCGATCGCGCCGACGGCGACGATCTCGAACATCATCGGGGTCTCGGCTTGTATCGAGCCGACGTTCCAGAACCTGTACGTGAAGTCGAACCTGTCGGGCGAGTTCACGGTGGTGAACGACTATCTCGTGCGCGATCTGAAGGCACGCGGCCTGTGGGACGAGGTGATGGTGGCCGATCTGAAGTACTTCGACGGCACGCTCTCGCGCATCGACCGGGTGCCGGCCGATCTGCGCGCGATCTACGCGACCGCGTTCGAAGTCGATCCGAAGTGGCTTGTGGAAGCGGCGTCGCGCCGTCAGAAGTGGATCGACCAAGCGCAGTCGCTCAACATCTACATGGGGGGGGCCTCGGGTAAGAAGCTCGACGAGGTCTACAAGCTCGCTTGGGTGCGCGGTCTGAAGACGACGTACTACCTGCGCACGATGGCGGCGACGCACGTCGAGAAATCGACGGTCGCGCACGGCGCGCTCAACGCGGTGCCGTCGGCTGACGGCGGTGCGACCGGCGGCGGCGCGGCAGGCGGCTTCGGTGCGACGGGCGTCGGCGGCGCGGGTTCGTCGATGGGCGGCATGAACGCCGCACCGGTAGCGGCAGCCGAAGCGCCGCAGGCGGACGGCCCCGTCTGCATGATGCGCCCCGGCGATCCGGGCTTCGACGAATGCGAGGCTTGCCAGTAACGGCTTCGCTCGAACGCCGGTGCGTGCTCGACGCGCCGGCGGCAAGTAGGACATCGGGCGCGCGAACACCAGAACATAGAACGACAAACGCGCGCCCGAGATTGATCTTCGATGCATCTCGCTGCGCATCGAAGACATCGAAGCCTTCCAACGAGAGGCGAGAGCGAGGGACATCCAGGACACGAAGCGTCGACGATCGATGCATCGACTTTAAGTCCTCTTCGATGAGAAGACATCGCATCGAGACGACCCTTCACGAGTCATCGACGATCTCGCGTGTGCGACGTAATGAACAAAGTGTTGTATCGAGGTCGCAGCACGAATCGAAAAACAAGGATTTTCGTGAGCGAACCCTTTTATCGCTCGTGAAAAGATGGTACAAACCGATCTAAATTGATGGTGAGAATTTATGCTCAACTGGGATGACGAGACGACTGCCGTAACTCCCTCGAGCGGTTCGCAACAGGACACGTTGCGCAACCGAGCGGGACAGGCCGTCGACACGCAGGCAGCGACGCAAGCTCCGCCCACGCAAAACATCTTCGCGGACGACGTTGCCGTCGCTCCGTACGCGACCGCTGCCGCACAACCTGCCGTCGCGTCCAGCGCTCGCGTCAATGTCGCCGACAAGCGAATCATCAACGGCAGCACCGACGTCAACCAACTCGTGCCGTTCAAGTACAAGTGGGCGTGGGAGAAGTACCTTGCCGGTTGCGCGAACCACTGGATGCCGCAGGAAATCAACATGTCGCGCGACATCGCGCTTTGGAAAGACCCGAACGGGCTGACCGAAGACGAGCGCCGCGTCGTCAAACGCAACCTCGGCTTCTTCGTGACGGCCGACTCGCTCGCCGCGAACAACATCGTGCTGGGCACCTATCGGCACATCACGGCGCCCGAGTGCCGCCAGTTCTTGCTGCGCCAGGCATTCGAAGAGGCGATTCACACGCACGCCTATCAGTACATCGTCGAATCGCTGGGTCTCGACGAAGGCGAGATCTTCAATGCCTATCACGAGGTCACCTCGATCCGCGACAAGGACGAGTTCCTGATTCCGTTCATCCATACGCTGACCGATCCGGCGTTCAAGACGGGCACGCTCGAAGCCGACCAGAAGCTGCTCAAGTCGCTGATCGTGTTTGCCTGCGTGATGGAAGGCTTGTTCTTCTACGTCGGGTTTACGCAAATTCTTGCGCTCGGCCGCCAGAACAAGATGACGGGCGCGGCGGAGCAGTATCAATACATTCTGCGTGACGAGTCGATGCACTGTAATTTCGGCATCGACCTCATCAACCAGATCAAACTCGAGAACCCGCATCTGTGGACGCGCGAATTCCGTGAAGAGATTCGTGAGCTGTTCAAGCATGCGGTCGAGCTCGAATACCGCTACGCCGAGGACACGATGCCGCGCGGCGTGCTGGGACTCAACGCGTCGATGTTCAAGAGCTATCTGCGATTCATCTGCAACCGTCGTTGCCAGCAGATTGGCCTCGATCCGCTATTCCCGAACGAGGAGAACCCGTTCCCGTGGATGAGCGAGATGATCGACCTGAAGAAGGAACGTAACTTCTTCGAGACGCGAGTCATTGAATATCAAACGGGTGGTGCGTTGTCCTGGGAATGACACGTGCTGTCTCATGTAACGAATGGTGATGGGGTGCCGCCGCGACACAGGCCGCGGCGGACAAGGTAAGGAGCAAGAACGCCTAATGCAAAGCGTGCCCGGCGGCGAGGCCGTCCACAAACATGACAGGCACTTTGCGAACCCTTCGGTGGGATGGGCGAACTACCCCCTGAAAAAGCCGGCGGCCTGGCCGCCCGCTTGTCACAAGCGAATATCGGGCTGCGCGAGCGCATGGCGCTCGGCTGCCGACTCGATTTGGCGTGCTGTGCCTTTAGGTACGGCACGCCTTGCCGCATTCATTAGCGTAAGCGCGAGATCTTTGCGTACGCCGATGAATAGCCCGCTTCGCAGCGCGCGCCGTAGCCGTTATCACCGGCGCGCAGCGGGAAGCGGGTTTGAAGAAGGGTGTAGTTCGAACTTACTCATTCTGAAAACCTGAAGGAGAAAACAATGGCAACTGCCAAGAAGAAACCCGCCGCTACGAAAGCCGCTCCGGCCAAGAAGGCAGCTCCGGCGAAGAAGGCCGCGGTGAAGAAGGTCGCGGCGAAGAAGGCAGCACCGGCCAAGAAGGTCGCAGCCAAGAAAGTCGCAGTGAAGAAGGTTGCGGCGAAGAAGGCAGCACCGGCGAAGACGGCCGCGGTGAAGAAGGTCGCAGCGAAGAAGGCAGCACCGGCGAAGAAGGCCGCAGTGAAGAAGGTCGCGGCGAAGAAGGCCGCACCGGCCAAGAAGGTCGCAGCGAAGAAGGTTGCGGCGAAGAAGGCTGCACCGGCTAAGAAGGCCGCACCTGCAAAGAAGGCTGCCGCTAAGAAGGCTGCGCCTGCGAAGAAGGCTGCCGCTAAGAAGGCCGCACCTGCGAAGAAGGCTGCCGCTAAGAAGGCCGCACCTGCGAAGAAGGCCGCACCTGCGAAGAAGGCCGCACCTGCAAAGAAGGCTGCCGCTAAGAAGGCTGCGCCTGCGAAGAAGGCTGCCGCTAAGAAGACTGCGTCGGCTCCCGCTGCCCCTGCTGCCGCGCCTGCTGCTGCATCGACGGCGCCTGCATCGACGGTAAAGACCGCGTTGAACCCGGCCGCTGCTTGGCCGTTCCCGACCGGCAGCCGTCCGTAATAGGAGCGTGTGACGAGCGCGGCGCATCGCGCCGCGCTCGCTTAGCACCTGCGCCTATGAAAAAACCCCGTCACCGGTTTTGCCGGCGGCGGGGTTTATTGCGTTCGCTTCAATCGCTATCCGCGCGCCGTGCGAGCCGTGCGGCTCAATGGACGGCCAAATACACGGCTCAATGCGTGACGCGTGTGACACCGCCGCTCGAGAGAAGCCGGACGCGATCACCGGCTTGGAACATTTCGCCCGTCGCCGATTGCGTGATGGCGCGCATATCGCCGTTATCGAGCCGCACGGTGATTTCGACGCCCGAGCCTTTAGCCACGCCGTTCTCGACCGCGTTACCCGCGACCGCGCCGGCGATGCCGCCGATGATGGCCGTTGCGATCGAGCCTCTGCCACCGCCGAACGCGCTGCCCGCGACGGCGCCCAGCGCACCGCCGCCGATCGCACCGAGCCCGCTAGGCTGCCCCTCGTTCGACGAGATCGTCACCGCCCGGATGCCTTCAACGGTACCGAAGCGAACCGATTGTTCACGCTGCGCCTGACCAGCCGTGTAGACGTCCGGCGAGCTGCTGTTGTAGGCGCACCCCGTCATCGTCACGGAACCGACCAGCAGCGTGACGAGCGTTACTTGAGCCGATGTTTTCATTATGTGTTACTCCACAGAAGTATTACCGCAGGCTAAACCCGAAAGCCTGCTTGAACCGTTGGTCGATCTCCTCGGCAGAAGGCGCGTAAGTTTGCGGGCCGGCATGCTCGATTTTCAGCGAGCCCATCAGGCTCGCCAACCGGCCCGTCGTGGCCCAGTCCAGGCCGCGCTCGATGCCGTGGAGCAGCCCGCCGCGGAACGCGTCGCCGCAGCCGGTGGGATCGACGACCTTCGAGGCGGACACGGCAGGAATGTCCTCGATCCGGCCGCCATGATGGATCCGTGCGCCGTGCTCGCCGCGTGTCACGATTAGCGCCTGCACGCGCGTGGCGATCTCATCGAGCGACCAGCCCGTCTTGTTGCTGACGAGATTCGCCTCGTAATCGTTGACCGCCACGTAAGTCGCGAGTTCAATCGCGCGCTTGAGTGCCTCGCCGGAAAACAGCGGCAAACCCTGGCCCGGATCGAAGACGAACGGCACACCGGCAGCGGCGAGCTTTTCCGTGTGCTGCACCATGCCGTCGAAGCCGTCGGGCGCGACGATCGCAAGCGTGATGTCCTTGGCTTGGTCGGCCTGGTTCAGGTGCGATTGCATCATCGCGCCCGGATGGAATGCGGCGATCTGGTTGTTATCGAGATCGGTCGTGATCATCGCTTGCGCGGTGTAGGCATCGGGCACCATGCGCACGTGCTCTGTCGACAGTCCGAGGCTCTTGAAGCGATCGAGATAGAGTTGACCGTCGATCTCGCCGAGCGTCCCCATAATGCGCGCGTCGCCGCCGAGCAGATTGAGCGAGTACGCGATGTTGCCAGCGCAGCCGCCGAATTCGCGGCGCATCGTCGGGACGAGGAAGCTAACGTTCAGGATATGCACCTGCTCGGGCAGGATGTGCTCGCGAAAGCGTCCCTGGAAGGTCATGATGTTGTCGTACGCGAGCGAACCGCAGATGAGCGTAGCCAAGGCAAAAATTCCTATGGATTTAGGTCATGAAGAGCGCCATATGAAAACGCCGCGCTCAAAGCCCAAGCGCGGCGTGCTTCGTCGGCGATTGGCGCGACTTACTTCAGTACGCTGAGGGCCGCGTCATAGTTCGGCTCGTTCTTGATCTCACCGACAAGCTCCGAGTGCATGACCTTGTTGTTCTCGTCGACGACGACAACCGCTCGTGCCGTCAAACCCGTGAGCGGGCCCGACAGGACGTCCACGCCATACGCTTGGGCGAACTCGCGGCCACGGTACGTCGATGCCGTGACGACGTTTTCGATACCTTCGGTCGTGCAAAAACGCGTTGCGGCGAACGGAAGATCGCCCGAGACGACGATTACGGCCGTGTTGTCCAGCTTAGCCGCCGCTTCGTTGAACTTGCGCGTCGACGTAGCGCACGTCGGCGTGTCCAGGCTCGGAACGATGTTCAGCACTTTGCGCTTGCCGGCGAAATCGGCGAGCGTTACCGGCTTCAGATCTTTGCCGACGAGCGAGAACTCAGGCGCCTGTTGGCCGACGGACGGAAGCGCGCCGCCCACTTCAATCGGGTTACCGCCCAGCGTGACTTGACTCATGTTAGCTCCGGATATTCGTTTCAGGTTATCGCAGGTGCGAAATAGTGAGCACGCGCGCGCCATGCGGCCGTGCCCGGATTGCGCTACGGGTAAAAGATTTGGACGCGGAAGTTCGTCGCGATCGCATTGCCGCTGTCGAGCCGGACGATCATCGTCTGCGTCATATGCGCGGGAAGGCCGGCGGCGATCGTCGTGCCGGGCGGCGTGTAATCTTGCGGTCCCAAGATGCGACGGATCGCGACGTTGTTTTTATCGTCGAACAGCGTCAGTTCGATGGCTGGATAGGCCAGCGCGATACCGAAGCGGTTGCGCAGCGGTACGCGCAGTTCGAGCCGATGCGGGCCGTCGACCTGGCGCAGATCGGACGCTTCCACCTGCAGCCCGTCGATGTCGCGCGGCGGCGTAAGCTCGCAACCGAACTCGCTGCATGCCTGCGCGAACAGCGGCTGTGAGTCGGGCCAGTAGACCATGATCGCTTCGCGACGCCACCACGCCAGTTGAGCAATCAGCACGACGATGAGCGCAAGCGCGGCGATGCTGCCGAGGATGTACCGCAGCGCACGGTTCGGCGTCCGCGCCCGTGCCTCGCGCGTCATTGCAAAGTGGCGTTCGTGCGCCCCGGATGCGGGGGGCTCGGCGAACAATGGCGGCACACCGGCCGCATGCACGTTCGGCTGATCGGCGCTCAAGGCTGGTTCGGCCGAAGCCTCGGCCTGCGCATGAAGGCTGGCGCGCAGGTCCGATTCGAGGTGTGGCTCGTTTTCGTTTTCGCTCTCGTTTGCGATGCGCGCGGCTGGGTCGGGAGCGAAGGGCCTGGCGTCGATGTCAGCGTGAGAGGGCGGCGCGGCACCAAGCCGCGGTTCGTCGTCGTGCCAAAGCGGCTCGCGCGATTCGGACCATGGGGGTGCGGCTGGCGACTCGACCGGTCCACCTCGCGGCAGTTCCGTGAGCTCCGGTGGTTTCGGCTCGGAGGAGGAGGCTTCAGGGACGGCAGCGGCGGCCTGTTCGATGAAATGCGACTCGTGCGGTTCGGTGTGCTGCTGCGGCTCAGTCTCCGCCGCAGCGTCCAGATTCACGGACGATTCGGGTTGCGGCGCGGGTTCAGCCACGGATGGCTCAACCTGTGGCGATACTTCGGGGCCTGCGTCGGCGGCTTCGGCTCGAACGCGAGCTGCCTCCCCGGCTTCGGCTTGAGCGCGGGCGTCCGCTTCCGCTTTGGCCTGAGCCTCGGCTTCAGCTTGAGCGCGGGCTGCTTCAGCTTGGGCTTGGGCTTGGGCTTGGGCTTGGGCTTCGGCTTCGGCTTCGGCTTCGGCTTCGGCTTCGGCCCGGGCTTCGGCTTCTGCCTTGGCGTGGTCCTCGGCTTGCGTTCGAGCCTCGGCCGCGGACGCATGTTGCTCGTCGCGCGCCGGCTCCGGCACAGACTCGGCGGGCTGCGAACCCGCATGCGGATCGAGGAGATTGCTACGCGCGTCGAAGACTTGTTGGCAGTGTCCGCAGCGGGCGAACCCACCGGACGCCGCGAGCAGCGCTTCCGGTACGCGGAAAACCGTTTCGCAGTGGGGACAGCGGGTAGCTAGAACCATGGTGAGCGGGGAAACCGGGGCAAGCCGGTGCATCGATCGATAGGCGCTATTCTAATGGTTTCCCGCCGCAAGCTCGGGTGCGCCTTAACAGCCATCTGACTAGGCGGCGCGCTTGACGCCGGTCAGGCAGACCCAACCCTCGTGCTCGCGCCAGACACCGATATCGATCCACGCTTGATAAGCGGCCGCCACTTCGTCGGCTTGTCGCGCCAGCACGCCCGACAGCGCAATGCGTCCGCCCGTTTTGACCTTCGCGCTCAACATCGAGGCCATCAGTTTGAGCGGGTTCGACAAGATGTTCGCGACGACGATATCGTATTGCCCGGTGGGGCAATCGTCGGGCAGCGCATAGGCGACGTCGGCATGGTTGCGCTCGCTGTTCAGCCGAGCGGACTCGACGGCTTGCGGATCGATGTCGACCCCGACGACGGGCGCCGCGCCGCACTTGTTCGCGAGGATCGCCAAAATACCCGACCCGCATCCGTAATCGAGCACCGATTGGTTAGGCGCGACCGATTCCTCGAGCCATTCCATGCATAGCCGCGTGGTGGGGTGACTGCCGGTTCCGAAGGCAAGGCCCGGATCGAGTTCGAGAATCAGCGCTTGCGGATCGGGGGCATCGTGCCAAGAGGGCACGACCCAAATGCGTTTGCCGATCGCGATCGGTTCGAATTGCGATTGCGTGAGACGCACCCAATCCTGCTCCGGCACTTCACGCATGGTGAAAGCCGGCGCCTGCGCCAAACCCACTTCGTTCGCCGCGGCGGCCATGAGAACCGCCGGTTCCTGCTCGGAGGCGAGCAGCGCGACGACGCGCGAATGCTGCCACGCCGTACGCTCGGGCGTGAGACCGGGCTCGCCGAACAGCGGCTGCTCGTCGGGTGTGTCGGCATCGGCGTCTTCGACCGATACCGACAACGCGCCGAGTTCGATGAGCGCGTCGGACAACGCTTCGGCACGCGTCCGGTCGAGCTCGACGATCAGTTCCCGGTAGCTCATGTTTTACGCTTCTTCCGGTGCGGCTTGCTGCTTTTCCGCGAGCCGGTTTTCCAGGTAGTGAATGCTCGTGCCGCCTTCGACGAAACCGCCGTCGAGCATCAATTCGCGATGCAGCGGGATGTTCGTCTGGATGCCTTCCACAACCATCTCCGACAGGGCGATGCGCATGCGGCGGATCGCTTGCTCGCGCGTGGCGCCGTAGGCGATCAGCTTGCCGATCATCGAGTCGTAGTTCGGCGGAACGAAATAGCCATTGTACGCGTGCGAATCGACGCGAATGCCGGGGCCCCCGGGCGTGTGCCAAGACGTGATACGACCCGGCGACGGCGTGAAGCGGAACGGATCCTCCGCGTTGATCCGGCACTCGATCGCGTGACCGCGAAACACGACGTCGCGCTGACGCATTGCGAGCTTCTCGCCCGCAGCGATGCGGATCTGCTCCTGGACGATGTCGATGCCCGTGATGAGCTCCGTGACAGGATGCTCGACCTGCACGCGCGTGTTCATTTCGATGAAGTAGAACTCGCCGTTCTCGTAAAGGAACTCGAACGTGCCGGCGCCGAGATAGCCCATCTTCTTGCAGGCGTCGGCACAGCGGTCGCCGATGCGCTCGATCAGGCGGCGCGCAATGCCGGGCGCGGGCGCTTCCTCGATCACCTTCTGGTGGCGGCGCTGCATCGAGCAGTCGCGCTCACCGAGCCACAGCGCGTTCTTGAACGAATCCGCGAGCACCTGGATTTCGACGTGGCGCGGGTTCTCGAGGAACTTCTCCATATAGACCTGCGGATTGCCGAACGCCCGTTCGGCTTCCTCGCGCGTCATGTTCACGGCGTTCACGAGCGCCGCCTCGGTATGGACAACGCGCATGCCGCGCCCGCCGCCGCCGCCCGCCGCCTTGATGATGACGGGGTAGCCGACGGTGCGCGCGATCTTGACGATCTCTTTGGGATCGTCGGGCAAAGCGCCTTCGGAGCCCGGCACGCACGGCACGCCCGTCTTGATCATCGTCTGCTTGGCCGAGACTTTGTCGCCCATCAGACGGATCGTTTCGGCACGCGGACCGATAAAGGCGAAGCCCGACTGCTCTACGCGCTCGGCGAAATCAGCGTTTTCCGAGAGGAAGCCGTAGCCGGGGTGGATCGCTTCGGCATCGGTGACTTCCGCCGCGCTGATCAGCGCGGGCATGTTCAGGTAGCTCTGCGGCGACGGCGCCGGTCCGATACAGACGGCTTCATCGGCGAGTTTGACGTACTTGGCGTCCTTGTCGGCGGTCGAGTAGGCGACGACCGTCTTGACGCCGAGTTCGCGGCAAGCGCGCTGGATGCGCAACGCAATTTCGCCGCGATTGGCAATGAGAATTTTTTCAAACATGGGCTAAGGTCCGACGCATTAATGGGCTCGTGCGTCGTGGGGCCGCGATAGATGGCGGCGCACGGCATTCGAGCGAAACGGCTCACGCCCGGGGGCTTGCGATGGCGCCCGGGCCCGCTTGCGATCAGCCGATGACGAAAAGCGGCTGGCCGTATTCGACGGCTTGGCCGTTTTCGATGAGGATTTCCTTCACGACGCCGGCTTTGTCGGATTCGATTTCGTTGAGCAGCTTCATCGCTTCGATGATGCACAACGTCTGGCCTTCCTTGACCGTATCGCCCACTTGGACGAACGCCGCGGCGCCCGGCGAGGGCGAGCGATAGAAGGTGCCGACCATCGGCGAGGTGACCACATGCCCTTGCACGGCGGCAGCCGGGGCGCCGGCCGCGGGGGCTTGCTCGAGCGCGCCGGCGCCGACCGCGGGAGCGGAGGCGGGGAACGGCGCTGCATACGAAGCGGGCTGCTGTACGTAAACCGGCGGCGCATTCTTGACGATGCGGACTTTGCCTTCGCCTTCTGTCACCTCGAGTTCGGAGATGCCCGATTCGGAGACGAGGTCGATCAAAGTTTTCAGCTTACGTAGATCCATAGGGAATCCCCTTGTTCAATGCGTGAGGCGCCGACTCGTGCCGGCGCTGATTTGGTGTTCTGAAATCAGCCGCGTGCGCCTTGCGGCGCAACGCGTTCGAGCGCGAACTCGAGCGCGTACAGATAGCCCCTCCAACCGAGGCCGCAGATAACCCCTTCGGCCTGGTCGGAAAAGTACGAGTGGTGCCGGAACGGCTCCCGGCGATGCACGTTCGACAGGTGAACCTCGATGAACGGAATGCCGACGCCCGCCAGCGCGTCGCGCAACGCGACGCTCGTATGGGTGTAGGCCGCAGGGTTGATCAAGATGAACTCGACCGATTCCGCGCGGGCGGCCTGCACGCGATCCACGAGTTGGCCTTCGTGGTTGCTTTGAAACGTGGCCAACTCGACGCCGGCCTGCTGTGCGCGAGCCACCAGTGCCGCGTCGATCTCGGCCAGCGTGACGCGGCCGTAGACCTCAGGCTCCCGCGTGCCTAGCAAGTTGAGGTTCGGGCCGTGCAGTACCAGCAATCGTCTCATGGTTCGCTTCTGGTTTCACGGAATTGCGCGCACTTTAGCGCCGTTTATCGGAACTTGTCTAGCAGCGGATGAAAATTTCACCGCGAGATGCGGCAGTTTTTTTCGGTTCCGGTTCGCTGCGTCGGCGAATTTCGGCGAAGCGGCGCGCATTTTTTGTCAAACGGCCTCGATCTTCCGCGAAGCTGCCTGGTTCGCTCAAAGCGCGTCGAGTGTCCTGCGTAATTCGTCCGGCGCGACTTGTCCTAATTTTGTCGACCGTACCGCGCCGTTAGCGTCAATTACGACTGTAAAGGGCAGCGCGCCGGCCGTATTGCCGAGGCTACGCGCTAGATCGGCGCCACCGAATCCGCTGATCAGAATCGGATAATCGACAGGGATTTTTTTCAGGAAGTTTTGGACGTTCTGCGGCGAGTCAACGCCTATCCCGACGAACTGGATGCCCTTGTTCGCGTAAGCGTCGTGGAGCCGGACGAGTTCGGGCATCTCCGCGACGCACGGGCCGCACCACGATGCCCAGAAATTGACCACGAGCACGCGTCCCTTATAGGCGGTGAGCGTCTGCGGTTTGCCGTCGACATTTTGTAGCGGCGCGGACAGCAATTGGGCGACGGCATCGCTTGCAGGCGCGGCGCCCGCCATGTCGGCCTGCGGCGCCGCGGCTGGGCTATCGTTATTGCCAAGCAGCCATTGCCTGGCGCCGACGCCAAGGGCGGCCGCAATGATCGCGATGCCCGCGACGGCGAGGGTGGTTTTCGTATTCATCTAATACGCTAGGTAGAGTCGATCGACGTTCAATTGGTGAAGGGCGCGGCGTCGTCCTCCGCCAGCAGCGCCTGGACCGCATCGGTACTCGCCCGCGCCGCGCGGCCACGGGAGTCGGCGCGCACGGCGCCGCGCAGGTCGTCAGTATCGTACAGTGCGATGTGGATGCCCACCGGCTCTTCGTCGCGGGCGCCGCGCCATAGGAAACTCAGCGTCTCGACGTCGCCGCGTCCCGCGAAATGGCGGGTTTCCGAGACGTCGTACTGAACATTCGCATTGAGCAGATAAATGGCGAGTTCCTTCGAATTGTCGCAGAAGACCTGCAAATGGACGTCCGAGTGTTCGCCGGCCGTGCCGTTGAGCACCGCGCCTGTCAAATAAGGGTTGAACGCGCCGAGGCGCTTCATCCACTCGAGCGCGATTTCGCGCAGCCGGCGCAGCACGGCTGGCTGCGTATCCGACTGGAACAACGACTGATATTCGCGGATTTCCTCCTCGATCTGGTCGTTATCCGGCAGCCATTCGCCGGCGACGCGCGCCTGCCCGACGACCTGCCGTGCGGCCTTGCGCTTCGCGCTGGCGTAATCAAGCCCTTCCTCGGCGATCAGGCGAGCAGCCGCGATCGCGATTTCTTCCCGCACGCGCTGCGGATCGACAAAAGATTTACGCACCATCCGCCAATCATACTAGAAGCGTCCGGTATCGCCCCGCGCGCCCAGGCGAGACGAGCGCGTCGGGTACAATAGCGAGCCTCACGCGGCTCGCCCGCCCGGCGTTCGCGTCCCACCATGCACTCGCGGCAAGCGCGGCACGAGCAGACAGTCTTTATGCATATCCACATCCTCGGCATCTGCGGCACATTCATGGGCGGCCTGGCGGTTCTCGCGCGCGGCGCGGGACATACCGTGACGGGCTGCGACGCCGGCGTCTATCCGCCGATGAGTACCCAGCTCGAGGCACAAGGCATCACGCTGATCGAAGGCTACGGCGCCGAACAGCTCGATCTGAAGCCTGACCTATTCGTCGTCGGCAACGTCGTCTCGCGCGGCAATCCGCTCATGGAAGCCATTCTCGACCGGGGGCTGCCCTATGTGTCGGGGCCGCAATGGCTCGGGGAACACGTGCTCGCGAACAAGTGGGTGCTGGCGGTGGCCGGTACGCACGGCAAGACGACGACGAGTTCGATGCTCGCGTGGCTGCTCGAGGACGCGGGGCTCAATCCGGGTTTTCTGATCGGCGGCGTGCCGCTGAACTTCGGCGTATCGGCGCGGCTCACCGATTCGAACTTCTTCGTCATTGAAGCCGATGAGTACGACACGGCCTTCTTCGACAAACGTTCGAAATTCGTGCACTACCGGCCGCGCACGGCCATTCTCAATAACCTCGAGTTCGATCACGCCGACATCTTCCCGGATTTGGCCGCAATCGAAACGCAATTTCATCACTTGGTTAGGACGGTGCCCGGGGTCGGGCGGCTCGTGGTGAATGGACGCGAGAGCGCGCTCGAACGCGTGCTGGCGCGCGGCGTTTGGAGCGACGTGGAGCGCTTCGGTGTCGGCGGCGGCTGGGATGCGCTCGCGGCGGCCGACGGCGAGGCGATCGACGAGCGCTACGCTGTTTACTGGCGCGGCGAGCGCGCCGGCATCGTCGAATGGCAAGTGCAGGGTGAGCATAACCGGCTCAACGCACTGGCGGCGATCGCGGCCGCGCGTCATGTCGGTGTGCCGCCGGCACAGGCGGCGCGCTCGCTCACCGAATTTCGCAACGTCAAGCGGCGCATGGAAGTGCGCGGCAGCGTGGACGGCGTCACCGTCTATGACGATTTCGCCCACCACCCCACGGCCATCGAGACCACCATCGCCGGCTTGCGCACGCGTGTCGGCAATGAGCGCACCCGAATTCTGGCTGTGCTCGAGCCGCGTTCGAACACGATGAAGCTCGGCGTCATGAAGGCGCAACTGCCGGCAAGCCTCGCGGGAGCCGATCTCGTTTTCGGCTACGGTGCGTCGACGGGGCGCGATTCGCTCGGCTGGGATCTGAATGAGGCGCTTGTGCCGCTCGGCGAGAAAGCGCGCGCGTTCAACGACCTCGATGCGCTCGTGGCCGCCGTCGCGCAAGCGGCGCGTCCGGGCGACCACGTGCTCGTCATGAGCAACGGCGGATTCGGCGGTGTTCACCAGAAGTTGCTCGAAGCGCTCGGCTCGAGCGCGAGAGGCGCGGTGTGATTCTTTATCTGCACGGCTTCCGTTCATCCCCCAAATCGTTCAAGGCGCGACTGCTTGCGGCGCGCGTGGCCGAGCTTGGGCGCGCGCACGACTGGCGCTGTCCGATGCTGCCCGTCTCGCCGCTCGAGGCCATGGCCCTGGCAGAGGAACAGGTGCTGGGATTGGCCGCCGAACAAGTCACGGTGATCGGTAGCTCACTCGGCGGATACTTCGCCACCTATCTCGCCGAGAAGCACGGCTGGCGCGCGGTGCTGCTCAATCCCGCGGTCCTGCCGGAGCGCGATCTGTCGGCCTATTTGGGTGAGCAGCCGCTGTGGCACGGCGGCGGCAGCATCGTCGTCGAACCGCGCCATCTCGACGAACTGCGCGCGCTGCGCGTCGCATCGATCACGCGGCCGGAACGCTATTATTTGATCTCCGCCACGGGCGACGAAGTGCTCGACTACCGCGAGATGCTTGCGCATTACGCCGGGGTCGAGACGAAACTGATTACCGGTAGCGATCACGCGATTAGCGAGTTCGCCGATTACGTCGACGACGTGCTTGCATTTTGCGGCGTCGCCCCGGCCGAGCACGCGTAGCGTGCGGCGGCTATGCCGTTCGCGGTCAGCCCGGCAACGTGCGACGTGCGACCAACAACAACGATCCGCAGCGGGTGCGCGCTTTGCGCCGCAGGCTCGCTGCGAGGGCCCAATTCGTAACGAGAGTGTCGAGTGAACGTTTTCTTTGAGGAATCAGGCGGTTTGAAGGCCGGCAGCGTGCTGTCGCGCCAAGGCGATGCGCTGCAAGTCGAGCTGCCGGGCGGCCGGCGTGCGAAGGTGCGGGCTAAGGACGTACTGATCGAGTTCGACAAACCGAGCGCGGCCGAGCTGCTGCATGATGCCGATGCGGCCGCCCAGCAGATCGATCTCGATTTTTTGTGGGAGTGCGCGCCGGCCGACGAATTTCCGTTCGCTGCGCTCGCGAGCGAGTATTTCGGCGCGCAATCGGGCCCCGTCGAGCGTGCGGCGCTCGTGTTGCGCATGCAAGCGGCGCCGGTTTATTTCCGCCGCAAGGGGCGAGGGCAGTACCAGCGCGCACCTGAAGAGCAACTGAAAATGGCGCTCGCGGCACTTGAGCGCAAGCGTCAGCAGGCACTCGTGCAGGCGCAATACGAAGAGGAATTGAAGGCCGGCCGACTGCCCGACGCGTTGCGCGGCAAGGCGCTCGCGTTGCTCACGAAGCCCGATAAGAACGGGATCGAGTACAAGGCACTCGAGGGCGCCGCGGCGGCGCGCGGCATTTCGCAGGCGCGGCTCATGCTCGAGTGCGGCGGCATTGAGTCCGCGCGCGCGCTGCATGAAGCGCGGTTTCTGTCCGAATTCTTCCCGCACGGCACCGGCTTTCCGCCCGTGACTGTGGGGCCCGTGCCCGACGATTTGCCGACGGCGCATGCGCAGGCGTTTTCGATCGACGACATCACCACAACCGAAATCGACGACGCGTTTTCCGTCGAGATACTGGCCGACGATCGCGTCCGCGTGGGCGTGCATATCGCCGCGCCCGCGCTCGGCATCGTGCGCGGCGACGCCGTCGATGCGATCGCGCGTGCACGGCTGTCGACGGTCTACATGCCTGGCGACAAGATCACGATGTTGCCCGACGAAGTCGTCGAGGTTTTCACGCTTGCGGAGGGCGGCCTGCGCCCCGCGCTGTCGCTTTACATCATCGTCAACCGCGACACGCAGGAGATCGTCGCTAGCGAAACGCGCGCCGAACTCGTCTACGTGAAGAGCAACCTGCGCCACAACACGCTCGACGCCTATGTGACCGAAGAGGCGCTCGCCGCCGGTAGCGGAGAGTATCCGCATAAGGACGAGATCGCGATGCTGTGGCCGCTCGCCCAAGCGTTGTTCGAAAAACGCCAAGCGGCCCGCGCGGGCTACGGGCTCAGGCGCGAAGTGCCGGGCAACACCGATTACAACTTTTACGTCGACGGCGAGCACGTCACCATTACGCCGCGTCGGCGCGGCTCGCCGCTCGATCTGATCGTCGCCGAGCTTGCGATTCTCGCGAATTCGACTTGGGGGGCGCTGCTCCACGATCACGGCGTGCCCGGCATTTACCGGACTCAACGCACATTCGCCGCGGCCGGCCCGAAGCGCACGCGCATGCAAACGAGCGCCGCGCCGCATGAAGGGCTCGGCGTCGCGCAGTACGCGTGGAGCACGTCGCCCCTGCGCCGCTACACCGACCTCGTCAATCAATGGCAGTTGCTCGCCTGTGTTCAGCACGGCGTCGCGGCCAAACTCGTCGCCCCGTTTAAGCCGAAAGACGCCGATCTGTTCGCCGTCGTGCAAGGGTTCGACGATACCTACACCGCCTATGCCGATCACCAGCGGCGTATGGAGTACTTCTGGTGCTTGCGGTGGCTCACGCAGGAACAGAAGAAGGAAATCGTCGCGGCCGTTGTCAAGGGCGATCTCGTGCGGCTCGAGGAAGTGCCGCTGCTGCTTCACGTGCCGGGGCTCGGCGTGCATGCGCGCGGCACGCGGATCGTGCTCGAACTGATGTCGGTCGATGAATTGACTGTAGAGGCGTCGGTGCGGCCGATTCGCGTGCTCGATGCGCCCGGTGCGGCCGCAGCGGCGGCCGAGGACGAAGAGGAAGAAGCCGAGATCGTCGACGCCCCCGATGCGTCGGCCGAAAGCGAGGCAGAAGCGAGCGCCGAAGCGGGGCAGGAAGGCGGTGAGGCATCGGCCGAAGGGGCGGGGGAAGCATCGGGTGAAGCCGCGGCAGGATCGGCGGATGGAGGCCTCTCCGGCGAAGGGGAGCCGCCACTGGACGCGCAAAGCGGTGCACCGCGATCCGCGCAGGTGGCGCAATGAGCGGCGCAACTGAGCAAGGGGCGCGCGATATGCTTCAGATTGCGCCGGCTCAGCCGGGGACGGATCTATATGCGGTGATCGGCAATCCGATCGCGCACAGCAAATCGCCCACGATTCACACGCGTTTCGCCGAGCAAACGGGGGAGTGCATCGAGTACCGGCGTCTGCTCGCGCCGGTCGATGGTTTCGTCGATACCGTGCGCGCGTTCGCCGCGGCGGGCGGGCGCGGGCTCAGCGTCACCGTGCCGTTCAAGCTCGATGCTTTCGCGTTAGCCGATCGGTGCTCTCCGCGCGCTAGTGCGGCGGGCGCCGTCAATACCTTGCGATTCGATGCGGACGGCATCTATGGCGACAACACCGACGGCGTGGGTCTCGTCGGCGACATCGAAACGAACTTGGATGTGAGCCTGAACGGCGCGCGTATCTTGCTGCTCGGCGCGGGCGGGGCGGCGCGCGGCGCCGTGCTGCCGATGCTCGAGCGCGGCCCGCGGCTCTTGACGATCGTCAATCGGACCGCGCGCAAGGCGGAGCTGCTCGTCGAGCAATTCGCGCAAGCGGCGCAAGAGGCCGGCTGTGCGTTGACCGGCGGCGCGCCTGCGGCTGTCGAGCCCATGCCGTATGACGTGATCGTCAACGCGACGGCTGGCTCGCTGACGGCCGAGGTGCCCGAATGCGACGAGCGGGCATTCGGTTCGGGCACGCTCGCCTACGACATGATGTATGGCGCTCAGCCCACGGTGTTCATGCGGCATGCGCAAGCGCTGGGCGCGCGCATTTCCGATGGGCTAGGCATGCTCGTCGAGCAGGCCGCCGAATCGTTTTGGGTGTGGCGCGGCGTGCATCCCGCGGCGGCTCCCGTGCTTGCTGAGCTGCGTGCGCTGTTGGGGGCATCCCACTAAGCGATGGACGGGACGGGGCGGCGCGCGCAACGTCGTACGCGGCGCTGTCGATACGTGTGCGAACAGTCAAGACGCATCGATGACAAAAACGAGAAAGACGACGCGCAAAGGCATGGGCGCTTGGCTGCTTTATACGGCGGCCGTGTGCACGTTCGCGTGGGTCGCCACACAAGCCTATTACTTTGCGCAGATCGCCCTGTGGGCAGTCGTCAATCCGAGTTCGACGGCTTTCATGCGCGCCGATGCATGGCGCCTCGCGCAGGATCGGCCTGACGTCGGGATCCAGCATGAATGGGTGCCCTACGATCGCATCTCTCGCAACTTGAAGCGCGCGATCATTGCGTCGGAGGATGCGAACTTCGCGAACAACAACGGCTACGAGACCGACGCGATCTTGCAGGCGTGGGAAAGGAACAAGAAGCGCGGCAAGATCGTTGCGGGTGGCTCGACGATCTCGCAGCAGTTGGCGCGTAACCTGTTTCTCTCGCGCCAAAAGAGCTACCTGCGCAAGGGCCAGGAGCTCATCATCACCTGGATGCTCGAAACGCTGCTGGATAAAGAACGAATCTTCGAGATTTATCTGAACTCCGTGGAATGGGGCAACGGCGTGTACGGCGCGCAGGCGGCCGCTCAGTACTACTATCGGTGTTCCGCTTCACAGCTGACAGCTTGGCAGTCGGCTCGGCTCGCCGTCATGCTGCCGAACCCGAAATACTTCGATCAACATCGCTCGTCCGCGTATCTCTCGCAGCGCGCAGGCGTTATCGCGCGGCGGATGGGCGCGGCTGAATTGCCGCGTTGAACGCACGGTGATATTACGGGCGTCTGCGATATGCATGCGCACCGCATAGGATCGAGAAGCAGTAATCGGCATCACTCACAGATTGCTGTTCAAAAATGGTTCATTTTCTCTCCGTCTAATTGGGCGGATTTACCCAGTTGACGCAATTGACGCCCGCTGATAGATTTCGGCTCTTCCGAGGGATTGCGCGCGCTCGTCCGACTTTAGTCGTGGCGTGTTAGCTACGCATTGCTCGCAAATACTGAGAGAACAAGTTGTGAACTATCCCAAACTGCCGCGTGCATCGTTCGGCCCTCTGCCATCTCAGAAAAACCGCGCCATCCGTTTGAAATGGAGTGGGCGCGCGCAAGAACTCGATGATTTGCTGCTGCCCCAGCGCGTTGATATCGAGGAAAGCCTTTTCGGCGGTATCGACGGCAGCATTTCATGTGTTTGCACGCGCGCCAGAATGCCGCTGAACACGTTTATCGGCCAGCCGGTATCGGTTCAACTCGTGACCGATACCGGAAATTTGCACGCGATCAACGGCATCATCGTAGATGCACGAGAAGGCGAATGCGATGGTTCCCTTGCGACTTACCAGTTTTTCATTCGAGATGCACTATCGATATTAGAGCGTCGTCTCAATACAAGAATTTTCCGGCAAAGCAACGCGCTGGATGTCGTGAAGACGCTCATTAACGAGTGGCGGCAAAACAGTACGGTGATCGCCGGGGCGTTCTATCTCGATACTTCCAACGTTGATCGATCGAAGCTTCCCGTTCGAGAACAGACCGTTCAGTTCGACGAATCCGATGCCGCATTTATTCGGCGTTTATGCCGGCGCGAGGGAATCGGTTGGTTCGTGCGCGCCGGCAAACCTGGACAAAAGGAACCGGGCAAATCCGGTGACGTGGCCCACACGCTTGTCCTTTACGACAATGCGATCAAGCTCGATCGGTCTCCCATCGAAACGATGGCCTACCGGCCGGATGCCACGGTTGGCGAGCGCGATGGGGTGACGTTGCTGTGCGCCGCCCGGCAACTCGTGCCGGGTTCGATACGGCGGTTCAGTTGGGACCACAAGCGCTCGAGGATGGACAGCATTCAGGGGCCCACACGCCTCGATCAAGGTGGGGCGGGTAACGATCTCGCCCAACTGCTGATGGATTCGCGGCTCGACGTGCCGCATATCGCGGATTCGTGGGACGACTACGATCGGCTGGGCGTCGCCCGTGTAAGGTCGCACGGAGCGCGAGCGGCGCGCATCGACGGCGCCAGCGGCGTGCGCAATCTCGCCGTCGGCGAATGGATCGAGGTGACGGGATACGCGGGCAAGGATCGTTCGTCGAACGACGATTGCCGGTTCACGATCACGAACCTGCATCATCGGGCCGAAAACAACTTGCCGAAGGACCTGCACGAGCGTGCGCAGGCGTTGTTCACGGCAAGTCGCTGGTCATTCGATTCGCCGCCGGTGTCGATCGATACCGCGGCGCGGCCGACGGTGTTTGGCGACTCGACGCAAAGCCGCTATGAAAACACCTTCAGCGGCGTGCCGCGCGACATGCCGCTTGCGCCGACTTACGATCCGCACGTCGATCTGCCGCGGGTCCATCCGATCATCGGCATCGTGGTGACGCCCGATGGGGAAGAGGTCTTTTGCGACAAGTACGGACGGATCAGGGTTCAAGTGCAGGGGCTCGATTCGCGCGATCACGAACACGCGGACGGCATGGGGACGAACGGCAACTATAACGACAGCGCTTGGGTGCGTGTCATGACGGGGCTGGCCGGCGATGACTTCGGCGAGAGCTGGCTACCGCGCAAGGGGATGGAGGTCCTGCTGGATTTCCTTGGGGGCGATCCCGACAAGATCTATGTCGCCGGCATTTTTCACAACGGTGCGAACCTGCCGGCCACCTTCAGCAATACGGGCTCGCTGCCGGGCAATCGCTATGTGTCGGGAGTCAAGACGCGGGAAGTGAAGGGCCAGCGGTATAACCAACTGCGTTTGGACAATACGCCATCGGAAATCAGCGCCCAGTTGGCCAGCGCGCACGAAACGACCGAAGTCAATCTCGGTTTTTTGACGCATGCGAGGACGGATGGCGTGGGCGAGCCGCGCGGTGAAGGCGCGGAGGTGCGCACCGATGCGGCAGCGGCGCTGCGGGCGGCGAAAGGGATTTTGCTGACGACGTACGCCCGCAACAAGGCCCAGGGGCATCAGCTCGATCGGGATGAGTTGAATCAGTTGCTTACCGAGTGCACGGAGTTGTTCAAGTCGCTGGGGGACTATGCGGGGCAGCATGGGGGCAAGGCTGGCGATACCACGGGACAGAGGGCGGTGGCCGATGCGTTCAAAGGCTGGCACGCATCGGGTGTAGGCAGTTCACAGGCGTTGATGGCATTCGGCGCGCAGGCCGGTTCCGTGAACGTCACGCCTAAGACACACGTGACGTATGCGGGCGAGAACATCGATCACGTTGCCCGGCAACACGTCCAGGTCGCGAGCGGGCAGCGCATCAGCCTCCAAGCCGGGCAAGGGCTGGCGATGTTTGCGCAGTCGGAAGGTGTTTCCGCGGTTGCCAATCAAGGCAAGGTCACGCTGCAAAGCCAAGCCGACGACACGCAGATCGATTCGGCGAAGAACATCCAGCTTACGGCTGCGGGCGGAAAGATCGCGGGCGTGGCGAGCGATCAGGTCGTCTTCGTTACGTCGGGCGGCGCGTATTTGAAGCTGCACGGCGGCGATATCGAATTGGGCTGCCCAGGCAGCTTCACCGTCAAATCGGCCGGCCACACATGGGGCGGACCGGCGAGCATGAGTGCGGACCTGCCCAAGTTCGACCATGCACCGCTTGGGCGAGTGCCACAGCTCGTGCGCGCCACGGACGGACAGGCCGCAAGAGGTTATCAAGGAGAGGTGCAAAAAGCGGCCGGCGAAATCGTCAAGGGGCAGACCGACGGGACGGGCAATCTGGAGAAAATCAGCGGCGATCAGTTCCAGGCGCTGGCCGTGCAGTTCTTCAAGCAAAAGACGTGAACGGGGTTTAGGGATGAGCACTTCTTACGATCCAACGCGCGTGCTCGTGGGCAGCACGCAGGGCACGACACTGTTCGATTCCGACAAGGCACTCATTTGCATCAAGCAGATGCCGCTGCCCGGTATTGTCATCTTCGTGCATGGCGTGAACTCCGAAGGGGAGTGGTTCGAGGCCGCTGAGGAAGGACTATGTCGCGGCGCTAAATGCGCGCCTGGGGCGAAAAGACGATCAATTGGCCTATACGGGGCCAGCGGCTGGCCAGCTGACGCCGGTCAGCTACATCGACAGTCTGACGGCCGATGGGTATATCAATCCGCAAATGTGGTCCGGCAACTACATCAAGCCGGATGCGTCGTTTTCGCCGGTGATCCATTTTCGCTGGGGATATAAGGCGAACAAGGAGGAGCTGAAGAAGTACGGCACCAACATCTTCCTGAACGAACAGAACTACTGGGGCGGGGGGCCGTTCGCGAACGGCACGACGAGCTTGCCCGATTTGTGGAACGAGGGGTTGAATGACCGGCTATTCCTATGGCTTACCGTGCAGCACCTGAACTCGGTGTCCTCCCGCACGGTGTATTCGTGTCCGCCGCGCGCTTACATGGTGCTGGGCGCGCTGCGGCTTGCGAAGCTGATGGAAACGATCCGACGCAAGCAGGCCGATACGGCGATCACGGTGGTCTGCCATAGCCAGGGCAACATGGTGGGGATCGCCGCCGCATTCCTCGGTGACCGCCTGCCCGACGTGACGGACCCGCTGGGCAAAAGCGGGCGGTGCGTCGCGGATTCCTATGTGCTGTGCAACCCGCCCTACAGCTTGGTACCGAACAACGGCACGGATAGCTGGGCGCAGCGCGGAATCAAGGACGGCAAGGGCAACCGAGGGCGCGAAAGTTATGTCGCGCGTGCGAGCACGCTCAAGGCGTATTTCAATATCCTGCGTGAGCGTGCCGGCCTCGAACCGGATGCGTCGGTGCTCGACCCGGAGATGGCAAACACGCGCAGTTCGGACAGCGGCGGGCAGTCGTATAACGCCGCCGCCGACCGCGCGGCGTACGGCCTCAACGGAAAAACATACGGCCGCGTCACGCTCTATTGCTGTCCGCATGATCAGGTGATCTCCGCAATGACGGTTCAGGGAATTGGCTGGCGAGGCATGAGCGACGAGGAGCGTAGCGACACGAACGCCGACGGGGTGTTCAGCCAGCGCGTATTTTCTTCCGGCTATATCGTGGGCGAGGCGGGCAAGCATTACGAGTATTGGGGCAACGATTGGCGGCACGATCGGAACGAGAAGGAGGGCTTTTGGTTTCCTCCGTCTCCGCTCGCTAAGTTTGCGCTACGACGCGGGCTGGCGTCTGACGAGGGGCACTTTCTGGCGCAGTTCGGGACGGTCGCGACCGCACCGCTGCTGTACCTGTTTAACCTGTTCGCACACATTCCTGTAAATGCGGAGCCGGATAAAAAATGGAAAGTGCTGATCGATGCGCCGGCGCTGCCTGCGACCTTCCCGCCGAAGGCGATGCGCTACGGCCAGGTGTCGGCGGTCTGGGATGGCAAAGACTATAGCGACTTCAACGAGGGCCGCGACCCGCCGGCGGACGCGCGTGACGCGAGCAAGGCCAGCGACGGCAAGGCGCTGGACCCGGCCGATCCGTATGACAGCTATGCCGGCAAGCGATTGGGCAACGAGCAGAGCGAAGCGTCGCAGCGGTACGAGGACCATGCGACGCTGCGGATGCTGGCGCGTCGGAAGAACGAGCCGGGGTGGGTGGATAGCCATGGAAAGGTGGTCGGCGAAGATGATCCGACGCAGGCGAGCGCGGACTATCAAAAGTGGCGCAACGCGCAGATCAATCAGATCCTGACGGCGGGTGTCGACAACAATGCGACCAATCACTCGACCATCGTGACCAACCCGGAGCACGCGGAGAAGGCGCTTGCGTACGATGTGGCGATTGGGCTGTGTGATCTTTCGGCGGCGGATTTTGTCATGCTTAGGAAGGCCGCAGATTGGAGGTTTGTCAAAGGGCTACCGCCGGAAGACCCGAATCGTCGGTTTGCGGAACACTTCCAGTACGGCGAGCTGAACGCGCAGCCGCTAGTTGAGTGGCTCAAATCTGATGCTGACGCAAGCATGCCCTCGAAGATCATTGACGAGCGAGACGGCGGTTTTCTGATGACTGCTGGGAGCGCACTATGAAGATGCTGATTTCGACCTGGCCGCGCCGACTTGGCCTGTCCATTGGTGCGATGGTGCTGGCTGCGGCATTGATGTTGATGTTGACGATGCATGAGTACTGGCTAAACCCCGAGCAGTTGACGTTAGGAGACATGATGAAACGACTGGTAATGCTGCCGGGCCTGGTTGCGCTAGCGCTATTCTTGTTTGGGACCGCGTTCGCTGCACAGAAAGCAACAGTGGTGACGCCCGGCGCGAGAGCCGTTCCCACTATGGCCGACGGCGATGCAGGGAAGCCATTTCTCGCGCAAGTTGTGGGACTCGAATGGCTAAATCCGTTACAGCGCCGAGACTATCCGACAGAATGGCAGACGTTGTGGGCAATGGGGCTGGTGAAGCCGAACCGCAACGATGACATGGTGCGGACCGATCCTAGGAACTTCACCTCCGTTATGCCTGTCGCGGGTATCGCGGACGGCAATAATGGGAAGGACACATTCAAGGGATTCCACATCAAGTACGTCGAGCAGTTGCTCTTGCTGTTCGGCGACCGCTACGCGATGAACCCCCATTACTTCTACACAGTCGCTCCATCGGACAAACGCAAGTGGCGTGAACTGGCTGGCATCCATGTCGAATATGCGATTCCAGCGGGTAAGCTCGATCCCGTGGAAGCCGGTAACTATCTCCGCAAGCAGATCATGGCCAACTTCGATATCGGGAACCCTTATTTCAAAGACCTTTGGTCCAAAAGCACTCCGCCCGACGTCCACGTCACTCCCGGCGGCCCCAACGCCGGCTTCACCTCACTGAACGCGGCACT
>CAYRLJ010000066.1:21788-25807 GCA_964425025.1 uncultured Burkholderia sp. | reverse complement strand
AGAAGGTGGACATCCGCGTGATCCAGGTGCTGCTCGGCCATGCGAAGCTCGAGAATACCGCGCTCTACGTCCAGGTGGCCACCGACCTGCTGCGCGAGGTCACCAGTCCGCTGGACCGTCTTAACGCAAGGAGAAGACGGCGCCGGAGCCTACTCATCTCTGTCCTTGCGCGTCTCATCATGTAATCGGCGGCAGCGCAGATGCCGCCCTCATTGGTCTATTCGCGACAGCCGGCACCTCTTCGGCGACTGTTGCCGATGTCGCAGCTACGCGACTCCGATCAGGACGTCGGCGGGAATATGCAGCCCATCGTGCAGCTTGCGGATCATACCGAGGCTCAATGCGCGCCGGCCAGCCAGCACTTCATACACGCGGTTGCTGTTCCCAATGTACGGCTGCATGTCGCGGACCGACAGGCCCGCCTGTCCCATACGATATTTGATCGCGTCGATCGGGTTCGGCGCCGCCATCGGGAAGTGCTCCGCCTCACACTTCTCGACGAGGATCGCCAGAATCTCCAACTCGTAGCCTTCCGGCGTGCCCGAAGCAGGATCCATGTCGACGAGCGCAGACACCGCCTTCAAGGCGGCCTCGTAATCGGCCTCGGTTCGAATCGGGTGAGCAGCAACTGCACCACCCAAGGTTCTTCGTCCGCCGGTAGATCAGCGAAGCCTTGTGCGGCGCATCGCGTTCCTTCATCCGTACTTCTAACGAACCATCAACGAGCGACGAGCGCGCAGTGATCGATCGCGCGCGCGTCGTATTTCGCCGCCACGCTGAAGCCCGCGTCGCTCAGCCACTGCACGTGATCGCGCACGGGATAGGCCATGCCTTGCCCGCTCGCAACCGTAACGAAGTACAGCGACGACTTGACCGATTGCAGGTTGCCGCTTTCATCGTCATTGCACATCAGCGACCACACGAAAAGGTGTCCGCGCTCAAGGTAAGCACGGGTCTTCTTGTAGAGGAATTGAATCTTCTCGGGGGAGAAAATTTCGAGAACGTGCGAGAAGATCACGCCGTCGCAGCCGAGCGGCCAAGGATCCTCGAACATGTCGACGGCCTGGCACGTCACGCGATCTTCAAGACCATGCGCCGCGATATTCGCACGCGCTTTCTCGATCACGGACGGCAGGTCGATCAGCGTGACCTTCAGCGACGGATAGCGCTCGCACAGCCGAATGGCATTCGTGCCATCGCCGCCGCCGACATCGAGCAGCATCGACACGTCGCTGAACTCCTTGACCGCCATCATGCGCGGCGAGAGACGCGTATAGGCGCCCATGCCTTCATGGAACAGCCGCTCGAGGTTGGGGTCGGTGGCCATGCGTCCATATAAGGTCGGCGTATCGCCGGGAAATTCGTCGAGGCCGGCGTTGCGGCCTTCACGCAGGGCGCGCGTGAAATGCAGGCAGGCGCGATGCTGAATCTTATCGTTTAGGTGGACGAACGGAACCATCGACTGCTGCGCCTCGCGCAGCAGGCAGCGACGCGTCAGCGGCGCATTGGTAATCGCACCGGTTTCGCTCACGCTCACGAGTTTCAATTGCTTGAGGCCCAGTAACAACACGCGGCAGCCGTGCTCGTCGATCTCTAGCTGCTGATGCAGCGAGGCGACCGTGGCGCCGCGCTCGATCACGTCGAACACGCCAAGGTCACACGCGGTGGATAGCACTTGGGTCTTGATGTACCCGTTCATCATTTCGCAAAGCGCTTGCCATTCTTCCCACGACAACTCTTGCGTCGCATCGGTCACAGCTTCCATCACGGGGGCTTCCTGCTCCATTTTGTTTCTTCTCCAAATCGAATAAGGATCGGCCGCATGCACGACCGATGCGGGGGCATCGCTGTGATGCGTCGGGGCCGGCGTCACATGCTGTCCGCTTGCGTCAATTGGGGTGTAACGGGCTCGTCGGCGGTGAGCTGCGCCTTGCGCTGATCGAGGCGAGCCGTGATGCGCTCACGTTCATCGGCGGACAAGCGCTGTGCATTCCAGCGCAGGAAGCATTCGAGTTCGTGCACGCGCATGCCGAGCGGTGTCGATTCCCCGTCGATGAACAGCATGTCGTGCAGCGCCATGGCGCGGATCACAAATAGCGGCACATCCGAGCGCATCGGTCGAAACGATGTCGAATGCGCGCCGCGCACGGTGCTCGCCGGATGAAATTCGCCGAGCATCAGGCCGCACTCCATGAAGAACGGCTTCAAGACCACATGCGCACAATCGATGAACTTGTAATAGGCGTCGGCCGGCATGCCAAGCGGAAACACCGCGAGCGACAACAGCTCCGACGGTTCAGGCCGCGCCTTGGCCACTCGATCGAACAGGTACGGCAGCCGCATCATGGCGGCGATGTACGCGTCGAACGACATACCCGTGCAATCGAACGCGCTGAACAGCAACGCACGTTCGTCGTGAGACGGTTTCGCAAAAGGACAAACGGCGCCTTTACGTCCGAGATCGGGATGCGGGCGCATGATGAAACGCTGCATCCAGGCAAGACCGGTGGCATACGTTTCTCGCAATTGCGGATCGGGCTGCGTTTCAATGTCGGTCGATGCGCTGAGGGTTCGCTCGATCTGGGCGATCGCTAGCGAAACGGAATCGTCGGTTGGCGTGATAGTGGTCTGCATGTTGTTACCTGCGAGCCTTGTTGGTGTTCGTTGTAGCGGGCTACCGGCTGCCTGCGATCATGGTTTCGAAGAGTTCGCCCCATTCGTAGTCGTAGCGATCGGGATGGAACGGAAAGACGCCCGCGCCGGGCGTGAAGGTCAGTTCGCCGAAATACACCTTGCCGTCGGGCACATAGAGGTCGACGCGCACATAGCCCAGTCCGTCGGCCAAGCGCGTGGCCAGCCGCACGATCTCGTCCCAATGAGGCGGCGGCGGTGGCGGGATCTTGCTTCTCTTATAGTGGCCGACGCCCAAATCGAGCTGATTCCAGTGCACGTCGAAGACATCGCCATGCGGCGAGCCGAATCGATCGGCGACGATGCCTGAGTAGATGATCGGCTGCCCGGTTGCGTCGTGGCCGAACATGTTCATCTTCAAGTCGGAGGGGATGTTGCCCGCCTCATCGACGAGCAACTGCTCGAAGTACAGCTTGGGCTTGATCGGCCGGTAATGCCGTTCGCGCGAGACTTGATAGAAATCTTCAGCCAGCCACTTTTGGGCGAGCTGGTTCAAATGCTCGAACGAAGTACGGCGCTTGTCCTCGACGATCTTCACGTGGCCGCAACCGTGGTTCGCCTTCATGACGAACGAGTTCGGCAACGAATCGAAAACCGCTTTCGTGAAGACGTCGGGTACTGCGAGGAGGGGAATCAAATGCTCTTCACCGATCCGCTCCTTGACGAACTCGCGCACGGCGAGCTTATCGGCCAGCGCGCTCCAATGCGGTTCCGGGTGCAGGCAGCGCTGAAGGATGAATTCGTTGAACGTCTTCGGGTTGCGCAAGTTCGGAAAGCGTCCCACGTGGAACCGGTGCGAAAGCCGCAGGAAAAGCTCGTCCGACATCGAACGCTTCGCCACGCGCGCGACCTGGCGCAAGCTTTTGCCCAGCCAAGACGGAACGGCCGGCTTTTTGCCCGTGATGGCGCCCGACGGCGCGCCGGATCGCGGCACAGCGGATCGCCGCAATACGAACGCCGCGCTGTCGCAGCCGGCTGGCTCGAGCGGATTGGGGTGCTGCTGCATGGATTCGATGGTTTTCGGCATGGTCCCTTCTCGCGGCTTGGAAGCGCGTCTCTAGCTGGTGGTCTGTACCGAGATAGAACCATTCCGCCCTGAGGCGGGCAATGCGCGGAGCCGGAAGTAAGGAAGGTTTGGCGCTTTATGACGTGGTTATGTTTCGCGTTGTTGCGCGCACATCTTTGCTTACGAAACCTGGCAATTTGTTTATTGTTGTTACCGATAAGCGCTGCATAATGTCAGCGCCCAAAACCGCCAAAATTTCATAACAAAGGGCTATTGATCGAGCTTGCGCCGCGAGCTTGCGGTGGACAGGCGCGTGCGCCCA
>CAYRLJ010000066.1:6982-21688 GCA_964425025.1 uncultured Burkholderia sp. | reverse complement strand
GCTTGCGCGGCAAACGCGCCCGGCTACGGCCGCAGCCAGCCTAGCCGGATCGGCGCCGCAAGCAAGCGACGATGAACAGCGACAGCCAGTTCAGTCAGCGGTGCCCCTGCTCGCCTCCACACCGGCGAGAGGACGGTATAGACCGCTGCGGTTACGGCGAGAGCGCCGATCATATCGAGCGGAAAATGGACGCCAAGGAAGATGCGGGACCACGCCACGGCGACGCCGCCGGCTAGCGTCCATCCGCCAAGGCGCCTCATGCCGCCTGCGAGCAACGCGATGGTGACGGCCGCAAAGACCGTCGCGTGATCGCTCGGAAACGACGAGTCGGGTGCATGGGCGAGAAACGTATGCCCGAGACCGATCATGAAGGGCCTGGGATGCTGCCAGGCTAGCCCGATCAATTGATTCGCGCCGAGTGCCGCAAGTGTCACGGCGCATGCCTTGAGCGCCGTCTCGCGCTGCCGTGCGTCTCCGGACAGCCAGAGGCACGCGATTATGAACGGAACCGACCAGATTAAGCCGTTCGCGATTGCGGAGGCGATGTCGATGAGCCAGGCGGGTGTCGCGGGCGTTGCGTCGATGGTGAGAAAGAGTGCGCGATTGAGCGCTTCGAGATCATGAGGTGCCATGCGTCGCCGTTACGAGTGTTGAAAATCGTGGCGATTGTCTGCTGCCGTGCTTAAGGGCCGCTTAACCTAGAGCAATTCCCGGCGAAAAACGCCTACTAACCACCCTCGGGGCCGGGGCGCCGCGCAGAAGCCGCTCGCGTAAATACCACCATTTAATCGACTGATGGATCTAATCCGTCCCCTGAAAGGTTCGAAACGAGCCGCTATAATGCGGCGCACTGCCCCATGCCGCGAGCACAATGAGTCGATATATCTGCGCGTTACTGATTTCGTTTGGCCTTGCTGCCTCTGCAATTGGACAGGAGTCCGAGACATCGCGCATGTTCGAAGGGATTGTCGTTGCAGCAGCGGCTTCGCATACCGAAGCGGCAGCTGGGGCCAAAGCGATTTTGTACGCGGATCCCAGCTCGGGGCCGACGGCAGTAGCGGCGGCAACGGCCAGTGGGCCTGCTCCCGCGCAGGCGCATCACATCCGCGACATGCTCACGCGCAAATTCGGGCTCGCTCGCGCGAAAGCGGAGCAGATTTCTTCGGCAGTCATGTCGTCCGCATCGAAGTACTCGCTGCCGCCCGCACTCGTGCTGGCGATCATTTCGATCGAATCGCGCTTTCAGGATCACGCGCGCGGCAGGAACGGCGCGACTGGCCTTATGCAGGTCGTGCCGGCGGCGCATAAAAGACTCGTCAAAGACCTCGATCTGACCGAACCGGCTGACAACATCGATGCAGGCTCGGCCATCTTGCACGGCTACCTGCAATCGGCTCGCGGCGACGTGGGGGCCGCACTCAAGAGCTATGGCGGCTCCAGCGCCTACGCACGCACGGTGAGCTTGCGCGCCAAAGATTTCGAGGCGGCTGGCGGCTAAGCGGTGCCGGTACGCTATCGGCTTGATCCGCGTCGCGACGCGGCTATGACAATGCTATGACTTGCGCGCAAACGATATTGGCAAAGGCGGATTTGTTATATATCCGTACTTTGCGCCAGCGTGGCCTAATTCTCGATATTTTCGTGCCCGCGATGCTGGCATGCTCTGCTAGAATCTGGCGGTCGTGCAGCCAGTCACGCCAAACAAAATCACTAGCGATTTTCGGACAGCCGGGCCATTTCGAACATCAGGACGCAAACATGAATTGGCTCCGCCCTTTGATCGTCTTTACCCTTGCTCTGTGCGCCGTGACCTATGCCGATGCCACGCAATGGACCCCGTTGAAAAGCGCGCGCGATCTCGCTTATGCGGTCGACACCGACAGCATTTCAACCGATTCCGACGGCTACATCGAATACACCGCGAAAACCAGTTGGAAGGCGCCGTCGATGATGCCCGGCGCGAATGCGCCCGTCTCCGTATCGGTCACGCGTTATCAAATCGATTGCGCCGACAGACAATGGCGCTCGCTGGATACGCATTACCTGCGCGCAGACGGTGCGCCGGCCGGCGCGCTGCGCTCGACCGATGCGCCATGGGTTGCGGTCAGTCCCGGCACCGTCGTCGACACGATGTTCCGCAAGGTGTGCTGAGGGGGCGAACTCCGAGCGGCACGCGCACGCTCGGGCGCAACTTGTTCTAGTATGTGGCACCGCTTGCGAAGGGGCCCGAGCCTTTTCGCACCGGCGGCCTCAACAAACAGGAGAGCACGATGCACGTCATGCGAAAGCTGAATGTCGCCGTTCTGTTGTGGGCGGTGGCGGCGGGTGCCGCGTTCGCGGATACCGTGAATCTGAAGGCCGATTTGGAGCCTTCTAGCGAGGTGCCGCCAACGACATCCAAAGGCCATGGCAATCTGAAGGCGACATTCGATACGTCGTCCAAAGATCTGAAATGGAAGATCACCTATGAAGACCTTTCCGGTCCGGCCACGGCGGCGCACTTTCACGGCCCCGCGGCCGTAGGGAAGAATGCCGGCGTCCAAGTGGGGATTGCGAAGGACACGCTCGCCAGCCCGATCGAAGGCGAGAAGACGCTCACCGATGAGCAGCAAAGCGATCTGATGGCCGGCAAGTGGTACTTCAACGTTCACACGGCGGCTCATCCAAGCGGTGAAATTCGCGGGCAGGTCGTTCCGGCCGATTGATCGACGTCTCACGCGCGATCCGGCGTCTGCACGCTATCACGCGTGGCGTCGTGTGAGCATCACCGCCCCGAGCCCGCTTTCATGCGGGCCCGGGAAAGCCTCCGTGCACTGACGTGCGTTTTGCGGCGCAGTCTCGCGCCGCCAGCGCCCATATTCTCGCGCAGACACGTACCATGACGAGCATCTGTAGTCATGTGCGAGGTGCGTCCCGATGAGCTGGCAAAGCGCTGTTGCCTGTTGGTTGCTCAAGAAACAATTTCGACCGGAAACGCTTAAACCTCATGTGAGCGTCGAACGCGCTCGCGTGCACGCTGCGTCGAGCATGCGGCGGCAGAAGGTGCCCGCCGGCTGGCGCTTGACCGTGCGCGAGCGTCCAAGCGACGCACCGCTGCGCGGCGAATGGCTCGAACGCGGCGACGTTGCCGCGGGGGCCGCGCCGGTGCGCACCATCCTGTATTGCCACGGCGGCGGCTATTACTTCTGCTCGCCGGCGTCGCACCGTCCGCTCGTTTTCGCGCTCGCCGCCCGCTCGGGCGCGCGCACGTTCTCGCTCGACTATCGGCTAGCCCCCGAACATCCGTTCCCGGCTGCGCTCGACGATGCCATAGCGGCCTATCGCCGCTTGCTGGCGGATGGCACGCCAGCCGATTCCCTCGTCATCGCCGGCGATTCTGCCGGAGGCGGTCTTGCGCTGGCCACGCTCGTCGCGCTGCGCGATGCGGGCGATCCGCTGCCGGCCGCGGCTGTCTTGTTTTCACCTTGGACGGATCTCGCGGCCACGGGCGGGACGATCGAATCGAACGATGGGGTCGACCCCATGTTCTGCGGCGCCGCGATCGAGCGCGCGGCCCAGTTCTACGTCGGCGATGCCGACCCGACCCATCCGTATCTTTCCCCGCTGTATGCCGATCTTCGCGGCTTACCGCCGCTTCTGATCCAGGCAAGCAGCACCGAGGTGCTGCTCGACGACACGCGTCGCGTGGCCGATCGCGCGCGAGCGGCAGGGGTATCGGTCGAATGCGAAATCTGGCCGAAGATGCCGCACGTGTGGCAGCTTTGGACGCCATTCGTGCCGGAGGCGACGCGCGCGCTCGAGCGCGCCGCCCAGTTCGTGCGCGCGCAGGCGGCTGAGCGCGTTGCCCGTGCGTCCGACCTTTATTCGATGGTGCGATAGGCAGCCTGCACGGCCGGGCTTCCGTAGTGCCGCTCGAGACGCCGCACAGCGAAGTGGCCATGCGCCATTTGCTGGAAGTGATCGATGAAGAGTGTATTGACGGCCGCGCCGAGCACCGCGCCGATCGCGGGGATCGATTTGGCGGCGACTTGCTCGCTTACCTGCGCCGAAAACCGCGCCGCGATCACGTTCATCAGCCGCACGAGCGCCGGGCCGCCGTGCGCGGCGACACCCTTGCTCGCCAGCTCCGACGACGCTTTAGAAATCGCCTGCGCCAGTGCGCCGCGCGCGATGAAATAGCCGAAATCGGCTTCTTCATCCCGCGCCTGGCCGCCCATCCCGAAGATGGCAAGGCATTGCAGCCGCGCTTCGGCGTCTCGCAGGTCTTCGCCCTCGCTGCGCGCGATGTCGCAGATAGAGCGAAACATGAGCGTCGTCGTGACGGGGAGCTCAGCCGGCAGCGCAAATAGTCCAAAGGCACCGCCCGCCGCACCCGTGGTCGCGACGGCGAGCTTGTGAAGCCAATCGCGTGGCTTCGCGCTCGGCGCTCGCGAGCCCTCGGTTTTCTCCTCGACGGCCAACGTGGGCGACCCGGGCGTCCCGAGTTTCCCGAGCTTCCCAGGCATCCCAGGCATCCCAGGCATCCCAGGCATCCCAGGCATCCCAGGCATCCCCAGCGTCGCGACCGC
The DNA here is from genome assembly GCA_964425025.1 of uncultured Burkholderia sp. GTDB lineage: Bacteria > Pseudomonadota > Gammaproteobacteria > Burkholderiales > Burkholderiaceae > Trinickia. Next base: position 17,120 of record CAYRLJ010000066.1, on the reverse strand, counting down.
CGCCCGGAGGCTGGCATCAAGTGCGCGCCGCGTCGCGTCGGCGATCGTATCGTGCGCGCCGGCCGGCAGCCGCGCGAGCAGCCGCTCGATGGGCATCCCGACGGCCCCCGCCAGCTTCATTGCAAACGGTTGCGTCTCGAGCGCGTGCTTGGCGCGAGCGAGCGTCGCCAAATCGTCCGGGGCCAGGTGGGATGCAACGAACGGGATCGGTTCCATTTATCAAATAGACGCAAGAAGAGGAGAAAAGCCGCCCATATGGCGGTACGCGCTCAAGGCCGCTGCCTGCGAATTGTAGGCGCCCATGCTATCATTCGTTAATCTTTGACGTATCAACGATTGCGCACACAAAAAATGGCCGTCCATACCGCCGCCCACCACTCCCGTGGGCAGCTTCTGCCGTTCCGGGAATCGCTGCTCGCGATGCTCGGCATCTCCTTTGTCACCATGCTCGTCGCATTCGATCAGACTGTCGTCGGCACCGCGCTGCCCACGATCGTCGCCGAATTGCGCGGCTTCGAGCTGTACGCATGGGTCGCGACGTCCTATCTGCTGACCTCCGTCATCACCGTCCCAATCTTTGGACGGCTCGGCGATTACTTCGGTCGCAAGCCGTTCGTGATCGCGTCGATCGTCGTATTCACGGCGGCGTCCGTGCTGTGCGGGGCCGCCAACAGCATGCTGTTTCTCGTGCTCGCGCGGGCGTTGCAGGGGATCGGCGGCGGCATTTTGGTCGGCACGGCGTTCGCCTGCATTCCCGATCTATTTCCCGATTCCGTCGTGCGTCTGCGCTGGCAGGTGCTCATGAGTTCGGCTTTCGGTATCGCCAATGCGATCGGGCCCTCGCTTGGCGGTTTCCTGACGCAGTACTACGGCTGGCGTTCGGCGTTCTACGTGAACTTGCCCGTCGGCCTGCTCTCGCTCTTTTTCGTCTGGCGCTACCTGCCGCACGTGCGGCATATCGAGGCCCGAGGGAAAATGCGCCTCGATTGGCCCGGTGCACTCTTGATCGCCGTTGCGCTCGGCTCTCTTCAACTGCTCGTCGAATCGCTGTCGCAGCGCGGTTTTTCGCAGGGGGTGGCGGCGCTGGCCGTCGCGGCCGCTGCATCGGGCGTCGCGCTGTGGAAGTGGGAACAGCGCGCCGCGCAGCCGATCCTGCCGCTAGATATGTTCGCCAATCGCAGCCTCGCCTCGCTATTTACGTTGTCCGTGCTGTGCGGGTACGCGATGTTCTCGTTGATCTTTTACGCGCCGCTGCTACTGCAGGGTGGGTTCGGGCTATCGCCGAAGGATGCCGGTGTGCTGATCACACCGCTCGTCGTGTTCATCACGATCGGCAGCATCGTCAATGGGCGCATCGTGACCCGCGTGCGCCGCCCCGTTTCAATGCTTTATGTCGGCTGTGCGCTGTTCGCGCTTGCGTGTGTCGGCACGGCGACGGCCACGCGTATGATGCCGCACCCGCTCCTGATGGGGCTCATGATGCTCGCCGGCATCGGGCTCGGCTTCGTGTTGCCGAACCTGACCGTCTTCGCCCAGGAAACAGCCGGGCGCGAGCATTTGGGCATCGCCACGGCGTTACTGCAATCGCTGCGTATGATCGGCGGCATGTTCGGTGCGGCTGTGACGGGTACGCTGATCTCGCACCTGTATGCGCGTGGCGTGCGAGACGCGTTGGGGGCCGCCAATGCATCCGCCTGGTGGCAGACGATGCGCGATCCGCAAATTCTCGTCAATCGTGACGCGCAGCGCACGCTGCTCGATTCGCTCGCGCATGCGGGGCAAAACGGCGCCGCGCTGCTCGAGCAGGCGCGCGTGTCGCTCGTCACCGCGATTCATGCGGGGCTTGCGGTGGGCGCCCTCATCGCCGTCGTCGCGCTCTGGCGCTGCGCGAGCGTGCCGCACGTCAGCATCACGCGCAGGGGCGAACAACCCGTGCCTGCTGCCGAATAACGCCCGGGAAAAAGAAGGGTTGCATCATGGAAGATTACGTCGCGATCGTGCAGCAGTTCGGCCGAACCTACCGCACTTTTTTATCGGCATTCGAAGCCCGGGTCGGGCACGCCATGCCGCGTTGGCGCATTTTGCGCACGCTCACCGACGACGAAGGCGAAGGCGAATGGTCGCAAAAGCGGCTGGTCGAGAGGCTGCGCATCGATCCGGGCGCGTTGACGCGTCAATTGAAGTCGCTCGAGGCGCTTGGCTGGATCGCGCGCAGCGTCGACGCGCGCGATAACCGCATCACGAACGTGAGGCTGACGGACGAGGGGCGGCATGTCGTCGACGCGAGTCTGCCGCAGCGTAATGCGTTTCTGCGCGAAACGATGGGCGCGTTGCCCGATGAGGCGCTAACGGGGCTGTCCGATGCGCTCGCCAAGCTCGAAACGCGCATCGGCGATGTGGCCGTCTCGCCCCGGTCCGCGGGCGAGGATTCGGCCCGCGATGTCGATGCGCTCGAGGGCGGCGACGGTCAAAAGAACGTTTCGACCACTTCCGTCACGCGATAACGCCCGTCGACGATCAACAACTGCCGCCATTTATCGAACGTCAGGCACGGGTGCGAGATATCGAACGCGAGCATATCGCCCACTTTGAGATCGGCACCCGGCGCGATGCGCAGATAGGCATGCTGATCCATGAGCCCGGTGATTTCCCAGCCTTCGCTCGGCGCAACCGCGCGCGGCGCGCTCGCGCCCGGCCGGTAGTGCTGCGCAGGGACGGGCATGCCCGCATCGAAGGCGGCGTCGCGCTTGCCGAAACCGACGATCGCGCGGTCCGGTTCCGGGATCGACTGCACGTAAGCCCAAAGCTGTAACGCGGGTAACAGCGCTTCGCCCATCTTTTTCGCGACCGGATTGCGAGCGAGGATGTCGCTCTGCGCCTTTTTGTAGACGCCGACGTCGTGCGTCAAATAGCAGCCCGGGCGCAGCACGACCTCGATCGTGCCCGCTTTCGATTCGGCGGCGAATTCTTCGGCCACCACGTCGTACCAGGCCGAGCCCGCGCCCGATAGGATCGCAGGTGTGCGCTCGAAGCGGCCCGCGTGCGTGAGCGTGCGTGTCGTCTGCACGGCGCGGCGCAAAAACGCGCGCACGGCTTGCTCGTCGGCGAGCACGCCCTCGTAAATCTCGATGCCGGCCAGCGCCACCGTGCCTTGATGGCGAGCAATGGCCGCCAGCACGTCGTTCAGTTGCGCATCGTCGCGCACGCCCGTGCGGCCACCAGGCACGCCGAGTTCGATCAGCACTTGGAGACGGCGGCCGGCCGCCTTGAAGAACGCGCCCAACTGGTCGACGCCGTCCGGCGAATCGACGAGGCAGAAAAATTCGAAGTCTCGATCGGACAACAATTCGGCAATCATCGCCATGTTGTGCTTGCCGACGAGTTGGTTCGCCATCAGTACGCGCTCGATCCCGCCGTGGTAGGCCGCGCGCGTTTGATGCGCCGTCGCGAGCGTGATGCCCCATGCGCCCGTTGCGATCTGCCGGCGAAACAACTGCGGCGCCATCGTCGTTTTCCCGTGCGGCGCGAGCTTGACGCCGTATTCGGTGACGAAGTCCTGCATCCATTGGAGGTTGTGCTCGATACGGTCTGCGTAGAGCACGGCGGCCGGTAGGCTGACATCCTCGTCGAGCAGATTCCATTCGAGATTCGCGGCCCCCTCGAGCGGCACGCTCCTGCTTGGCACCGTACCCAGGCCCTTGCTGAGCGGATCGATGGAGGCGGCGGAATAACTCGTCATCGTCAATGTCATCGCAGTCATCCCGGTTCGTTGATGCTTCGGCGTAAACAGCCGACGTTGGGCTCCAATGGTACAGAAATTACGAGTACGATTCTCGGCAAGCCGGCACCGCCGCGTCGCGTTGCGGTCGCTCCCGCCCCGTGCCCGCACTCGGAGACGAAACATGCATTCTCATCCCGAAGCCGCCGATACATTGATCTACGGCGCCACGCTCTACGACGGCACGGGCAAACCGCCCGTCGTGCGCGACCTCGCGATTCGCGGCGACAAAATCGCCGCCGTCGGCAATCTGTCGAATTGGATCGCCGAGGAAATCGTCGAAGCCGACGGGCGCGCGCTGGCGCCGGGCTTTATCGACGTCCACACGCACGACGACATCCTCGCGATCCGCGAGCCGCAGATGCTGCCCAAGCTCTCCCAAGGCGTGACGACGGTGATTGTCGGCAACTGCGGGATCAGCGCGTCGCCGGTGGCGCTGAGAGGCGAGCCGCCGGATCCGATGAACCTGCTCGGCGAGCGCGATGCGTTTCGCTTCCCGACGTTCAGCGCGTATGTCGATGCCGTCAACGCCGCGGGTCCCGCTGTCAACGTGGCGGCGCTCGTCGGTCACACGGCGCTGCGCAGCAACCACATGGATCGGCTCGATCGCGCGGCCACATCCGAGGAAATCGACGCGATGCGTGCGCAGCTTGCCGAAGCGCTCGAGCACGGCGCGCTCGGGCTCAGCTCGGGGCTCGCTTATGCGTCGGCGTTCAGCGCGCCGGCCGAGGAGGTGATGGCGCTTGCCGAACCGCTCGCGCAGGCGGGCGCGCTCTACACCACGCACATGCGCACGGAGTTCGACGCAATCCTCGACGCGTTCGACGAAGCCTGCCGCATCGGCCGGCATGCGCGCGTGCCCGTCGTCATCTCGCACCTCAAGTGCGCGGGGCCGCGCAACTGGGGGCGCAGCAGCGAGGTGCTGGCCGCGCTCGAGCGCGCGCGAACAACGCAGCGGATCGGCTGCGATTGCTATCCGTATGACCGCAGCTCGACGACGCTTGACCTCAAACAAGTCACGGGCGACATCGAAATCACGGTGACATGGTCGACGCCGTATCCCGAGGCGTCGGGCAAACGGCTATCGGCAATGGCGAGCAAGTGGGGCGTGACGCTACAGGAGGCGGCTGCACGCTTGCAGCCGGCCGGCGCGGTCTATCACAACATGTCGGAGGACGACGTCCGCGCAATCTTGGCGCACCCGGCGACGATGGTGGGCTCGGACGGTTTGCCGAACGATCCGCTGCCGCATCCGCGGCTATGGGGCACGTTTCCGCGTGTGCTCGGACACTACGCACGCGATGTGCAGTTGATGCCGCTCGAGGAGGCCGTGCGCAAGATGACGGGGCTGTCGGCGCGGCGCTTTGGGCTCGAGAAGCGCGGCGAGATTCATGTCGGCTATCACGCCGATCTCGTGCTGTTCGATCCGGCGCTCGTGCATGATCTGGCGACGTTCGAGAACCCGTGCCAAGAGGCCGAAGGTATCGACGCGGTGTGGGTCAATGGCGTGCTGTCCTATCGGGATCGCGAGCCGACGGGCGAGCGGGGAGGCCGGTTCGTGCCTCGCGGCGCAAAGGCGGCGGGCGATGCGAACGAAGGCGCGGGCGGGAGCGAAGTTCCCGGCGCATCTTCCGGCGGCCTTCGGAGCGAACCGTTCTAGCCGCATCGCCGAATCGGCCGCCTCGCGCTTTCGCTACTGCGTGATGGCGCTGCAGCGTGTCCTACTGCTACCGCTACCGCTACCGCTACCGCGCGTTACTGCCGCGCGTTACTGCCGCGCCGTGCGCGCGTTGTCGGGCATCGGCAGGTTGTAGTTGGTGCGGAACGGATTGATGTCGAGGCCGCCGCGGCGCGTATAGCGCGCGTAGACGGCGAGCTTCACCGGACGGCATTCGCGCATGATGTCGATGAAGATACGCTCGACGCATTGCTCGTGAAAGCCCGTATGCGAGCGATACGAGATGATGTATCGCAACAACCCAGCATGATCGATCTGGGGCCCGACGTAATGAATCTGCACGCTGCCCCAATCGGGCTGGCCCGTCACAGGGCAGTTCGACTTCAGCAGATTCGAATACAGCGTTTCTTCGACGGGCGCTTCGCCTTCGGCCGCCTTCAGCAGCGTTGCGTCGGGCGCGTAGATATCGGCATCGAGATCAAGGCGGTCGAGCGACAGCCCGTCGAACTCGTCGAATTGAAGCTTTTTGAATTCGGCGGGCGTCGCGAGGTGCACCGAGACGCTTGCGCCGCAGGCGGCCGACAGATCGCGTTTGAGCATGTCGCGCAGCGCATCGACCGACTCGACACGCGTCTGCGCGAACGAACCTAAGTACAGCTTGAACGACTTCGATTCGACGATGTTCGGCGATTCCGCCGGCACGAAGAAGGTCGCAATGGCGATTTGCGGCTTGCCGCGCAGGTTGATCCAGGACAGCTCGTAGGCGTTCCAGATGTCGGTGCCGAAGAACGGCAGCGTGGCCGTGATCCCGATCGCTTCGCGCGCTCGGCTGCGGGCGATCGGAAAGAGCAGCGTCGCGTCGTACTGCTCGGTGTAGGTCGTGCTCTTGCCGAGCGGCGAGTGTTCGGGAGTCATGGAGTTCGGTCGATGGAGGACTGGGGCGATGTTGAACGAGCCGGCGCGCGATTATCCAAGAAACAACCGATAAACCGGGTTCGCGCTTTCGTCCCAATGCGGATAGCCGAGCGTCGAGAGGAACCGCGCGAACGCTTCGTTGTCGGCCTGCGGCACTTGGATGCCGACGAGAATCGAGCTGTAGTCCGCGCCCTGATTGCGATAGTGAAAGAGGCTGATGTTCCAATCGGGCGCCATCGACGAGAGGAATTTGATCAGCGCGCCGGGCCGCTCGGGGAATTCGAAACGGAACAGACGCTCGTCGCGCGCAAGCGGCGAACGGCCGCCGACCATGTAGCGAATGTGCTGCTTCGACAGTTCGTCGTCCGTGAGATCGACGGTGGCAAAGCCATGCTGCTCGAACGCCTGTGCAATCAAGGCCGATTCGCCGCGGCTCTTGATCTGCACCCCGACGAAGATATGCGCCGCGCTCGCGTCGGCGATCCGGTAGTTGAATTCGGTGACGCTGCGCTCGCCGCCCACGAGTTCGCAGAAACGCTTGAAGCTGCCGCGCTCCTCGGGGATCGTCACGGCGAATACCGCTTCGCGCGATTCGCCCACTTCCGCGCGCTCGGCGACGAAGCGCATGCGGTCGAAGTTCATATTCGCGCCCGAGGTGACGGCCACGAGCGTTTGCCCCGTGACGCCCGTGCGCTCGGCATACTGTTTCGCACCCGCCACCGAAAGGGCGCCGGCCGGCTCGAGCACGCTGCGCGTGTCTTGGAAGACGTCCTTGATCGCGGCGCACAGTGCATCGGTGTTGACGGTGAGAACATCGTCCAAATGCTGGCGGCACAGGCGGAACGTTTCTACGCCGACGAGCTTGACGGCCGTGCCGTCGGAAAAGAGCCCCACCTCGGGCAGGGTTACGCGCTCGCCGGCGCCGATCGAGCGCGCCATCGCGCATGAATCGTCGGTCTGCACGCCGATGACTTTGATGTCGGGACGCACGGCCTTGACGTAAGCGCCGATGCCGGCCGCGAGCCCGCCGCCGCCGATCGGAACGAAGATCGCATGAATGGGCGCCTGATGCTGGCTCAAGATTTCCATTGCGACCGTGCCTTGCCCCGCGATCACGTACGGATCGTCGAACGGATGCACGAACGTGAGCCCCCGCACCTTTTGCAGCTCGATCGCGTGCGCATAGGCGTCGCTATACGATTCGCCGGCTTGCACCACCTCGACGGTGGGCCCGCCGTGCGCGCGCACTGCATCGACCTTCACTTGCGGCGTGGTCACGGGCACGACGATGACCGCGTTGACGCCGAGCCGCGCGGCGGAATAGGCGACGCCCTGCGCGTGGTTGCCGGCCGAGGCCGTGATGACGCCGCGCGCGAGCGCATCGGGCTCGATGTGGACCATCTTGTTGTAGGCGCCGCGCAGCTTGAACGAGAAGACGGGTTGATTGTCTTCACGTTTCAGATACACGCGATTGGATAGGCGCGCCGACAGATTGCGTGCCGGTTCGAGCTCCGTCTCGCGGGCGACGTCGTAGACGCGGGCGGTCAGGATTTTCTTGAGGTAATCGTGGGAAGACGAGGACATGGCGTAAGTTGGGCGCGCGGAAAGGAATTGCGTGGCGTGCGGATGCGAAAACGTCAATGATAGCGCCAACGAGCCTCTTGACTCCGCACGTTGAAAGCCGCTGTGTGCTGACCGGACGGACGGTCGGGAAAGCGCCGGTGGATGGGCCCGGCCGCGCTTTCGTGCACCGTTTCGGTGAGCGCGGTAGGCCATATTGCACAGCAACGCGCCGCCACACGATGCGGTAGAATTCTGTTTTACAACCAGGACCGGATAATGCGCTGGCAGCTACGGACGGCCACACTCACCCCAGCCCCGCGGGAAGCGCGCCCCGCGGCGCAGCGGCATGCCCGTCACGCACGATCGTGCGGCTAGCGCCCTCTTGAAGCGAGCAGGCTCCGCTCGCGCCTACCCGCGCCGCGAGCCCTCGCCGCCGACGCCCAGTTTTCAGAAATCCTTGCGCGTGACGCGCATTGCCGGGTGCAAACGTCGATCGACGATTTGCCCGGCCCATCGATCCGTCCGACCATGAACGCACCTCAAGTTTTCGATCCGCACGGCGCCGCGGCTGCCGCCGCCGATGCCGAACCTCGCCTGCGCGAGATTCCGTACAACTACACGTCGTTTTCCGATCGCGAGATCGTCATCCGATTGCTCGGCGATGAAGCGTGGAAGGCGCTCGAAGGCCTGCGCGCGGAGCGCCGCACGGGCCGCTCCGCCCGGATGCTCTACGAAGTGCTGGGCGATATCTGGGTCGTGCGCCGCAATCCGTATCTGCAAGACGACCTGCTCGACAACCCCAAGCGCCGCGCCCTGCTGATCGAGGCGCTGAACCACCGCTTGAGCGAGATCGAGAAGCGCCGCCGGGCCGATCTGATCGAACATAGCGACGAGACCGCGCTCGAGCGCGCCTCGCGCGTGGAAATGCTCGTCGTTGCCGCGCGCAGTGCCGTCGAGGCATTCGCGGCGGAATTCGGCGCGACGGCCGATCTGCGCCGCCGAGCGACTAAAGTGCTCGGCCGCTGCACGCAGAAGGACAACATTCGCTTCGACGGCCTCTCGCGCGTGTCGCACGTCACCGACGCGACCGATTGGCGCGTCGAGTACCCGTTCGTCGTGCTGACGCCGGACACGGAAGCGGAGATCGCGCGGCTCGTGACGGCGTGCTTCGAACTTGGGCTGACGGTGATCCCGCGCGGGGGCGGTACCGGCTACACGGGCGGCGCGGTCCCGCTCACGCCGTTCTCGGCCGTCATCAACACGGAAAAGCTCGAGCAGCTTGGGGCCGTTGAGTTGACGGAGCTGCCCGGCGTGGCCGCGAAAGTGCCGACGATCTTCTCGGGCGCCGGCGTCGTCACGCGCCGCGTGACGGAGGCGGCCGAGGCCGCGGGCTACGTGTTCGCCGTGGACCCGACCTCGCTCGACGCGTCGTGCATCGGCGGCAACGTCGCGATGAACGCGGGCGGCAAGAAGGCGGTGCTGTGGGGCACGGCGCTCGATAACCTCGCCTGGTGGCGGATGGTCGATCCGCAGGGCAATTGGCTCGAAGTGACGCGGCTCGAACACAACCGCGGCAAGATTCACGATGTCGACGTGGCGCGCTTCGAACTCAAGTGGTTCGACGGCGATGCAGCGCCCGGCGAGCGGCTGCTGCGTACCGAAACGCTTTCGATCGAAGGCCGGCGCTTTCGCAAGGAAGGGCTCGGCAAGGACGTCACCGACAAATTCCTGGCGGGCCTGCCCGGCGTGCAGAAGGAAGGCTGCGACGGGCTCATCACGTCGGCGCGCTGGGTGCTGCACAAGATGCCGGCTCATACGCGCACCGTTTGCCTCGAGTTCTTCGGCCAAGCGCGCGATGCGATTCCGAGCATCGTCGAAATCAAGGACTACCTGTTCGAGACGTCCAAGCGCGGCGGCGCGATCCTGGCCGGCTTGGAACACCTCGACGAGCGCTACCTGCGCGCCGTCGGTTACGCCACGAAATCGAAGCGCAACGCGTTCCCGAAGATGGTGCTGATCGGCGACATCGTCGGCGACGACGCCGATGCGGTGGCCACGGCCACCTCCGATGTCGTGCGCATGGCGAACGGCAAGAGCGGCGAGGGATTCGTCGCCGTCAGCGCGGAGGCTCGCAAGCGCTTTTGGCTCGACCGCAGCCGCACGGCCGCGATCGCCAAGCACACGAACGCGTTCAAGATCAACGA
>CAYRLJ010000066.1:4332-6882 GCA_964425025.1 uncultured Burkholderia sp. | reverse complement strand
ACCGCAGCCGCACGGCCGCGATCGCCAAGCACACGAACGCGTTCAAGATCAACGAAGACGTCGTGATCCCATTGAACCGCATGGGCGAGTACACGGACGGCATCGAGCGGATCAACATCGAGCTGTCGCTGAAGAACAAGCTGCAACTCGTCGATGCGCTCGAAGCGTTCTTCAAGGGCGGCAATCTGCCGCTCGGCAAGACCGACGACGCGAACGAAATCCCGAGCGCCGAGTTGCTGGAGGACCGCGTGCAACAAGCGCTCGCGCTGCTTGCGCGCGTGCGCGCGCGCTGGTCGTTCGCGCGCGACAAGCTCGATCTGTCGCTGCGCGAGGCGCAGCACTACTTGGTTCAACTCGGCTACGAAGCGCTGGCCGAGAAGTTCGCCGATCGCGTCGACGACCAACCGGGTGCGATTGTCTTCCACGTGTTGCAAGATCGCACGATCCGGGCTTCGTGGAAGCAAGAGATTCGCGCCGAGCTGCGCCAGATCTTCAATGGCGGCGAGTTCAAGCCGATCCTCGACGAAGCGCAGGCGATCCACAAGAAGGTGCTGCGTGGGCGTGTCTTTGTCGCGCTGCATATGCATGCGGGCGACGGCAACGTTCATACGAACATTCCCGTGAACTCCGACAACTACGAGATGCTGCAAGACGCGCACAAGGCCGTCGAGCGCATCATGAAGCTCGCGCGTTCGCTGGACGGCGTGATTTCGGGCGAACACGGCATCGGCATCACGAAGCTCGAGTTCCTGACGGAAGCGGAGATTGCCGATTTCCGGGCCTACAAGGAACGCATCGACCCAGAGGGGCGCTTCAACAAAGGCAAGCTGCTGCCGGGCGCGGATTTGCGCAATGCCTACACGCCGAGCTTCGGCCTGATGGGCTACGAATCGCTGATCATGCAGCAGTCCGACATCGGTGCGATCGCCGATTCGGTAAAGGACTGCTTGCGCTGCGGCAAGTGCAAGCCCGTGTGCGCCACGCACGTGCCGCGCGCGAATCTGCTCTATAGCCCGCGCAACAAGATCTTGGCGACGTCGCTGTTGATCGAAGCGTTCTTGTACGAGGAGCAGACGCGCCGCGGCGTTTCGATCAAGCACTGGGACGAGTTCAACGACGTAGCCGACCACTGCACGGTTTGCCATAAGTGCGTGACGCCGTGCCCGGTGAAGATCGACTTCGGCGACGTGTCGATGAACATGCGCAACTTGCTGCGCAAGATGGGCAAGAAGAAGTTCAACCCAGGCGCGGCCGCGGGCATGTTCTTCCTCAACGCGACGAATCCGCAGACGATCAACGTCGCCCGCACGGCGATGATGGGGGTCGGCTATAAGGTGCAGCGTCTGGGCAACGATCTGCTGAAAAACTTCGCCAAGAAGCAGACTGCGCATCCGCCCGCAACGACGGGGCGTCCGCCCGTGGTGGAACAGGTGATCCACTTCGTCAACAAGAAGATGCCCGGCAACTTGCCGAAGAAGACGGCGCGCGCGTTGCTCGACATCGAGGACAACAAGATCGTCCCGATCATTCGCAATCCGAAGACGACGACCGTCGATTCGGAGGCGGTGTTCTATTTCCCCGGTTGCGGATCCGAGCGGCTGTTCTCGCAAGTGGGGCTCGCGACGCAGGCGATGCTGTGGGAGGCGGGTGTGCAGACGGTGCTGCCGCCGGGCTACCTGTGCTGCGGCTACCCGCAGCGCGGCGCGGGACAGTACGACAAGGCCGAGAAAATCGTGACGGACAACCGCGTGCTGTTCCACCGGGTGGCCAACACATTGAACTACCTCGACATCAGGACGGTGGTCGTCTCGTGCGGAACCTGCTATGACCAGCTGGCCGGCTATGAATTCGACAAGATCTTCCCGGGCTGCCGCATCATCGACATCCACGAATTCCTGCTCGAGAAGGGGATGAAGCTCGAAGGCGTGACGGGTACGCGTTACATGTACCACGACCCGTGCCATACGCCGATCAAGACGATGGATCCGGTCAAGCTCGTCAACGAACTGATGGGATCGGCCAACGACGGCTACACGATCGCGAAGAATGAACGCTGCTGTGGCGAATCCGGCACGTTCGCCGTGGCCCGTCCCGACATTTCGACGCAGGTGCGCTTCCGCAAGGAGGAAGAAATCCGCAAGGGGGCGGCCATGCTGCGCGAGATTCCGGTGACGTCGGCCGGGGTCGGCGGTGCCGCCGGTGCGAACGTGGCGGGGGCGCCAGCGGCGGCCGCCGGCAACGGCGCGGCCCATATCAAGGTGCTGACGAGCTGCCCGTCGTGCTTGCAAGGGTTGTCGCGCTATAACGAGGACGCGGGCATCGAAGCCGATTACATCGTCGTCGAAATGGCGCGCCACGTCCTGGGCGAGAACTGGATGGCCGAATACGTCGAACACGCCAATAATGGCGGGATCGAGCGAGTGCTGGTTTAATTGCGACCACGCGCGGAGCTAAGTGGTGTACAACGCTCTCGCGCGACGAGCGAATCGAATCGCGCTTGACCGACGTTGGCCGACCGCCGGGGGACGATGATGGATTGCGTATTTTGCC
>CAYRLJ010000066.1:0-4322 GCA_964425025.1 uncultured Burkholderia sp. | reverse complement strand
TCGTCGCGGCCGATGAGCACGATTACCCGGGCTTTTGCCGTGTGATATGGAACGCGCACGTGGCGGAGTTTTCGGATTTGGAGCCGATCGAGCGCGATCGGGTCATGCTCGCCGTGTACGCGACCGAGCGCGCGATGCGGCGCGTGCTGGCGCCGGACAAAGTCAATCTGGCGAGCCTCGGCAATCAGGTGCCGCACGTGCATTGGCACGTGATTCCGCGTTTCAAGAACGACGCGCATTTCCCGCTGCCGATCTGGGCGCCTAGGCAGCGATCGGTTTCCGAGGTGCTACTTGCCCAGCGGCGGGCGCAAGCCACGCTCATTGCCGAGGCGTTGCGGCACGAGATGGCGCAGGCGCTCGAGTGACGGCCAAGCGTGGTGCGAAACGTGACCCGAAACGCGCAGCCAAAAGGCACGCGGCCGTGGATTTGGAATGAGAGGCAACATAATGAGCGGACTGACTTCCCAAACACCGGTGCCCACCGGCATCGTCGTTCATGCAAAATCGCGCGCGCTGGAAGTGCAGTACGCGAGCGGCCAAAGCTATCGGATTCCTTTCGAATTGATGCGCGTTTATTCGCCCTCGGCTGAAGTGCGTGGGCACGGGCCCGGACAAGAGACGCTGCAAACGGGTAAGCGCGATGTGACGATCGTCTCGATCGACGGCGTCGGCAATTACGCTTTGCAACCGACGTTTTCGGACGGCCACGCGACGGGCATCTATTCCTGGGATTTGCTGTACGACCTGGCTACGCGCCAGGAGGCGCTTTGGCAAGATTACTTCGACAAGCTTGCCGCGGCCGGCGTCGATCGTGACGCGCCGATGGCGGCGGCGGTTGCCGCGGGCGGCCACGGCCGCGGCCATTGTCATTGAAATAAAACGCGGAGGAAAAACGCGATGAGCAAGACCCACTTCGGCTTCGAGAGCGTCGACGAACACGATAAGGCGAAGAAGGTGGCGGGCGTGTTCCACTCGGTGGCCACGAACTACGACCTCATGAACGACTTGATGTCGGGCGGGCTGCACCGCGTCTGGAAACAATTCACGATCGCGCAGGCGAACGTGCGCCCCGGCTTCAAGGTGCTCGACATTGCGGGCGGCACGGGCGATTTGTCGAAGGCGTTTGCGAAGCAGGCCGGGCCGAGCGGCGAGGTTTGGCATACCGACATCAATGAATCGATGCTGCGCGTGGGACGCGACCGCCTGCTCGACCGCGGCATCGTGACGCCGTCGCTGCTTTGCGATGCGGAGAAAATTCCGTTCCCCGATAACCACTTCGATGTGGTGACCGTGGCCTTCGGCCTGCGCAATATGACGCGCAAGGAAGTGGCGATTTCAGAGATGCGCCGCGTGCTCAAGCCCGGCGGGCGCTTGCTCGTCCTCGAGTTCTCGAAGGTATGGGAGCCTTTGAAGAAGGCTTACGACGTGTACTCGTTCAAGGTTTTGCCGTGGCTTGGGTCCAGGTTCGCGAAAGATGCCGATAGTTATCGGTATCTTGCCGAGTCGATCCGGATGCACCCGGACCAAGACACACTGAAAACGATGATGGAGCAGGCGGGGCTCGATGCCGTGAAATATTACAATTTGTCAGCTGGCGTGGTAGCCTTGCACGTGGGGGTGAAATATTAGATCCCCTAAATCATTGTTTTTATAGGAAATACCGACATGGCCGATTCGCTTTCACATTCTTCCAAAAAGCTTTCATGGCGTTTTTCGAAGCGAATCCGGCTCTTCACCGTCGCGACGATGATCGCGGCCGGCACCCTGGCGACGCTCGACGCCGAGGCCAAACGGATGGGCGGCGGGCGCAGCTTCGGACGCCAGTCGCAAACGATGCAGCGCGAGAGTGCGCCGCCGGCACAGCAGTTGGGGCAGTCGGGGCGTTCGGCGCAGGCAGGGACTCAGCCGGGCGCGGGTGCACAGGCGCAGCGTTCCCCGGCTACGCCAGCCGCTGCCGCCGCCGCGCAATCGCGCTCGCGTTGGCTAGGCCCGATCGCGGGCCTCGCGGCCGGTCTCGGTATTGCCGCGCTGCTGTCGCACTTCGGCCTCGGTGGCGCGTTCGCGGGCGCGATGGCTAACATCATCGTCATCGCGCTGATGGCGATGGTCGGGATCTGGCTCGTCCGCAAGCTGCTGTCGCTGCGTCGCAAGAACCACACGCCAGCGTTCGCTTCGGCGGGCGGCGCGTTTCCGATGGGCCGCGAGGCTTTCGGCGGCGCGCATGACGCGCCGGTAGCGGGCATAGGTGGCGCAGGTGGCGCAGGTGGGGCGGCGGCTACGGCGCACGCTGCATTCGAGCGGCCGGCCGACTTCGACGAAGCCGCGTTCCTGCATCATGCCAAGGTCAATTTCGTTCGTCTGCAAGCCGCATGGGATGCGGGCAATCTCGCCGACATCCGCACGTTTTCGACGCCCGAGATGTTCGCCGAACTGAAGCTCGATCTCGATGCGCGGGGCGGCGAGCGCAACGTGACCGACGTCGTCCAGCTTCACGCCGAGTTGATCGATCTCAACGAAGACACGTTCGAGTACCGCGCGAGCGTCCGTTACACCGGCTTGATCCGCGAGGCGTCCGGCGAGGCGGCGCAGCCGTTCGCCGAAACGTGGCAGTTGAACAAGGCCAAGCGCGGCGGCGAGGGTTGGGTGCTCGCGGGCATCGAACAGCCGGCACACTAACGGCGCCTGTCCATTCGCCGCACGGCGTTTGGTCAACGCCAGCCGCCCGGCGATCGGGCGCTACAATAGAGGCCCGCGTTGGCTGCCGCCCGCGCGGGCTTTTTATTGCTCCCTGATGACTCTTGCCGCCAAGCCCTTTGCCGCCGCCGTCAATCACCTGCTCGCTCGCGAAGCGTGGGCGCGCGAGCGCCTTGCCCCGTATGCGGGCAAGACGGCTCGTCTCGCGTTCTCTTCGATCGTCTTGACCCTCGTCGTGGAAGTCGACGGCTACCTGAGCGCTGTCGACGAAATCGATGCGCGGTCCGTCGACGTCTCCCTCGCAATTGCACCCGATGCGCTCCCTGCGTTCGTTCAAGGCGGCCAGGCAGCCGTGATGAAGCACGTCAAGATCGAGGGCGACGCCGAATTTGCCACGCAGCTCGCGAAGCTGGCCGAGCATTTGCGGTGGGAGCCCGAGGAGGATTTGGCGAAGCTGATCGGCGACGCGCCGGCGCATCGTGCGGCCGAGATCGTGCGCGCGGCCGGCGACCAGGTGTTGCGAGCAGGGCGCGGGTTGCGCGATTCCATCGCCGAATATCTGCTCGACGAAAGCCCGCAGCTCGTGCGTCGCGGTGCACTCGATGCGTTCAACAGCGAACTGGCGCGCGCGCGCGATGCGCTCGCGCGTGTCGAAAAACGCATCGAACGGCTCGACCAGCAAGCGCTCGCGCGCCAGGCTGGCGCCTTGCGCCGCGTGCAATAGCGAGCGGGCCAACCATGCGTTTATTGCGTTTCATCAAGATTGTCTACACCGTCTGGCGCTTCGGGCTCGACGAAATGATGCTGAGCCGTCTGAGCGATCGTCGCGTACGGTTTTTCATACGCATCGGCACGATCGGCCGGCGTTACAAGGCGCCGCCGGCCGTGCGGCTGCGGCTCGCGCTTGAAAGTCTCGGGCCCATCTTCGTCAAGTTCGGGCAAGTGCTTTCGACACGCCGCGATCTGCTCTCGCTCGATGTCGCCGTCGAACTCGCCAAACTGCAGGACCAGGTCCCGCCTTTCGATTCGGCCGTCGCGATCGACATCATCGAAAAGTCGCTCGGCGCGCGCGTCGACGTCCTGTTCGACGAGTTCCAGCGCGTGCCGGTGGCCAGTGCCTCGATCGCTCAGGTGCACTTCGCTAAGGTGAAGTCCGGCCAGCACGCGGGCAAGGACGTCGCGATCAAGGTGCTGCGGCCGAACATGTTGCCCGTGATCGACTCCGATTTGGCCCTCTTGCGCGACTTGGCCATCTGGGCCGAACGGCTCTGGGCCGACGGTAAGCGGCTCAAGCCGCGCGAGGTGGTCGGGGAATTCGACAAGTATCTGCACGACGAACTCGACCTCATGCGCGAGGCGGCGAACGGCAGCCAGCTTCGGCGCAACTTCGCGGGGCTGGATCTGCTGCTTGTGCCCGAAATGTACTGGGAGTTCTGCACGCAGAACGTGCTCGTCATGGAGCGCATGGTCGGTGTCCCGATCAGCCAAGTCGAGGCGTTGCGCGCGGCCGGCGTCGATATTCCGAAGCTGGCGCGCGAAGGCGTCGAAATCTTCTTCACGCAGGTGTTTCGCGACGGCTTCTTTCACGCGGACATGCACCCCGGCAACATCCAGGTCAGCCTCGATCC
>CAYRLJ010000065.1:18524-25865 GCA_964425025.1 uncultured Burkholderia sp. | reverse complement strand
CGTCAAGCTCGTCGCCTCGGGCGCCGGCGCGGCCGCGCTCGCGTGTCTGGAGTTGCTCGTCGATCTCGGCCTGCCGATCGAGAACATTCTCGTGACCGATTTGGCCGGTGTCGTCTACAAGGGCCGCACCGAGCTGATGGACCCGGACAAGCAGCGCTTCGCCCGCGAAACGTCGGCGCGCACGCTCGCCGACGTGATGGAAGGCGCGGACATTTTCCTTGGCCTGTCGGCGGGCGGTGTGCTCAAGCCCGAGATGGTCAAGACGATGGGGGCCAAGCCGCTCATTCTCGCGCTCGCCAATCCGACGCCCGAGATCCTGCCCGAAGTGGCGCTCGAAGTGCGCCCCGACGCCGTGCTCGCCACGGGCCGCACCGATTACCCGAACCAGGTCAACAACGTCCTGTGCTTCCCGTTCATCTTCCGCGGCGCGCTCGATGCCGGGGCGACGACGGTCACGCGCGAGATGGAGATCGCGGCGGTCAATGCGATTGCCGAGCTGGCACGCCAGGAGCAGAGCGACATCGTCGCGACGGCATACGGCATTCAGGATTTGTCGTTCGGGCCCGAGTATTTGATTCCGAAGCCGTTCGATCCGCGTCTGATCGTCAAGATCGCGCCGGCCGTCGCCCAGGCCGCGATGAATTCGGGCGTCGCGACCCGGCCGATCGAGGACATGGAAGCCTATAAGCAGCACCTGCAGCAGTTCGTCTATCACAGCGGCACGACGATGAAGCCGATCTTCCAGCAGGCGCGCAGCGTCGAGGCGGGCAAGAAGCGGATCGTGTTCGCGGAAGGCGAGGAGGAGCGTGTGCTGCGCGCCGTGCAGATCGTCGTCGATGAAAAGCTCGCCACGCCGATCCTGATCGGCCGGCCCGCCGTGATCGAGCACCGTATCGAGCGCTATGGCTTGCGGCTCACGCCGGGTGTCGATTTCACGGTTGTCAACACCGAGCACGATGAGCGCTACCGCGAGTTTTGGCAGGAGTACTACCAGCTCATGGCACGCAAGGGCATCAGCCAGCAGTTGGCGAAGGTGGAAATGCGCCGGCGCACCACGCTGATCGGCTCGATGCTCGTGAACAAGGGCGAGGCCGACGGGATGATTTGCGGCACGATCTCGACGCCGCATCGTCATCTGCACTTCATCAATCAAGTGATCGGCAAGCGCGCGGGCTGCACGGTATTCGCGGCGATGAACGGCCTCGTTCTGCCGGGCCGCCAGATCTTCCTCGTCGATACGCACGTGAACGTCGACCCGACGCCGGCCGAGCTGGCCGAAATCACGGTCATGGCCGCCGAAGAGGTGCGCCGCTTCGGCATCGAGCCGAAGATCGCGCTCGTCTCGCACTCGAATTTCGGCACGAGCAATGCCCCGTCGGCGCAAAAGATGCGCGATACGCTCGCCATCCTCAAGGAACGCGCGCCGGACTTGCAAGTGGACGGCGAAATGCATGGCGATGTGGCGCTCGATCCCGCGCTGCGCCGTGAAGTACTGCCGGAGTCGACGCTCGAGGGCGAAGCCAACCTGCTCGTGCTGCCGAACATCGATGCCGCGAATATCGCCTACAACCTGCTCAAGACCGCGGCGGGCAACAACATCGCGATCGGGCCGATTCTGCTTGGCGCCGCGAAGCCCGTGCATGTGCTGACCGAATCGGCGACGGTGCGCCGCATCGTCAACATGGCGGCCCTGCTCGTTGCCGATGTCAGCGCGACATCGCGATAACGGATCAACGCCTCGACGCCTCGACGCATCAACGCGTCAACATACCAACGCACGCCGGGGGAACACCCCGGCAGCCAACGAATGAGAAGAAAAACGGCGTGCCCATTGCGGGCACGCCGGGGGCGAAAAGAGAGGCTGCCGCCCCAAGTGCGTGAAACGACGATTTCCGACTGCTCGAAGCGGCGGCGAGGAGGCAAAGACTCGCCGCATCGGGCACCGTCGAATCAGAGTTTATCTTTTGTAGGATAAATTTATCTTCTGAGTGAACAAATAGGACCAACGGAAACCCGCGAAAGCGCAGCGAAAACGCTACGAAATGAAGCTAAGCCTTTCATTTTCCATACAAAGATTGATTCTGAGGGCCGTTAGCGATACCCTTACGACTTTCGTGGTCGTTCACTTTCGATCGAGCAGCAGGATATAGAGCCGATGACACGCGCGGGAACACGCGAACGAGCAGGTAAGTGGCTCCGTCACAGTGCGTTCGCCGCCTTTTTGGCCGTGGCCGGCTGGTCGGGCATTGGCGTGGCCGGCGGTCCGCTAGCGCCGTCCGTCGCTTTCGCGCGAGAAGGTTCGAGTTCATCGGCGGATGTTTCGGGCACGATCGAGGCGGCGCAGTTGCCGCCAGAAGCGGTCGCGACATTGAAGTCGATCGCGGCCGGCGGGCCGTATCCGTACGCAAAGGACGGCGTGGTCTTCGGCAATTTCGAGCGGTTGCTGCCGCCGCACCGGCGCGGTTATTACCATGAGTACACGGTCCCGACGCCGCGAGCGAGAAACCGCGGCGCGCGCCGCATTGTTTGCGGCGGCCCTTTGGGGCGGATCGACAACTGTTTCTATTCAGACGACCACTACAACAGTTTTAAACGCATTGTTGAATGACATTGGGATGAACGGCATGAGCGACAACATCTACGCGCACGACACCGCGGTCGCGACGGATCTGTTCGCGGCCGGCGACGGCAATCTTTTTCAGCGCGTCATGCAATTGCGCATGGCCGAGCGCGGACAGAGCGTCGACGCCGACGCGACCTCATCCCGGCATTCACCGAGCGAGGAGCCTATGAGCCTTTTCGCGACCGTGCGACCGAACATCGTGCAATCGATTCGGGCGTTTCGCGTGCAGGACCTCGCCGACGAGGCGCAGCGGCTCGAGCAGCACTTTTTGTACGCCTATTGCGGGCAGGCGGCCTCCAAGCAGGAAGTGCTGGAGACGATCGCCACGTCGTTCTTGTTTCCGAAGCACTTCGGCAAGAATTACGACGCGCTCTACGATTGCCTGACCGATCTCGTGCACAAGGCCGGCTCGCAGCCTGGCTTCGTCATCGTCCTCGAAGGGCTGCCCATCGCGCAGAAGTTCGACAAAGAAGGGCGCGAGACGCTGCTCGACGTTTTCCGCGAGGCGGCCGAGTTCTGGGCCGAGCGCAAGGTCGCGTTCCGCGTCTTCTATTCGTTCGCTTGATTCGCGCCGGCGCGAGCTGCGCGCCGCCGCATTCAGTCATTCGGATTCCGCTCCTTAGGCCCGCCGCTGCGCGGGCCTTGGTTTTCTCGGGCGCCCTAAGAATGGATCAGCATGGATGAGCATGCTGCCGCGCGTGTTCACCATCCGCCCCAACGCGCCGCGAGCGCGGCCAGCACAGCCATCCCGGCCGTCTCGGTGCGGAGCACGCGCGGCCCCAGCGACAGCGCCGTGAACCCGTGCGCGAGCGCTGCATCTTCTTCCTCGGGCGAGAGCCCACCTTCCGGTCCAATCAGCAACAGGACATCGCCGCTCGGCGGCCCCTCCGGTAGCGAGGCGAACGCTGTGTCCGCGCGCGGGGACAGCATCAACCGCAATGAACCCGACGGGGCAACGGCGGGCAGCGCTTGGAGCCACTTCGATAGTTCGCGCGCAGGATCGACATCGGCAACGCGGTTGCGTCCGCATTGCTCGCAGGCGGCCCGAACGATGCCTTGCCAGTGAGCGTGGCGACGGCTCGCGCGCTCGGCCGAGAGGCGCACGACGCCGCGAGCGGTGATGAGCGGAGCGATGCGCGACACGCCGAGTTCGACGGCCTTTTCGATGAGCCAATCCATTTTGTCGCCGCCCGCAATGCCCTGGGCCAGCGTGATTCGATAGGGCGGCTCGGCTTCGATCGCGGCGAACGTGCCGATCTCGGCGAGCGCATTGCGGCGCCCTACCTCGACGAGGCGAGCCTCGTATTGGCCGCCCCGGCCGTTGAATAGCGTCAGCGCATCGCCGGCGGCGAGGCGCAGTACTTGGACATGGCGGGCGACTTCGTCGGGCAGGGTGACGACGTTGCCGGGCTCGAAGTTCGAGTCGACGAAAAAGCGAGGCATAAAGCGGCGTTCGAGAATCGGTGAGCGGTAAGCGGTGTTCGGCGGCGGACCCCAGCTAGCGCAATCCGGCGCGGACGTTGCGCGGCAGCGCGAACAGCGCCGGGTGCAGCGCGGCGTCATAGTAGCGCAACGAGTCGATGCCGCGCGCGGCGAGCCGCTCTTCGATGTCGTGTTTGAATAGCGACGCGGCCTCGAGGGTGTCGCTCGCGAGCGCCATGAGCCAAAGAGAACCGTACAGCGGCACGAACGCAGACATGACGTCGACCATGGCGAAACTCGCACGCAGGCCGCGCACGAGCGCGCTTGCCCGTTCAAGGTGGAACTGCGCGGAGCCCAGGTGCATCGACAGCATCGCCTGCGGCGCCAGCGCCTTTTTCAGGCGCGCATAGAAGGCCGGCGTATAGAGTTCGGCGGCGGGAGAGTCGGGCGGCGTCAGGTCGAATACCGCGAGGTCGAACCGTTCGATCGTCGTCGCGACGAGCGTGGCGGCGTCGCCGATGACCAGGTGCACGCGCGCGTCGTCGAGCGCACCCTGGTGCACGTCCGGCAAATGCTCTCGCGCCATGCTGACGACAGCGGCATCGAGCTCGGCCACGACGATCCGCTCGATGCTCGGGTGCGCGAGCAACTGCCGCGCGGCGCCGCCGTCGCCGCCGCCGAGCACGAGCGCTTTGCGCGGCGCCGGGTGCGCGAGCGCGGCCGGATGCACCATGCATTCGTGATAGATGAATTCGTCGCCGACCGAAGTCATCGGGCGCGCATCGAGCGTAAAGAGCCGACCTAGTTGCGGCGTGTCCCACACCTCGATGCGTTGATGCGTCGAGTCGACGCACGCGAGGCGCCGCGCGCCGGGAAAGCCGTAGGCGGCGCCGGGCGTCGGATGGAATAAAAGCGGCGGATCGACGGGGGAGGGCACGGTGATCTCGGGAGGGGGCAGGTGCGGATCGGGCCGCGATGCGGGAATTATAGAACCGTCGCGAGGGCGCGCCGCCCGTCGCCTCGCCCTGCGCGGGCCGGGAAAGAGCGGGGGGCATCTGTTAGAATGTCAAGCTTTGCAGCCTGTCCGCTTGCTCTTCCCGCTTCGCGCCGCAGCGGGTGCCCCGCCCGCGCGGGCGGCGGTCGAACACGAGCAGCGGTCCATTGCGCGCCACGCTTTCTCGACTCGTTCTCCGGACCCACCATGACGACCTCGTCTCCCGCTACCACCGCTCTGATGGCGAACGCGATTCGCGCGCTCGCGATGGATGCCGTGCAACAAGCGAACTCAGGCCACCCCGGCATGCCCATGGGCATGGCCGAAATCGCCGTCGCCCTTTGGTCGCGCCACCTGCGGCACAATCCGGCAAACCCGCATTGGGCCGACCGCGACCGCTTCGTTCTGTCGAACGGCCATGGCTCGATGCTGCTTTATTCGCTGCTGCACCTGACCGGTTACGATCTGCCGCTCGCCGAACTGAAGAACTTCCGCCAGTTGCACTCGAAAACGCCGGGCCACCCGGAATACGGCATCACGCCGGGCGTCGAGACGACCACGGGCCCGCTCGGCCAGGGCCTGGCGAACGCGGTCGGCATGGCGCTCGCCGAGTCGCTGTTCGCGGCCGAATTCAACAAAGCCGATGCGAAGATCGTCGATCATCACACGTACGTGTTCCTCGGCGACGGCTGCCTGATGGAAGGCATCTCGCACGAGGCCTGTTCGCTCGCGGGCACGCTCAAGCTGAACAAGCTGATCGCGCTGTACGACGACAACGGCATCTCGATCGACGGCCACGTCGAATACTGGTTCGGCGACGATACGCCGAAGCGTTTCGAGGCCTACGGCTGGAACGTGATCCGCCATGTGGACGGGCATGACGTCGAAGCGCTCGACGCGGCGATCGCCGAGGCCAAGCGCGCGAACAAGCCGACGCTCATCTGCTGCAAGACAGTCATCGGCAAGGGCGCCCCCACGAAGGCGGGTGGCCATGATGCACACGGCGCGCCGCTCGGCGACAAGGAAATCGCTGCCACGCGCGAAGCGATCGGCTGGAAGTGGGAGCCGTTCGTGATCCCGCAAGAGGTGTATTCGGCGTGGGACGCGAAGGCAGCGGGCGCCGAGCGCGAAACACAATGGAACGACGCCTTCGCGCAATACCGCGCGAAGTATCCGCTTGACGCGGCCGAGTTCGAGCGCCGCGCGAGCGGCAAGCTGCCGCCCGACTGGGCCGCCAAGGCGCAAGCCATCATCGCCGGCGCAAACGAGCGCGCCGAGACGGTTGCCACGCGTAAGGCGTCGCAGCAGGCGATCGAGGGGCTGGCTGCCGTGCTGCCCGAATTGCTGGGCGGCTCGGCCGATTTGACGGGCTCGAACCTCACGAACTGGAAGGCCAGCAAGCCGGTGCGCGCCGGCGAGCACGGCATCGAGTGGGGCAACCACATCAACTACGGCGTGCGCGAATTCGGCATGAGCGCCGTCATCAACGGTATGGCGCTGCATGGCGGCTACAAGGCGTTCGGCGGCACGTTCCTCACGTTCTCCGATTACAGCCGCAATGCGCTGCGCGTGGCCGCACTGATGAAGTCGCCCTCGATCTTCGTGTTCACGCACGATTCGATCGGTCTTGGCGAAGACGGCCCGACGCACCAATCGATCGAGCACGTCGCCAGCCTGCGTTTGATTCCGAACCTTCAGGTCTGGCGTCCGTCAGATACGGTTGAGACGGCTGTCGCCTGGACGCAGGCCGTGGAGCACCAAGGGCCCTCGTGCCTGATCTTCAGCCGTCAGAATCTGCCGTTCTCGGCACGCAGCGATGCGCAAATCGCGAATATCGCGAAGGGCGGCTACGTTCTGCGCGATTGGAACGACGAGATCGTCGCACGCAAGATCATCCTGATCGCCACGGGTTCGGAGGTCGAGCTTGCGCTGAACGCCGTCGAGCCGCTCGCGCAACAAGGGATCGCGGCGCGCGTCGTCTCCATGCCGGCGACGACCATGTTCGATCGTCAGGACGCCGAGTATCGCGAGCGCGTGCTGCCCAAGGGCGTTCGCCGCGTCGCGATCGAAGCGGGCGTGAGCGATTTCTGGCGCAAGTACGTTGGCTTGGAAGGTAGCGTGGTCGGCATCGATACGTTCGGCGAGTCGGCTCCGGCCGGTGTGCTGTTCAAGCATTTTGGCTTTACCGTGGAGCACGTTGTCGCAGCGGCCAAGACGGCGCTCGAGTAACGAACCAATCGCGGAAAGACGCAATACGCAATACGCAATACGCAATACGCAATACGCAATACGCAATACGCAA
>CAYRLJ010000065.1:1249-18424 GCA_964425025.1 uncultured Burkholderia sp. | reverse complement strand
CAATACGCAATACGCAATACGCAATACGCAATACGCAATACGCAATACGCAATACAGCTTCCCGATGCATCGCGAGAGCGGCCCCGCTTGGCGCATTGCATCGGGGGGCGTGAGGTACGACGGTTTTTTTCAGCCCCAATATCAGGAGAACCATCATGACGGTACGCGTTGCAATCAACGGGTATGGCCGGATCGGCCGGAACACGCTGCGTGCGTTCTACGAGAGCGGCAAGAAGCACGATCTGCAGATCGTCGCGATCAACGATCTCGGCAATGCGCAGACGAACGCCCACCTGACGAAGTACGACACGGCGCATGGCCCGTTCCCCGGTGACGTGGCGGTCGAAGGCGAGAACATGATCGTCAACGGCGACAAGATCCGCGTGTTGGCGAACCGTAACCCGGCCGAGCTGCCCTGGGGCGAACTCGGCGTCGACGTGGTGATGGAGTGCACGGGCTTTTTCACGACGAAGGAAAAGGCGAGCGCACACCTCGCCGGCGGCGCGAAGAAGGTGCTGATCTCGGCGCCGGGCGGCAAGGATGTCGACGCGACGATCGTCTACGGCGTGAACCACAAGGAGTTGAAGGCCGCGCATACGGTGGTCTCGAACGCTTCGTGCACGACGAACTGCCTAGCGCCGCTCGTTAAGCCGCTGAACGACAAAATCGGCCTCGAAACGGGCTTGATGACGACGATCCACGCCTATACGAACGACCAAGTGCTGACGGACGTCTATCACGAAGACCTGCGCCGCGCGCGTTCGGCCACGCACAGCCAAATCCCGACGAAGACGGGCGCGGCTGCCGCGATCGGCCTCGTGCTGCCCGAGCTGGCCGGCAAGCTCGACGGCTACGCTATCCGCGTTCCGACGATCAACGTGTCGATCGTCGATCTGTCGTTCATCGCCAAGCGCGACACGACGGTCGAAGAAATCAACGCGATCATGAAGGATGCCGCCGAGGGCGAGCTGAAGGGTATCCTCGGCTACAACACGGCGCCGCTCGTGTCGATCGACTTCAACCATAACCCGGCATCGTCGACGTTCGACGCGACGCTGACGAAGGTGGCCGGTCGTCTCGTGAAGGTGTCGAGCTGGTACGACAACGAGTGGGGCTTCTCGAACCGCATGCTGGATACGGCTATCGCGCTCGCGACGGCCAAGTAAAGCGAGGCGTCGCGCCTGTCCCGCAGTCAGCGCGGATGGGCGCCTAGCTGCCAAACGAAAGAGCCGCCCTCGGGTCACGAGGGCGGCTCTTTGCATATCGGGCCAGCTGCCCGAAGGCCTATCGGTGCATCGGACGATGGGCCTTCGTCCATCCGCGCATTTGGCACGGCGCGCGCCGGCAATCCCTCGTCATCAGTGCTTGCGATGCGGGCAGTCTTCCTTGGTGCAGGTGCCGTACAGCGCGAGCGCATGCTCCTGCAACTTGAAGCCGCGCTCTTCCGCGATCTTGTGCTGCCGTTTTTCAATTTCGGGCTCGAAGAACTCCTCGACGCGCCCGCAGTCGATACAGACAAGGTGATCGTGATGCGAGCCCTCGTTCAGTTCGAACACGGCCTTGCCCGATTCGAAATTGCTGCGCGAGAGCAAGCCTGCCTGTTCGAACTGCGTCAAGACGCGGTACACGGTGGCAAGACCGATGTCGAGTTCCTCGGTCAGCAAGTTGCGATAGACGTCTTCGGCCGTCAGATGCCGCACGGCGCTGCGCTGGAAAATTTCAAGGATTTTGAGGCGCGGTAGGGTCGCCTTGAGCCCGATGTTTTTGAGATCGGTTGGATTGGTCATGGCTAGGCATCCCTAGAGTACAATGCACGACTCGAATAGTAATGGGTTTTTGCTGTTCCGGTCATCTTCGGTGAAACTCGCGCGGCCCTGCGCCAGGCAACAACGGGCCCGCACGGTGAGTGAAATGAGTCCAAATTTTCTTATGAAGCGCGGGGGGAGTCACGTGCGCAAGCTGTTGATCGCTGCCTCGACGGTTGCGCTCGTTGCGGGATGTTCGACGTATGACAGCGTCACGCAGCGTGTTGCTCAAAGTATTACGCCGTATCGCATCACCATCGTGCAAGGCAACTTCGTTTCGAAGGAAGCCGCCTCGAAGATGCAGGTCGGCATGACGCGCGACCAGGTGAAAGCGACGCTCGGCACGCCGCTGCTCACCGACATGTTCCATGACGAGCGCTGGGACTACGTCTTTTACTTCAAGCGTGGCACCACGGCCGTCGTACAGCAGCGCGATTTCATCGTGAACTTCAACGGCGATACCGTTGCGAGTTGGTCGGGCGGCGAGGACCTCCCGTCGAATCTCGAACTGCTCGCGGACATCGACGGCGACAAGCGCGGCAAGAAGGCGAAGGCAGCCGCGCTCGCATCGGCGTCGAGCGCCGCGGCATCGGCGGGAAATGCGGGATCGACGGCCGCGGCCTCGGGCGCGCAGGCTCAGCCGGGCACCGAAGCGGCCAACGCACAGGCTGCGCAAGCAGCCAACCGCGCGACCAACCAAGCGCCGGCCGCGACGGAGAAGCCGCCTGTGCGTTCGGGTGCGCCGTCTCCCGCGCCGTCGAATGCGCTGCCGAGCGCGACACCGCAGTTTCAGTTCCACCGCGAGCCGCCGCCGTCGTCGCCGAATCAAAGCAATCCGGTGGGCCCCGCGGGGACGCAGTGAGCAACAACGGGTGCGAGCGGGCACTCGGTGTCGCCGTCCTCGCGCGGCGCGTCGAGCGCCGGCTCCCGATCGATCTGATCGGTCGTTCTTAAAAGGGTCGTCGGTGCCGCATCGGGCACGGATGAGCCTGCAGGCGGGCCGTGCACGAGGCGTGCCGCCCGCTTTTTGTTTTTCGAGGCGCTGGCGCACGGCTAGCGCTGGCGCTCGGCCCGTTACGGCCGGCCGTCATTGAAAAAGGGGTATGCATGTTGCCGATGAAAATCGCCATCGCCGGCGCATCGGGCCGGATGGGCCGAATGCTGATCGAAGCGGTCCTGAACGATCCCAACGCACAGCTCGTCGGCGCGCTCGACCGCTCCGGCGCCCAGCAGCTCGGTGAGGATGCAGCCGCGTTTCTTGGGCAGCGCACGGGTGTCGCAATGAGCGATGACATCGACGGCGTGTTGGCTCAGGCCGACTGCCTCATCGATTTCACGCGCCCCGAAGGCACGATGGCGCATATCGAAGCGGCGCTGCGTCACGGCACGAAACTCGTGATCGGCACCACGGGCATGACCGACGCCCAGCGCGAGACGGTGCGCGCGGCGGCCGAGCGAATCGGGATCATGTTCGCCGCCAATATGAGCGTGGGCGTCAACGTCACGCTCAAGCTGCTCGAATTCGCCGCTCGCCATTTCGCCACCGGCTACGACATCGAAATCATCGAGGCGCATCATCGCCATAAGGTAGACGCGCCCTCGGGCACCGCGCTCGCGATGGGCGAAGCGATTGCCGGCGCACTCGGCCGCGATTTGAAAGACTGCGCCGTCTACGAGCGCCACGGCGTGACGGGCGAGCGCGATCCGTCGACGATCGGCTTCTCGGCCATTCGCGGCGGCGACATCGTGGGCGATCACACGGTGCTGTTCGCGGGGACTGGCGAGCGCATCGAGATCACGCACAAATCGTCGAGCCGGGTCTCGTACGCACAGGGCGCGCTGCGGGCCGCGCACTTCCTGGGCGAGCGCGGCGCCGGTCTGTACGACATGCAAGACGTCCTCGGCCTGCGCTGATCGGGCCTCCCACTGGCACGACAGCGCTCCTCTCGCTCGCTTCGGGATTCGCAATCGCATGCAAAACACGGGCATCGTTCACTATCTGCAATCGGGCGACGCGCTCACGCACGCCGTCACCTATGTGCTGTTGGCCATGTCGATCGCGAGTTGGTGCTTTCTGATCGTCAAGGGCTGGATGCTCGGGCGGACCAAACGCCAAGGGCCGCGTGCCGTTGTGCTGTTCTGGCAATCGGCGACCCTCTCCGAGGGGGTGCTCGCGTTGCGCGCGGCGGATAGCGAACGCGTGTTCGTGCCGCTCGCCGAAGCGGCGTTGGCGGCCTCGGAGGTTCATGCGCCGTTCGCCATGCTCGCGCGCGTCGAGCGTGGCGAACGTGTGCTGCGCGCGTTGCGCGAGGCGCTGCTCGCGTCGCAGCGCCGGATCGAGTTCGGCCAAGTATTGCTCGCCTCGATCGGCAGCACGGCGCCTTTCGTGGGCTTGCTCGGCACCGTGTGGGGCATCTACCACGCGCTCGGCAGCATCGCGGCAAGCGGGCAGGCGATGATCGAGAACGTCGCAGGGCCAGTCGGCGAAGCGCTGATCATGACGGCCTTCGGCCTGGTCGTCGCCATTCCGGCCGTACTTGGCTATAACGTGCTCGGTCGCATGCAGCGGCAGTTGTCGGAGGAATTGGACGGCTTTGCGCATGATCTGCATGCGTACGTTTGCGCGCCTCACGAGGTTGAAGGAAGCGCCGGCGCCGATGCAACGCCCGCGCGCGGCGCGTCGGATCGACTTGGCGCCGCGCCGGCGTACGGGCAGACGGTCGAACCGCAGCGCAACGCCCGCGCTTGACCACAGCGTCGAGCGACATCAGGCAAGCGGTTCGAGCAAGCATTTCGAGCAAGCATTTCAAGCGAGCAGGAGGCGGCGAGCATGGCATTCGGTGGCTTCGACAAAGACCGCTCGGCCGCGCCGATGGCCGACATCAACATGACGCCGCTCATCGACGTCATGCTCGTACTGCTCGTGATCTTCATCATCACGGCCCCGCTGCTCACCCACGCCATTCGGCTCGATTTGCCGAAGGCGGCATCGGCACCCGCTCCGCTGACCCCGCACACGATTACGCTATCGATCGACGACGCGGGCCGGCTCTATTGGGACGGCCAAGCGCTGACGCTCGATGCCGCGCGCGCGCGCCTGGGTGAGGCCGGTCGGGCAGCGCCAGCGCCCGAACTCCATCTGCGGGCTTCTCGCGCCACGCGTTACGACGTCATCGCGCAGGTGATGAGCGCGGCGCAGCAAGCGGGGTTGGACAGAATCGGTTTTGTCACGGAGCCGCCGGGCTCGAGCAAGTCGGGTGCGGTGCCTGCAACGCCTGTCCCGGCCGCCAAGCGCTAACCGCAAGAAACGGCGCGCCGCGCATGCGGTTCGCGCCATGGTGGGCGGTATAATCGACGTTTTCCCCAATTTGCCGGGGAAACGCATCTCGCCGTATTGCCGCGCCCGCGTCGCAAGGCGCCACGACAGCCAAGCCCGAACCACCGCCATGCAAGAAAAATATTTACCTGCCGACATCGAAGCCGCCTCTCAGGCAGACTGGCGCGCGTCCAACGCCTACCGCACGGCCGAAGCGTCCGACAAGCCCAAGTTCTATTGCGTCTCGATGCTGCCGTATCCCTCGGGCAAGCTGCACATGGGGCATGTGCGCAATTACACGATCAACGACGTCATGTACCGTTATCTGCGGATGAACGGCTACAACGTGCTGATGCCGATGGGATGGGACGCCTTCGGCATGCCCGCGGAAAACGCGGCGATGGCCAATGGCGTGCCGCCCGCGAAATGGACCTACGACAACATCGCCTACATGAAGCGGCAGATGCAGTCGATGGGGCTCGCGATCGACTGGTCGCGCGAGGTCGCGACCTGCGATCCGAAGTATTACAAGTGGAACCAGTGGCTGTTCTTGAAAATGCTCGAGAAGGGCATCGTCTACAAGAAGACGGGCACGGTGAATTGGGATCCGATCGATCAGACGGTGCTCGCGAACGAGCAAGTCATCGACGGGCGCGGCTGGCGCTCGGGCGCGCTCATCGAAAAGCGCGAGATCCCGATGTACTACATGCGCATCACGCAATACGCCGATGAGCTGCTGAACGATCTCGATGGTCTCGGCTGGCCTGAGCGCGTCAAGGTGATGCAGCAGAACTGGATCGGCAAGAGCTTCGGCGTGAATTTCGGCTTCCCGTACGAACTCGACGGCGAAGCGAAGCTGCTGCGCGTATTCACGACGCGCGCCGACACCGTCATGGGAGTCACGTTCTGCGCGATCGCGGCCGAACATCCGCTGGCCGCGCGCTTGGCGCAGGGCAAGCCCGAGCTTCAGGCGTTCATCGACGAATGCCGGCATGGCGGCGTGGCCGAGGCCGAGATCGCAACGATGGAAAAGAAGGGCATGGCGACGGGCTTTTACGTCACCCACCCGCTGACGCAAGCGCCCGTCGAAGTCTGGATCGGCAACTACGTGTTGATGAGCTACGGCGAAGGCGCCGTCATGGGCGTGCCGGCGCACGACGAGCGCGATTTCGCGTTCGCGAAGAAATACGGCTTGCCGATCAAACAAGTGATCGCAAAGGCGGGCTGCGAGTATTCGCTCGACGCCTGGCAGGCGTGGTACGGCGAGAAAGAAAGCGTTGCCTGCGTCGATAGCGGGCGTTACGACGGCCTGGGCTACGAGCAAGCCGTCGATGCCGTCGCGGCCGATCTGAAAGCGCTCGGCGTCGGCGACAAACAAGTCACGTGGCGTCTGCGCGATTGGGGCATTTCACGCCAACGTTATTGGGGCACGCCGATCCCGCTCATTCACTGCGCCGCTTGCGGCGACGTGCCGGTGCCCGAGAAGGATCTGCCCGTCGTGCTGCCCGAGGATCTCGTGCCGGACGGCACGGGCAACCCGCTCGCGAAGTCGGCAGCATTCCTGAACTGCACGTGTCCGAAGTGCGGCGCGCCCGCCAAGCGCGAGACCGACACGATGGATACGTTCGTCGATTCGTCCTGGTACTTTTCGCGCTATACGTGCCCCGACGCCGAGACGATGGTGGACTCGCGCACCGATTACTGGATGCCGATGGATCAGTACATCGGCGGCATCGAACACGCGATTTTGCACCTGCTCTATTCGCGCTTCTGGACGAAGGTGATGCGCGACATGGGGCTCGTCAATTTCGGCGAGCCGGCGAAGAATCTGCTCACGCAGGGGATGGTGCTCAACGAGACGTTCTACCGCGAGGACGCTTCAGGCAAGAAGACGTGGTACAACCCGGCGGACGTCACGGTCGAGCATGACGACAAGGGGCGCCCGGTGGGCGCGACGCTCAATGCCGACGGGCAGCCGGTCGTACTCGGCGGCATCGAGAAGATGGCGAAGTCGAAGAACAACGGTGTCGACCCGCAGGTGCTGATCGATCAATACGGTGCCGACACGGCGCGCCTGTTCACGATGTTCGCAGCGCCGCCCGAGCAGCAGCTCGAGTGGTCGGGCTCGGGCGTCGAAGGCGCGAGCCGCTTCTTGCGTCGCGTTTGGGGGTTCGGACATGCCAACCGAGCCGAACTCGTCGTGCGCGACACGTTCGATCCCGCGCAGCTTTCGCAGGTCGACAAGCAACTGCGCCGCGAGATTTACAGCGTGCTCAAGCAGGCCGATTTCGACTACCAGCGTCTGCAGTACAACACGGTCGTTTCCGCCACGATGAAGATGCTCAATGCGCTTGAAGACGCCAAGCTCGCGCGCCCGAGCGTCTTGCGCGAGTGCTATGGCGTCCTGCTGCGCGTGTTGTACCCCGTCGTGCCCCACGTGACGCACGCGCTGTGGCAGACGCTCGGCTTCGTCGATGAATTCGGCACGCTGCTCGATGCGCCTTGGCCCAAGGTGGACGAGCAAGCGCTCGAGCAGGCCGAGATCGAGCTCGTGTTGCAGGTGAACGGGAAAGTGCGCGGCGCGGTGACGATCGCCAAGGATGCGTCGCGTGAAACGATCGAAGCGGCCGCGCTGGCGCACGAAATGGTCGTACGGTTCAGCGAAGGCAAGAGCCCGAAGAAGATCATTGTCGTGCCGGGCCGGCTCGTCAACGTCGTCGTCTGAAATCGCAGCGCGCGATTCAATCAAGGAGCCAATGTGATTCGCCGATCGTTTCTAGCGTTCGTGTGCGGTACGAGCGTACTTGCCGCGTGCGGCTTTCAGCTGCGCGGACAGGAAAACTATGCGTTCAAGCGGCTCGCGATCGCCGGCGCGACGCCGGTCGTGGCCGCGCGCCTGACCCGGATGATCGAAGGTGGCAGCGATACGGTCGTCGTCCAGTCGCCGGCGAACGCCGACGCCATCCTGGCGGTGAACGAAGGGCGTGGGCAGCGTGTCTTGACGCTGAACTTGGCGGGCGTGGCTCAGGAATACGAACTCGTTTATTCGCTCAACTACACGCTGACGGGTGCGGACGGGGCGCTGCTGATTCCGCCCAGCGCAATCGCGCTGAACCGGGCAATGACGTACAACACCCAATTCGCCAACGCGAAAGCGCAAGAGTCCGAGCTGTTGTACGGCGATATGCAGAACGATGCGGTCGACCAGTTGACGCGCCGGCTCGCGACCGTGCACTCGCTGCATCCGGCGCCGGGGCAGCAGACGCCACGTGTCGCGCCGCGCGCGCCACTGCCGCCGCCGCCGCTCTGATCCGCGGTTTTTCGCCAAGTCCGTTTCGCTGCCCATGCAACTTCGACTCGACGCGCTCGACGCGCATCTGACGAAAGGCCCTGCGCGCTTGTACGTCGTCTACGGCGACGAGCACCTGCTCGTCCAGGAGGCGAGCGACCGCATTCGCGCCAGTGCGCGTGCGGCCGGGTTCACCGAGCGCAACGTTTTCACGGTCGAGCGCAGCTTCGATTGGAGTTCGCTGCTGGGTGCGACGCAATCGATGTCGCTGTTCGGCGAGCGCCAACTGATCGAGTTGCGGATTCCGTCGGGCAAGCCGGGCAAGGAAGGTGCCGATGCCTTGAAGACACTCGCGGCCGCCGACAACCCTGACGTCCTGGCGCTGATTACGCTGCCGCGGCTCGACGCCGCGACGCAAAAATCGGCGTGGTTTACCGCGCTAACCGAGCGCGGCGTCTCGCTGCGGATCGATCCCGTCGAGCGCGCGCAACTGCCCAATTGGGTCGGTCAGCGGCTCGCGCTGCAGAGCCAGCGCGTCGCACCGGGCGAAGACGGCAGGCGCGCGCTGCAGTTCATCGCGGAGCGCGTCGAAGGCAATCTGCTCGCCGCTCATCAAGAGATTCAAAAGCTGGGCTTGCTGTATCCGCAGGGGGTGCTGACGTTCGAGCAAGTGCACGACGCCGTGCTCAACGTCGCTCGCTACGACGTTTTCAAGCTCAATGAGGCGATGCTTGCCGGTGATGTCGGCCGGCTCTCGCGGATGCTCGATGGCTTGAAGGGAGAAGGCGAGGCCGCGGTGCTCGTGTTGTGGGCGCTGACCGAGGAGCTGCGCACGCTGCTGAAAATCAAGCGCGGCGCAGCGTCCGGCAAACCGCTGGCGATGCTGTTGCGCGAGAACCGCGTCTGGGGGCCGCGCGAGCGGCTGATCGGGCCCGCGCTGTCGCGCGTGACGGAGCCGCTGCTCGAGGAGGGTCTCGCGCTCGCCGCGGCGCTCGATCGACAGGTGAAGGGCCTCACGGGGGCCGCGCCGGCCAGCCGCCGGCGCACAGCGCTGCCACCCGATCCATGGGATGGCTTGTTCGAACTCGCCGCCCTCGTCGCTGCGCCAGGCAAGCGCGGCGCCGCACGCTCGAACGGCGTCTAGCGGCTTACGGCTTACGGCTTACGGCTTACAATCGAAACACCCAGCACTGCATACAAGCGCCGTGCGCGCGACGAAAGAGAATCATGATGGACATCGACGATTACATGACCGCTATCGGCCGCCGTGCGCGCATGGCTTCGCGCGGGATGGCGCGTGCCGCCACGGCATCGAAGAACGAGGCGCTGCTTTCCATTGCGGTTGCGATCGAGCGTGAACAGGCCGCACTGAAGGAAGCGAACGCGCGCGACGTGGCCAAGGCGCGCGAGAAAGGCTTGGACGCTGCGTTCATCGATCGCTTGACGCTATCGGACAAGGCGCTCACGACGATGATCGAGGGGCTGCGCCAAGTCGCGGCATTGCCCGATCCGATCGGCGAGATCGAGGACCTGAAATTCCGGCCGACCGGCATCCAAGTGGGTCGCATGCGTGTGCCGCTGGGCGTGATCGGCATCATCTACGAATCACGCCCGAACGTGACGATCGACGCGGCGGCGTTGTGCTTGAAGTCCGGCAACGCGGCCATCCTGCGGGGCGGCTCCGAGGCGCTGGCGTCGAACACGGCGCTTGCCGCGCTGATCGGCGAAGGGTTGGAGAAAGCGGGTTTGCCGCGCGATGCCGTGCAAGTCGTCGAGACGGCCGATCGCGCCGCCGTCGGCAAGCTCGTCACGATGACCGAATACGTCGACGTGATCGTGCCGCGCGGCGGCAAAAGCCTGATCGCGCGGCTCATCGAAGAGGCGCGCGTGCCGATGATCAAGCATCTCGACGGCATTTGCCACGTCTACATCGACGATCGCGCCGACCTATGCAAGGCATTGGCCGTTTGCGACAACGCGAAGACGCATCGCTACGGCACCTGCAACACGATGGAGACGCTGCTCGTCGCGCGTGGCGTCGCGGGCGCCGCGCTGCCGCCGCTTGCGCGCGTTTATCGCGACAAGGGCGTCGAGCTGCGTGTCGACGCGCAAGCGCGCGCGGCGCTCGAGGCTGCCCCGTGGGAGAGCGACGCACCCGCGCTCGCGCTCGTGGATGCGACTGAAGAGGATTGGCGTACCGAGTATCTTGCGCCGGTGCTCGCAATCAAGGTTGTCGACGGCATCGATGCGGCAATCGATCACATCAACACCTACGGCTCCAAGCACACCGATGCGATCATCACGGAAGATCACGATCGGGCGATGCGCTTCTTGCGCGAAGTCGATTCGGCGAGCGTGATGGTGAACGCTTCGACGCGCTTCGCGGACGGCTTCGAGTACGGGCTGGGCGCCGAGATCGGGATTTCGAACGATAAGCTCCATGCGCGCGGCCCCGTGGGGCTCGAAGGGCTTACGTCGCTCAAATACGTCGTGCTGGGGCACGGCGAGGTCCGGCAGTAAGCCGAACGAGAGGGCGGTACCCAGGGGCGGCAATGTGCCCCCCAAGCGTGCGCCTTCTTCGATGCCTGCCCTGCACGTCGACGCAAACGAACCATAACCGCCCACGAGACCCTATCGGATGCTCTGGCTCAAAACCTTTCACATCGTTTTCGTGGCCTCTTGGTTTGCGGGCCTGTTTTACCTGCCGCGCATTTTCGTCAATCTCGCCATGGAGGAGGAGCCGGCCGCGGTGGCTCGGCTGCTGACGATGGCGCGCAAGCTCTATCGCTTCATGACGGTGATCGCCGCGGTGGCGCTTGCTTGTGGCCTCGGGCTATGGCTCGGCTATGGCATCGGGCAAGGGCAGGGCTGGCTCCATGCGAAGCTCGGCGTCGTCGTATTGCTGATCGCCTATCACGCCTACTGTGGCCGCTTACTCAAGGCTTTCGAGCGCGGCGAGAACCATCGTTCGGATCGGTGGTATCGCATCTTCAACGAGCTGCCCGTTCTGGGCCTCATCGCGGCCGTGGCGCTCGTCGTCGTCAAGCCGTTTTAATCGTCCTCTTCTTCTTTTTCTTCCGTTGGCCGCGTCGATGACTCGATCCGGCGCCGGGTGATCGCTTTCTTGGCGCGCGCGAGCTTGTCGACGAGTTCGGGCCCGCGCGCGAGCGCGACGCCCACGGCGAGGATGTCGCCGATCGCCAGATGGGAGACGCGCGAGGTCATGGGCGAAAAAATATCCGTCTCCTCGGCCACGTTCGCGAACAAGCTCACCGTCGCGACTTGCGCGAGCGGCGAGCTGCTGTTCGTGATCGCGATGACCTTGGCGCCACAGGCGAGTGCCGAGCGCGCCGCTTCGACGATGTCGCGCGTGCGGCCCGTATTCGAAATCGCCACGACCACATCGCCATCGCCGAGCAGCGCCGCCGACATCGTGTAGGTATGCGGATCCGCATACGCGACGCTCGGAATGCCGAGCCGGAAGAACTTGTGCTGGATGTCTTGCGCGGCGATGCCGGAGCCTCCCGCGCCGTAGAACTCCATGCGCGAAGCGCGCGAGAGCAAGTCGATCGCCTTAGCGACGCTGTGCGCGGACAAGCTGTTTCTCACCTCGACCAGCGCGCCGATCGTTCGGTCGAACACCTTGGCGACGACCCCTGACGCCGGCTCGTCTGGCCGCACGTCGCGGTAGACGGAGGGCAGTCCCGGCGCGATGCTTTGCGCGAGCCGGATCTTGAATTCGCGGAAGCCGCCGCAGCCGAGCGCTTGGCAAAACCGTGCGATCGTCGGCTGACTCACGCCGGCGCGTTCGGCCAATTCGGTCATCGCCAAGTCGAGCACCTCGCGCGGAGCGTCGAGCACGTAGTCGGCGAGTTTGCGTTCAGACGGGCGCAACTGCGCACGCATCGATTCGATTCGGGCAAGCATTCTCGGAAACCCGCGCCAAGCGGGTGTATCGTGTTCTGTCGATGGCGGTAGTATGACCGGTCACTTGTAGAAAATCTACACGTATTTGCTACCGATGCACTGCGAAGCGCCCGCGTATCGGATGGCGTTCACGATTGCTGGTGCGGCAATACAGGGCAATCGGGTGTGGTGCGCATTGCCGCGATGTAGTTTTTCTACTAAACTTGCTCCGCCTAATTCGCGTTGAGCGGCCTTGCGCTGCATCGCGCCACCCGTACGGCGCCTCACGCGCCGTCTTTCAGGAGGAGCGTTTCCCCATGGTTTCGCCGCATCCCACGCTGACAGAAGTCACTCGGCGCATCGTCCTGCGCAGCCGTCCAACCCGCTCCGCGTATCTCGCACGAATCGACGCCGCGCAAGGAAAATTCCCAGCCCGTGGCGCGCTTTCATGTGCCAATCTCGCGCACGGCTTCGCTGGCCTCGAAGGCAACGACAAGCTTGCGATCAAGGCGGTACGCGAGCCGAACATCGGCATCGTCTCGGCCTACAACGAAATGTTGTCGGCGCACGCGCCGTACAAGGATTTCCCCGACATCATCAAGCGCGCCGCCCGTGAAAACGGCGGGATCGCGCAATTCGCGGGCGGCGTGCCCGCGATGTGCGACGGCATCACGCAAGGCAACGCCGGCATGGAGCTATCGCTGTTCTCGCGAGAAGTCATCGCGATGAGCACAGCCGTCGCGCTCACGCACAACATGTTCGATGCAGCCTTGTGTCTCGGCATTTGCGACAAGATCGTGCCGGGCTTGCTGATCGGCGCGTTGCAGTTCGGGCACTTGCCGATGATTTTCGTGCCGGCCGGCCCGATGACGAGCGGGCTCTCGAACGACGAGAAAGCCAAGATCCGGCAGCAGTTCGCCACGGGCCAAGTCGGGCGCGACGCGCTGCTCGAAGCCGAATCGGCGGCCTATCACGGGCACGGCACGTGCACGTTCTACGGCACCGCGAACAGCAATCAAATGCTCATGGAAGTAATGGGGCTGCACTTGCCGGGTTCGGCGTTCGTCCATCCGCACACGCCGCTGCGCGACGCGCTGACGGCGGCGGCCGCGCGCCGTGTGCTCGATCTGACCTTTGATCGCGGCCAGTACACGCCGATCGGCCATGTCGTCGATGAAAAAGCTGTCGTGAACGGCATCGTGGCGCTGCTCGCGACGGGCGGATCGACCAACCATACGCTGCACCTCGTGGCCATCGCGCGCGCGGCGGGCATCATCATCGACTGGGACGACTTCGACGCGCTCTCCCAGGCCGTGCCGCTACTCGCCAAGATTTATCCGAACGGCAAGGCCGACGTGAACCACTATCACGCAGCCGGTGGCATGGCATTCCTCGTGCGCAATCTGCTCGAAGGCGGCCTGCTGCACGAGGATGTCACAACCGTCATGGGTAAAGGACTCAGCCGCTACGTGGAAGAACCGAAGCTCGTGGGCGGACAGCTCGCCTGGGTGCCCGGGCCAGAGCAAAGCGGCGATGCGAAGGTGCTGCGGCCGATCGGCGATCCGTTCCAGCCCGATGGCGGCCTGCGCCTCATGCAAGGCAAGCTGGGCCGCGGCGTGATCAAGATTTCGGCCGTCGCGCCCGAGCACCGCATGGTGCGCGCGCCAGCGCTCGTCTTCGATTCACAGGAAGCCGTGCAGGAAGCGTTCGACAAAGGCGAGCTCAAGCGCGACTTCGTCGCCGTGGTGCGTTTCCAAGGCGCACGGGCGAACGGCATGCCCGAATTGCACCGTTTGACGCCGCTGCTCGGCGTGCTGCAAGACCAAGGCTTTCACGTGGCGCTTGTCACCGACGGACGGATGTCGGGCGCATCGGGCAAAGTGCCCGCCGTCATCCACGTGTCGCCCGAGGCGCTGCTTGGCGGCCCGCTCGGCAAAGTGCGCCGCGGCGACACACTCGTCATCGACGCCGAACGGGGCATCCTCGATATTGAAATCGACGCTGAGGAGTGGAACGCACGCCCCGCCGAAGCACCCAAGCATCAAGCGGAAAACGAAGTGGGCTTCGGCCGCGAATTGTTCGGCGTCTTTCGAGCGGCCGCCGCGCCGGCCGAGATGGGCGCCTCGGTGTTCGGGCCGCTCGTGGGTGAGAGCGCGCAGCGTCCGATCCATGCAACACAACCCTAAAGGAGTCCGGCATGAAAAAGGTTGAAGATATCGTCCGCCTCGGTCCCGTCATTCCGGTGCTGGCCTTCGATACGGTCGAGCAAGGCGAGCACGTCTCGCGCGCGCTGCATGCGGGCGGCGTGAAAGTCCTCGAGATCACGCTGCGCACGCCGGCCGGCATCGGTGCGATCGAGCGCGCGGCTCAGCTCTCGCCCGACATCGTCGTCGGAGTCGGCACCATCACGAAGCCGGAGCACTGCCAGCAAGCGAAAAAGGCCGGTGCGCAGTTCGGCGTGTCGCCCGGGCTCACGAAGGATATTCACCAAGCCGCCCAGGACGCCGGCTTGCCGCTGCTGCCGGGCGTCATGACGCCGAGCGACATCCTGCTTGCGTTGGATTTAGGCTATGAGACGGTCAAGTTCTTCCCGGCGCAGCAGGCCGGTGGCATTCCGATGCTGCAAGCGATTTACGGCCCGTTCCCGAATCTGAAGTTTTGCCCGACGGGCGGCATCACGACCGAAACGGCACCGAGTTTCCTCGCGCTGCCCAACGTCGTCTGCGTCGGCGGTTCGTGGCTGACGCCGAAGGCCGCGCTGGCCGCTCAAAACTGGGACGAAGTCACGCGTCTCGCCCGGGCCGCGTCCGAACTCGCCGCCCACCAGCAATAATGCGTTAAGCCGCGGCCCGGTCCTACCCGGCGCCGCGACGCCCGCCACGTCCGCACATATGCCCAGCTCTCTCGTTTAGAAGTTTCAATGATGAAATTTCAAAAACAAATAAAGGAGACTTTATATGGGATCGGTCCACGGTAACTTCTTGCTGCTTTACGCGTTTCTGGTCCTCATCATCGTTTCTTTACTGCTCGGGCTGGCCGCAGGCATGCCGGTGGGAAAGATCGTCAAGTCGTTTGAAACAGGCAACGGCGGCACGCTCGGCCACATTGCGATCGTCGTCGGCCTTGGGACGATGCTCGGCAAGATGATGGCCGAATCGGGCGGGGCCGAGCGGATCGCGACGACGCTGATACGCTGGTTCGGCGAGAAGTACATCCATTGGGCGATGATGGTCGTGGCGATCATCGTGGGCTTGCCCGTCTTCTTCGAAGTCGGCTTCGTCCTCTTGATTCCGATTGCATTCAACGTGGCCAAGCGTACGGGCAAATCGTTGCTGCTGATCGGCTTGCCGATGGTGGCGGGGTTGTCGGTCGTGCACGGCTTGATCCCGCCGCATCCGGCCGCGCTATTGGCCGTGCAGGCGTACGGCGCCGACATCGGCAAGACGATTTCGTACGGACTCATCGTCGGTATCCCCACGGCGATCGTGGCGGGCCCGCTGTTCGCGCTGCTCGTGCATCGTTACGTGAAGCTATCCGAGAACAATCCGCTCGCGGCGCAATTCGTCGAATCGGACGAACGCCCGGCCGAGGGTAGCCGCGAGTTGCCCAGCTTCGGCATCACGCTCTTTACGATTTTGCTGCCTGTGATTCTCATGCTCGTCGGCAGCTGGGCCGATCTCGTGTTCGCGCCGAAGACCGTTCCGAACGACCTGTTGCGTTTCATCGGCAACGCCGATGTCGCGCTGCTCATCGCCGTGCTCGTCAGCTTTTGGACGTTCGGCGCTCGGCGCGGCTTCACGCGCGAACAGATCCAAAAATTTTGCGGCGATTGCCTCGCACCGATCGCCGGGATTACGCTGATCGTCGGCGCGGGCGGCGGTTTCGGCGGCGTGCTGCGCGACAGCGGCATCTCGCAGCAGATCGTCGCCGTTGCGACGCAGTCAAACCTATCGCCGCTACTATTTGGCTGGTTCGTTGCCGCGCTGATTCGCCTCGCGACGGGTTCGGCCACGGTTGCGATGACGACGGCTTGCGGTATCGTCGCGCCGATCGCCAAGGCCGCCGCGATCCAGGTCCAGCCCGAATTGCTCGTCCTTGCGACCGGTTCGGGCTCGCTGATCTTCTCGCATGTGAACGATGGCGGCTTCTGGCTGATCAAAGAGTATTTCGGCATGACGGTCGTGCAGACCTTCAAGACGTGGTCGCTGTGCGAAACGATCATTTCGGTGCTCGGGCTCGGGTTGACCTACGCGTTGGCGGCGGTCGTCTAGGCACGATGAAGCGCCAACTGGAGCGACAATGATTCTGATCGTAATGGGTGTCTCGGGCGCCGGTAAGACGCGGATCGGCGAGCTGCTCGCCGAGCGCCTGAATTGCAGCTTCGTCGACGGCGACGAATTTCACAGCGCGGCGAACAAGGAAAAGATGGCGAAAGGCGTCGCGCTCACCGACGAGGACCGTTGGCCTTGGCTCGCGGCCATCCGCTCGGCGATTGAAGCGAAGGTGCGGGCGGGGCAATCGCTGATCGTCGGCTGCTCTTCGCTCAAGCGCGCCTACCGCGACGTGTTGCGCGGCGGTGCGCAGGGCGACGGGATCGTGCGCTTCATTTATCTGAAGGGCTCGTTCGAGTTGCTGCACGAGCGGCTGGCGACGCGCGGCCGCCATTTCTTCAATCCGGCGTTGCTGCAAAGCCAACTCGACACGCTCGAGGAGCCGGGCGAGGACGAGGCGATTACCGTCAGTATCGAGTTGACGCCTGAGGAAATCGTTGAAGAAGTGGTGTCGAAGCTGCCTAGCGCCTAGCGCATTCGGCATTCGGCATTGGCGGGAGTTGCAGCCGAGCGTCGGGGACAAAAAAC
>CAYRLJ010000065.1:0-1149 GCA_964425025.1 uncultured Burkholderia sp. | reverse complement strand
GCATTCGGCATTCGGCATTGGCGGGAGTTGCAGCCGAGCGTCGGGGACAAAAAACGCGCCGTCGATCGAAGGCGCGTTTTCGCAATACACGGTGATGCGACGGAGATGAACGCTCTTAAGCGATCCGTTTCGCCAGTTCAACAGCCTTGCCCGTGTACGACGCGGGCGTCATGGCCATCAGCAGCGCCTTCGCATCCTCGGGAATCGCAAGCGTAGCGATGAACTGCTGCAGCGCTTCGCGCGTGATGCCCTTGCCGCGCGTCAGCTCTTTCAATTGCTCGTACGGATTTTCAATGCCGAAGCGGCGCATGACCGTCTGCACGGGCTCGGCCAGCACTTCCCAGCAGTTGTCGAGATCTTCGTTCAAGCGAGCCGGATTGACTTCGAGCTTGTCGAGGCCGCGGATCAGCGAATCGTAGGCGAGCAGCGAGTAGCCGAGCGCGACGCCCATGTTGCGCAGGACGGTCGAATCGGTCAAATCGCGCTGCCAACGCGAGACAGGCAGCTTGTCTGCCAGATGGCGCAGCGTCGCGTTCGCGAGGCCCAGATTGCCTTCCGAGTTTTCGAAATCGA
This sequence comes from uncultured Burkholderia sp., assembly GCA_964425025.1. Taxonomy (GTDB): domain Bacteria; phylum Pseudomonadota; class Gammaproteobacteria; order Burkholderiales; family Burkholderiaceae; genus Trinickia. The sequence goes on along the minus strand of CAYRLJ010000065.1, from coordinate 576 downwards.
TTGGGTTGACCTTGTGCGGCATCGTCGACGAACCGATCTCGCCGGCCTTCGTCTTTTGCTTGAAGTAGCCGACCGAAATGTAGCCCCAAACGTCGCGGTCCAGATCCAGCAGGATCGTGTTGGCGCGCGCGCAAGCGTCGAACAGCTCAGCCATGTAGTCGTGCGGTTCGATTTGAATCGTATACGGATTGAACGTGAGCTTCAGGCGCTGTTCGATGACGTTGCGCGAGAACGATTCCCAATCGAAGCTCGGGTAGGCCGACAGGTGCGCGTTGAAGTTGCCTACTGCGCCGTTCATCTTGCCGAGAATTTCGACCTTCGCGATACGGTCGATTGCGCGTGCGAGGCGCGCGGCGACGTTCGCGATTTCCTTGCCGAGCGTCGTCGGGCTGGCCGGCTGACCGTGCGTGCGCGAAAGCATCGGCTGCTCCGCGTGAGCGTGGGCGAGCGCGACGAGGCGGGCGTGCACCGAGCGCAGCGCGGGGAGGATCACGTGCTCGCGCGCACCGGCGAGCATCATGCCGTGCGACGTGTTGTTGATGTCTTCCGATGTGCAGGCGAAATGGATGAACTCGC
>CAYRLJ010000064.1:23095-25870 GCA_964425025.1 uncultured Burkholderia sp. | reverse complement strand
GGATGCTGACCCGCACGTTGTCCGCGAAGCTGTATGCGGTACGACGTGTTACGCAAAATACTGGCGCGCGTACGGCGGGAGTCGATCGCGAACTATGGGAAACGCCTGAAAGCCGGCTGGCAGCTGTCGGCGGGTTGAAGCGGCGAGGGTATCGGCCTCTGCCATTACGGAGGGTCTATATCCCCAAGGCCAATGGAAAGAAGCGCCCTCTGGGTATTCCGACCATGCGGGACAGGGCGATGCAAGCCCTGTATCTGCTGGCCCTCGAGCCGGTGGCAGAAACCGTCAGCGACCAGAACTCGTATGGGTTCAGGCGAAACCGCTCGACGGCCGATGCCATGTCTCAGATCTTCGTCACCATGTCCAAACGGGCCTCGGCCCAGTGGGTGTTGGAGGCGGACATCAAGGGATGCTTCGACCACATCAGCCACGACTGGTTGATTGCTCATGTCCCAATGGACAAAGACATTCTGCGGAAGTGGTTGAAATCCGGCCTGCTGTATCAAGGCCGATATCAGGCGACAGAGGCCGGTACGCCACAGGGGGGCATTATTTCCCCGACCTTGGCGAATGTTGCATTGAACGGGCTCGAACGGGATCTGGAAAAGTATTTGATCGAAAAGTTTCGGACCAGGACGACCCGGAAGCTCAAAGTGAATGTGGTGCGGTACGCGGATGACTTCGTGATCACCGGTACCTCGCAAGTGGTGCTGGAAAGCGAAATCAAACCTTGGGTGGAAGCATTCCTCGCGGTTCGGGGTCTGCAACTGTCGGAGGCAAAAACGCGGATTGCGCACATCAACGAAGGCTTTGATTTCCTTGGGTGGAATTTCCGGAAATACTCGGGAAAGCTGCTCATTAAGCCGAGCAAGAAAAACGCGCAAGCGTTTTATCGCAAGGTGGCGGAAACGATCAGTCGCAACAAAACGGCGAAGCAGGAAAGTCTGATTCAACTGCTGAACCCGATGCTGCGTGGCTGGGCGCAATATCACCAGCCCGTGGTAGCCAAGGAGGCGTATAGCCGCATGGAGTCTCTGATTTTCCGGCGACTCTGGTGGTGGTCAAAACGGCGGCATCCGAACAAGAACGCTGACTGGGTGCGAACGAAATATTTCCACACAGTCGGTGAACGGCATTGGGTGTTTGCCACTTCCATGGTACAAGACGATGGCAGCAACGAGTTGCTTGCTCTGTACCGACTCAGTGGTACGGCAATCAGGCGACACAAAAAGGTCAAAGGGGAGTACAACCCCTTTGATCCGGCGATGGAGCAATACGGCGAGGAACTGCGGCAGAAGCGCATGAAGCGATCCAGAGGCTATCTGAAGACGTGGTTCGACCTGTACTCATCGCAGGGCGGGTTGTGCGCGCACTGCGGAGGGGCCCTGACGGAAGAGACTGGCTGGCACGATCATCATCTGGTTTACCGGGTGCATGGCGGGTCGGACGCGCTTTCCAACCGGGTATTGCTTCATCCTGACTGCCACCGACAGGTGCACACTGGTAACATTAAGGTAGCGAAGCCGGTCCGACCTACGGGTCGGGCTTCGAAATAGCTGTATGTGTAGGCTTGAGCCGTATGCGGGGAAACTCGCACGTACGGTTCTTAGGGGGCCCCTTTCCCGCAAGGGAGGGGGGCTACCCTCCCCTCGAACGGATCTCCATGATTTTGTCCCTGAAGCCGCTCTCGAAGCGCGCGTGCAGCGTGCGCACAGCCCGGCGCGCAGCGCCGATCGGCCGCCTCGCCGCTGCCGTCGTCTGTGCCTGGACGCTCGCCGCCCTCGCCGCGCCGGCGTACGCACAAGATCCCGCTCCTTCGGACGATTCGGCTTCGGCCTCGCCGACGGATCCCTTCGCGCCGTCGCTCCCCGCGGAGACGCACGACCTGCCGAATGTCGAGCTGTCGAGCCAGATCGTCTTTCAGGTGCTCGCGGCCGAAATCGCCTTGCAGCGCAACGAACCAGCCCCGGCGTACCAAACGTACCTCTCGCTCGCGCGCGATACGCACGATCCGCGCATGGCGCAGCGCGCGGCGGAGATCGCAATTGCGGCGCAGAGCCCGGCAGACGCCTTGACGGCCGCTCAGCTCTGGCGGCAGTACGCGCCGGACTCCGAGCGCGCCGCGCAGCTCGATGCCTCGCTGCTCGTACTTTCAGGCAAGCCCGAGGATGCGGAGCCGCTGCTCGCGGCCGAGCTGGCCAATGTTCCGGAACAGGATCGCGGCAATGCGATCATCGCGCTGCAGGTGCTGCTCGCGCGCGGGCCGAACCACGTCGGCGGATTGCAAGTCCTGAAGGATCTTGCGAAGAACGATCTCGGCAGACCGGAAGCGCAGCTCGCCGTGGGCCGCCAGCAATTGCTCGCGGACGATCAGCCGAGCGCGCGCGCTTCGTTCGAGCGCGCGCTGAAGCTGAAGCCCGACTTCCTGCCGGCTGCGCTCTCACTCGCGCAGATGGGTCCGGACGAGCGCAACGAGGCGATCGCGACGTTCGAGTCATACGTCAAGCAGAATCCGAAGTCGCACGACGCCAGGCTCGCGCTCGCGCAACTCTATCTGTCGGGCGACCGCATCGGCGATGCGCAGAAGCAGTTCGAGGCGCTGCACGGCCTCGACTCGCACGATCCGACGCCGCTGATGGCGCTCGGTCTCATCAAGATTCAGCAGAAGCAGTACGACAACGCGCAGAAGTATCTGCAGCAGTACGCCGAGCTCACCGAGAAAACGCCGGGCGCGGACCCGGGGCAGGCTTACATCTTCCTCGCGCAGATCGCGCT
>CAYRLJ010000064.1:0-22995 GCA_964425025.1 uncultured Burkholderia sp. | reverse complement strand
ATGCCCAACGATCCGGAGATCATCTACGACTACGCAATGGCTGCGGAAAAGAACGGCCATTACAGCCTGATGGAGTCGAAGCTGCGCCAGCTGATCAAGGCTCAGCCTGACAATCCGCAGGCTTACAACGCGCTCGGCTACTCGCTCGCCGATCGCAATCAGAATCTCGATGAAGCCGAAAAGCTGATCGAGAAGGCTTCGGCCCTCGCGCCGAACGACGCCTTCATCATGGATAGCCTCGGGTGGGTCAAATACCGCCTCGGTGATACGACGGACGCAGCGAAGCTTTTGCGCCGCGCCTACCAAATGCAACCGAACGCCGAGATCGGCGCCCACCTCGGCGAAGTTCTCTGGAAGAGCGGTGACCAGGCCAAAGCGCTTGCCACGTGGCGTGACGCGCGCAAGCTCGAGCCCGACAACGATACGCTCGTGAAGACGCTCAAGCGCTTCCAGGTCAACAGCAACGATCTCTAATGTATTTGAACGTCCGCGATTCCCTCGCGCGTCTTGCGCACCGTCTGCCCTTCGCGCGTCTCGCGCCGCCCGCGGCGCGCAGCAAGCGCGGCATCGCTTTCCCCCTCGCGTCGGCGACTACGATAGCCGTCGCGTTGCTCGCGGGCTGCTCCGTCGCACCGACGCGCGGTCCGTCGACGTCGAATGCGGCAACCGCCCTTTCGACCCAGACGAGTCGCGCCTATCACGGCCGGTTCGCGGTGCGCTACGTCGACCAGAATGGGCAGCCGCGCAACGCCTACGGCAACTTCGACTGGCAGGAACAGGGCGAGACGGTCACGCTGCAGCTTTTGAACCCGTTTGGCCAGACTCTTGCGATCGTCACTTCATCGCCGTCGGCGGCAACGCTTGAGCTGCCCAATCGCCAGCCGCTCACGGCTGACAACGTCGGCACGTTGATGCGCAACGCGCTCGGCTTCGCATTGCCTGTCGAAGGCCTGCGCTACTGGCTGCAACCGTCGCCGGCCCCGACCTCGCAAGCGAAGACGATCGTCGATCCGCAAGCGGAAACGCGCCTCAAGGAAATCGATCAGGACGGCTGGACAATCCAATACCTCGCCTACGCGGATACCCCCGACGTCGGAGTCAAGCGCGTCGACTTGACCCGCCGCGATCCGCCGCTCGACATCAAGCTCGTGCTGGACCGCTGACAACGTAGAGCGCCGAAATGCCGCACAGGCCTGAAATCAACCGGGTGGCAGGCCACCGAGCGCCGTCGCCCCATAAGACGAAAGCATGATCGAAACGAACGACTCGCTGCGGGACTGCCCGGCTCCCGCCAAACTCAATCTGTTTCTCCATATCACCGGCCGCAGGTCCGATGGCTTTCACTCGCTGCAGACCGTCTTTCAATTGCTCGACTGGGGCGACACGCTCCACTTCGCGTTGCGCGCCGACGGCGAGATTCGCCGGACGACCGCCGTGCCGGGCGTGACCGAAGAGGCCGATCTCGTCGTGCGCGCCGCGCGGCTTTTGAAGGCGTACACTGACACAGCCCTAGGCGTCGATATCGAGATCGAGAAACAGGTTCCGATGGGAGGCGGTCTCGGCGGCGGGAGCTCCGACGCCGCGACGACGCTGCTTGCGCTCAATCGGCTCTGGAAGCTCGATCTGCCGCGGGAGACGCTGCAGGCGCTCGGCCTCACGCTCGGCGCCGACGTGCCCTTTTTCGTCTACGGAAAGAACGCATTTGCGCAAGGGGTGGGCGAGACGCTTGCGCCCGTTGCGCTGCCCAAGCGCTGGTTTCTCGTTGTCACACCGAACGTGCATGTGCCGACCGCAGCGATTTTTGCCGATAAGTCGTTGACACGCGATTCGATAGCCGTCACAATTACGGACTTTCTCGCAGAGCAAAGTTGCGATGCAAGATGGCCAGACAGCTTCGGCCGGAATGACATGCAACCCGTTGTCGTGGGAAAATACGCGGAAGTCGCGCAGGTGCTCGAATGGTTTGATGTTACGTTCGGAAATGCGGCACCGGCGCGGATGACTGGATCGGGTTCGAGCATATTCGCCGCCTTTTCCAGCATCGCGGAAGCGGAAGAAGCGCAAGCCAGGCTGCTTGCGAGTGGTCGAGCGAGTTGGAGGAGCGCGATTGCGCCGAGTCTCGATACGCATCCCCTCTTCGCCTTCGCGTCATGAAGTTTCGCATCGTCGGGTGCCACCTACAGGTCCGACGAAGCTCTGAGTCAGTGTAGGGGAGTCGCCAAGTTGGTCAAGGCACCGGATTTTGATTCCGGCATGCGAGGGTTCGAGTCCTTCCTCCCCTGCCAAACATTCTCGTAGTTCCCGCCTCGAGCAGCAGGTGCATGATGAGCAGCCATGACGGCCTGATGGTGTTTACTGGCAACGCGAATCCGGCGCTTGCACAAGAAGTCGTCAAAATTCTCGGCATTCCCCTCGGCAAAGCGATGGTCAGCCGCTTCTCCGACGGCGAGATCCAAGTCGAGATCCAGGAAAACGTGCGCGGCAAGGATGTCTTCGTCCTTCAATCGACTTGCGCACCGACGAACGACAATCTGATGGAGCTCAAGATCATGGTCGACGCGCTCAATAGTGCGTCGGCTGGGCGGATCACGGCGGCCATCCCGTACTTCGGCTATGCGCGTCAGGATCGCCGTCCGCGTTCCGCGCGGGTCGCGATTTCGGCGAAGGTCGTGGCGAACATGCTCGAGATCGCCGGTGTCGAGCGGATCATCACGATGGATCTGCATGCCGATCAGATCCAGGGCTTTTTCGATATTCCCGTCGACAACATCTACGCGACACCTGTTCTGCTCGGCGATTTGCGCAAGCAGAACTACGAGAATCTGCTCGTCGTGTCGCCTGACGTCGGCGGCGTCGTGCGCGCCCGTGCGCTCGCGAAGCAACTGAACTGCGATTTGGCGATCATCGACAAGCGTCGCCCGAAGGCGAACGTCGCCGAAGTCATGAACATCATCGGTGAAGTCGATGGCCGCACCTGCGTGATCATGGACGACATGGTCGATACGGCCGGTACGCTGTGCAAGGCCGCGCAAGTGCTCAAGGCGCGCGGCGCGAAGCAAGTCGTCGCTTATGCGACGCATCCGGTGCTGTCAGGCGGTGCTGCCGATCGCATCACGAATTCGTCCCTCGACGAGCTCGTCGTCACCGATACGATTCCGCTCAGCGATGAAGCGCGCGCGTGCGCGAAGATTCGGATGCTCACGTGTGCGGGGCTGCTGGCCGAGACGTTCTCGCGCATCCGCCGCGGCGATTCGGTGATGTCGCTGTTCGCGGAGAGCTGAGCCAAGTTTTACGCAATACGCTGGAGGCGCTGCATGTTCGGGCGGCTTCGGCAACTGGGCGCGTTTCGGTTTCCGAAGCGCGCCGTTTTCGTCTGGAGCCCGACGTAGCCAACGGCGCGAAAGGCTCCATTTCACTGCCTGGTCGCGGGCAGTTATTGGAGATTTAAGATGAAAGTCGTCGCCTTCGAGCGCAACCTGCAAGGTACGGGTGCGAGCCGCCGCCTGCGTAACTCCGGCAAGACGCCGGGGATTATCTATGGCGCAACCGCAGAACCCCAACTGATCGAACTCGATCACAACGCGCTGTGGCACGCGCTGAAGAAGGAAGCCTTCCACTCGTCGATCCTGGATCTCGAAGTGGCCGGCAGCTCGCAACGCGTTCTGCTGCGTGACGTGCAATACCACCCGTTCCGTCAGATCGTTCTACATGTCGATTTCCAACGCGTCGACCCGAACAAGAAGCTGCACACGAAGGTGCCCCTGCACTTCATGAATCAGGAAACGAATCCGGCCGTGAAGCTCGGCGGCGCGATCATCTCGCACGTCATCACGGAAGTTGAAATCGAGTGCCTGCCGGGTGACCTGCCCGAATTCGTCGAGCTCGACCTCGCGAAGATCGAAGCCGGCCAATCGCTGCACGCGAAGGACATCGCGCTGCCGAAGGGCGTTTCGCTCGTGGCGCACATCGAAAGCGAAAACCCGGTCGTGGCTGCTGCGACAGTGCCGGCTGGTGCCGCGGCTGAAGCCGCTGCGGAAGGCGAAACGCCCGCCGCTTAAAGCGGCGATTCTCGCGCCTATCCTCTCGATCCGTTTCTTTGAAACGGACGACGTGACCCGCCGCGGCTTGCCCGGCGGGTTTTTTTTCGCGTACTAACGTTCCGTTTTCGATTTCGTTTTTGGGCCGGTTCACCGGCAATACAACATGATCAAGCTCATCGTCGGGCTCGGTAATCCGGGCGCGGAATACACGGCCACCCGGCACAACGCCGGTTTTTGGCTCGTCGATCAGCTCGCGCGCGATGCAGGTACCCTGCTCCGCGACGAACGGCGCTTCCATGGGTTCTATGCGAAAGCCCGCCTACATGGCGAGGAAGTGCATCTGCTCGAACCGCAGACGTATATGAATCGCTCGGGGCAGTCGGTTGTGGCTTGTGCCCACTTCTTTAAAATCTTGCCCGACGAAATTCTCGTCGCGCACGACGAATTGGACCTCCCTCCCGGCGCCGTGAAGCTCAAGCTCGGCGGAGGCAGCGGCGGGCACAACGGGCTCAAGGACATCTCGGCGCATCTGTCTTCGCAGCAGTATTGGCGGCTGCGGATCGGGATCGGCCATCCGCGCGATTTGATCCCCGAGAGCGCGCGCCCGGGCGCGAAGCCCGACGTGGCGAATTTCGTACTGAAGCCGCCGCGCAAGGAAGAACAGGACGTGATCGATGCGGCGATCGAGCGTGCGCTCGTCGTGATGCCGCATGTCGTGAAAGGCGCGCCCGAGCGCGCAATGATGCAGTTGCACAGCGGCGGCTAAGCGCGCCGCACACGCTTGGGGAGGCGGCACCAGAGGGCGCCGCCGCTCACCGCCATCAAGCACTCGTTTCTTATCGCTCAGTGGCCTTCGCCGCTTGAAGCGCGTGGTATTTCGCAAGCAACCCGTCGGGCGTCTCGACATGCTGCGGGTCGTTGGGGATGCATTCGACGGGGCACACCTGGCGGCATTGCGGTTCGTCGAAGTGGCCGACGCATTCCGTGCACTTCGTGGGTTCGATCACGTAGATCTCCGGCCCCATCGAAATCGCGTCGTTCGGGCACTCCGGCTCGCATACGTCGCAGTTGATGCACTCGTCGGTAATCATCAAGGCCATACTGCCACCAACTTCTCTCGAAAAAACAATACATTATAGCGTTTTCGAGCGGCCGCGCCGTCGTGCGCATTTCTCCGAAAGCCATGTTTGCGAGTTGCCGCTGAGTTGCACTGGTGTTGCAGATTGCAGCGCGCAAAGCTAGCTAGCACGTCAACCACCTGCTGACCCACCGCCCGCATCCCGAGATGGATTGCCGGGCCTGCCTCGGCCTGCTGGGGCTCGCACGATTGATAATTGCCCCGTTCGTCATGAACAGGTGAAGGGGGGCAACGCGAAAATTCTGACGCCGAGCCTGCTTTGACGCTCAGGGCTTCTGCGAGCCTTGCGTCATTTCGGCGACCTTATCCGTCAGCCACTTCTCGACCGAGGGGAACACGAACTTGCTGACGTCGCCGCCAAGTTGCGCGATCTCGCGCACGATCGTGCCCGAAATGAACTGATATTGATCCGATGGCGTCATGAACATCGTTTCGACGTCGGGCAGCAGATAGCGGTTCATGCCCGCCATTTGGAACTCGTACTCGAAGTCGGACACGGCGCGCAGGCCGCGCACGATCACGCGCGCATTGTTGTCCCGCACGAAATCCTTGAGCAGCCCTTTGAAGCTCGCCACCTGCACATTGGGGTAGTGCCCCAGCACTTCCTGCGCAATGTCGAGCCGCTCCTGCAGCGAAAAGAACGGCTTCTTGCTGCGGCTGTCTGCAACGCCGACGATCAGCGTGTCGAAAATGCTGGCCGCACGCCGAACGAGGTCTTCATGACCACGCGTAAGCGGATCGAACGTACCCGGGTACACGGCGACTACCATCGACCATCTCCTCTCATTCCTGTTGGGACGCGGGCATGCGTTCGCGAGGATCGCCGCCGGCCTTGACGCGGCTTACGTGGCCGGCGTCCATTGCTTTACGAAAGGCGCATTATTCATCATTTTCGCGCTGCAGCAAATGGTAGCGTACGGCGCCCGCTTTGCCTTGTCGCGCGACCGTCCAGGCAGCCAATACGTCGATCTCGCCAAGTTCCAGCGATGCGTCGGATTCGACATACAAATGGCCGCCTTCGGCAACGAGCGGCGCGGCGGCCTCAAGCGCGCGCGCTAGCACCAGCGGTTGCTCGAACGGCGGATCGAGAAAAACGACATCGAACGAGCGCGGCGGCAAACCGGCTGCCAGTCGCAACCCATCGGCCTCGACGACCTCCACGGCCTGCGCCGACAAGCGCGTCCGGATCTCGCGCAGTTGGTGCGCCGCCTTCGCGTTGCGTTCGACCATCAGCACGCGCGCCGCGCCGCGCGAGGCCGCCTCGAATCCTAGCGCCCCCGTGCCGGCAAACAAATCCAGGCAGCGCAAGCCATCTAGCCGCTGGCCCAGCCAATTGAACAGCGTTTCGCGCACACGATCGGGCGTCGGCCGCAAGCCGTCGAGATCGAGCACTTGAAGCGGCGTGCGCTTCCAGTCTCCGCCGATGATCCGGACGGTGTGCGGCTTGCCGCGGGCGGACGCCGCGCTGGGTGCGCGGGAGGCGGACGAGGAACGAGGCATGCGAGCTAAAAACGAGTGGAAAGCGATGGATCGATCCCGCCGGAAAAACCGCGCGGGCATGACCGCCAACGTTACCACAGCCGCCGCCCGGTCCGCGAGCAACGGGCGAGCGAGCGGACAAGCGAGGGACAAGCGAGGGACAAACAGCGGCCGAAACGCGACGCAGACGCGCGCGACAAGCAGCCCGGACTCGCCGGACTCGTCGCGCCTGGTAAAATGACGCGCTTATCAAGCGCATTGCCGCATCGTCGGTCCGCCGCGGCGCATGCGCGGCCAACGCTACTCATTGCCGCCGCTGGCGCGTCGCCGCGGCACCCCATCACGGCACACCATGTTCAGCTTCTTCAAACGATTCAAGGGCGGCAAGACGCCCGATACGGAGCAAGAGACGCCGCCCGCGTCGGCGCCGTCGCAGGCGGCGCCTGAAGCGCCGGCCTCGCCCGCTTCCGCGCCGGCCGCGCCCCCGCCCGCCCAACAGACGCCGCGCGCTGCCGCTCCGGCCAGCGCACCCGCCCCGTCTAGCCCCGCCGTCTCTACACCGCAGCCCACCGCGCCGGCGGCCCGGCAGCCGAGCGCGGTCGAAACGGCCGTCGCCACGGCACCCGCGCCTGCCGAGGCGTTCGACACCGAGGAAATCGTCCCGCCGCCGGCCCCCGAGCCCGCGCAAAAGCAATCGTGGATGGCGCGGCTGCGCTCGGGCCTATCGAAGACGAGCGCCGGCCTCACAGGCATCTTCGTGCGTACGAAGATCGACGACGAGCTCTACGAGGAACTCGAGACGGCGCTCTTGATGTCCGATGCGGGCATCGAGGCCACGGACTTCCTGCTCGGCGCCTTGCGCGAAAAGGTGCGTACGCAGCGGCTCACGGATCCTCAGCAGGTGAAAACCGCGCTGCGCACGCTGCTCGTCGAACTGCTGCAGCCGCTCGAGAGCTCCCTCATGCTGGGCCGCGCGCAACCGCTCGTCATGATGATCGCGGGCGTCAACGGTGCCGGCAAGACGACGAGCATCGGCAAGCTCGCCAAACACCTGCAGCGCTTCGAGCAATCGGTGCTGCTCGCTGCCGGCGACACGTTCCGGGCCGCGGCACGCGAACAGCTCGCGATCTGGGGCGAGCGCAACAACGTCACCGTGGTTTCGCAGGAAAGCGGCGATCCGGCCGCGGTCATCTTCGATGCCGTCAGTGCGGCGCGTGCGCGCAAGATCGACGTCGTCATGGCCGACACGGCCGGCCGTCTGCCGACGCAGTTGCATTTGATGGAAGAGCTACGCAAGGTCAAGCGCGTGATCGGCAAAGCCTACGACGGCGCGCCGCATGAGGTGCTGCTTGTCATCGACGCGAACACGGGCCAAAACGCCTTGGCCCAGGTGAAAGCATTCGATGACGCGCTATCGCTGACCGGTCTCATCGTCACGAAGCTCGATGGCACGGCTAAAGGCGGGATTTTGGCGGCCATTGCGCGTCAGCGTCCGGTGCCCGTCTATTTCATCGGCGTTGGCGAAAAAGTCGAAGATTTGCAGCCATTCAACGCCGAGGAATTCACCGACGCATTGCTCGGCTAAGCCTTCAATGACGAAAAGCGCGCGTCTTGCCTCCGGGCAGCACGCGCGCTTTTTCTTTTTCGGCGTCTTTTCAGCGCACTACTCCGCGTCGGGCTGCTGCGCAGGTGCCGCGCGCATAAACGCGTCGTGCTGCAACGCCTCATCGTAAATCCGCTGAATCGTCGGATAGGGCTGCATGTCGACGTTGAATCGCTGGGCGTTGAACACTTGAGGCACGAGCGCGAGGTCGGCCATCGTCGGCGTATCGCCGTAGACGAACTTGCCGGTGCGCGAATCGCCAGCGAGCATCGACTCGAGCACGCCAAAGCCGTTCTTCACCCAATGCCGGTACCACGCGTCTTTCGCGTCATCGGCCACGTGCAACTCGTGCTTCAGATACTTGAGCACGCGCAGATTATTCAGCGGATGGATTTCGCATGCGATTTGCATCGCAATCGCCCGAACATACGCGCGATCGACCGCCGTACCCGGCAGCAGCGGCGGATTGGGATGCGTCTCATCCAGGTACTCGATGATCGCCAGCGACTGCTGCAGTACCGCGTCTCCGTCGACGAGCGACGGCACGATGCCGTCCGGGCCGACGCGCCGATACTCGGGCGTGAGCTGCTCACCGCCGCCGCGCAGCAGATGCACGGCCGCGTATTCGTACGGCAGGCCCTTCAAATTTAGTGCAATGCGAACGCGATAGGACGCCGAACTACGGAAATAGCTGTAAAGCTTCATTGATCGTCTCCTTTGTGGAGTGTTCGGTGCTAAGCGGTGCTAAGCGGTGCTTATGGGCCTGCGAATTGGCCCTCGTGGCAAGGCGCAAACCGCAGCGATGCCCAGTGGCATCGCGAGGATTGGCAACGCCGCCACGGGGGCCAAGGCGCGGCTCCATAAGTGCCGATTAGCGCCGAACACTGCACTGGGCCCCGGCCTCGACTTACACCACGCGCACATTCAATTCGCCCAAGCCTTCGACGCCGCCCGACATCACATTACCGCGTTCAACGGCCGCTACGCCCTCGGGCGTACCCGTGAAAATCAAATCGCCGGGGGCAAGTTCGAACAGCGTCGACAAATGAGCGATCGTCTCGGCCGTCGACCAGGTGAGCTGCGACACGTCGGAACGCTGCCGCTCGACGCCATCCACCTCGAGCCAGATCGCGCCGCGATCGATGTGACCGACGCGCGATACCGGATGAATGGGGCCGAGCGGGGCTGAATGATCGAAACCCTTCGCGACGTCCCACGGACGCCCCATCTTCTTTGCTTGCGCTTGCAAATCGCGCCGCGTCATGTCGAGACCGAGCGCGTAGCCATAGACATGCTCGAGCGCCTTTTCTACCGCAATGTCGCGCCCCGCCCTGCCGATCGCGACGACCAATTCCATTTCATGGTGAACGTCGTTCGTGCGCGATGGATACGGAAATTCACCGGTCGTACCGGGCGCGACGTATACGACGGCATCGGCCGGTTTCGAGAAAAAGAACGGCGGTTCGCGGTCCGGATCGTGGCCCATCTCCCGCGCATGCGCCGCATAATTTCGACCGACGCAATAGATGCGGCGCACCGGAAAGCAACCGCGCGTGCTGGCCGCTTGCGCATTGTCGGCGATCGGCACGGCAATAGCCGGCGCGGGGGCAACAACATACTCCATCGCTTTTTCCTCTCTTGATGAGCGCCAGATCGCCGATGCACACGACATCGGCGAAAACGTCGAGTTTAGCGCGACCTCATGCGCGCCGCCTGCCCGTTGGGGCCGTGAGGTTGGGGCGAGATGCGGGGACGCGCCGCTTGCCAGATAGCATCGAATGCGGTACTCGTTGAGGTTTCTTCCATTATTTCGACGAGCCATTGCGGCTCGTCCTCGCGCCTCATGACCGAACCCGTCGTCGCCCCCTTCCCGTGCGCCCGTTTCATCAAGGAAATCGGGCGTGGCCCGCACGGCGCTCGCGCGCTGACGAGCGAGGATACCTACGCACTTTACGGCGCGATGCTCGACGGACGAGTCTCCGATCTCGAACTCGGGGCCGTTTTGCTCGCCTACCGTCTGAAAGGCGAAACAGCCGACGAACTCGCCGCCATGCTGGCCGCGGCTCAGGCCTCGAGCGCACCGCTGCGGGTGAGCGGGGCCGTATCGATACCGAGCTACAACGGCGCGCGCAAGCAGCCGAACCTCGTGCCCTTGCTCGCCTTGATGCTCGCGCGCGAGGGCGTGCCCACGCTCGTGCATGGCGTAACCGAAGACCCGGGCCGCGTGACGAGCGCGGAAATCTTCGAATGCTTGGGCATCGCCGCTTGCGCCTCGCATGCGGACATCGAGACGGCGCTCGCCGAACGCCGCCTCGCATTCGCCCCCGTGGAAGCGCTCGCGCCCAAGCTTGCGCGGCTGCTCGCGCTGCGGCGCGTGATGGGCGTGCGCAATTGCACGCACACGCTCGTCAAAATCTTGCAGCCGTTCACGCCGGCCGGCTTGCGGCTCGTCAACTACACGCATCCTGCGTATCGCGACAGCCTAGCCGAACTCTTTCTGGGCCACCCCGAGGCGGCCGCGGGCGGCGCGCTGCTCGCGCGCGGCACCGAAGGCGAAGCCGTGGCCGACACGCGCCGACAGGTGCAGATCGACTGGCTGCACGACGGCATCGCCGAAACGCTCGTGTCGCCCGAGCGTGCGTCGCCCGATGAAGCCGGCCCGGAACTGCCCGCCGGGCGTGACGCGGAAACGACGGCTCGTTGGATCGAATCGGTCATGGCCGGGAGCGCGCCTGTCCCGCCCACGCTCGCCCGGCAAGTCGAGCAAATCGCCCGGATCGTCCGAGCGTCCACGCCCCAAAGCTAAGTCCCGCGCCCAGCAGGCTCATTCCTCGTTGGACAAGACTCCCAGTTGACAGCGCGCCGCGCGCTGTCATAGAGTGCGCAACATGTGTTCGATCTTGAACCCCCTCCGAATTACCTCCGGCCGCCTAGCGCGGCCCCTATCGCTACGACTAGCGTAAGCCAGGCGTAGCGCCGCGCATCGTATGCGCGGTCCCGCAGCAGTATCCCAAGCCGTTTCCGTTTCACCCCAAAAGCCGCAGTTCCTTCTACAACCCGTAGTCGTCAGCATTCGGCCGAGTACCGCTCGGACGGATCGCGAAACCAGCGACGCAGCAGCATCGCGTCCCGCGTGAATCGGCCAGCCGCTCGATCCGCCACGTTTCGCAGACGACCCGACGAACCGAGGTCCGTCATGCTCAGCAACCCCGCAGCCAAGTACCGCCCCTTCCCGCCCGTGCAATTGGCCGGCCGCAAGTGGCCCAACCGCACAATCGAGCGCGCCCCGATTTGGATGAGCACCGATCTGCGCGACGGCAATCAAGCTTTGATCGAGCCGATGAGCATTGCGCAAAAGCTCGAGTTCTTCGACATGCTCGTGGCGATCGGCTTCAAGGAGATCGAGGTGGGCTTCCCGTCTGCGTCGCAGACCGATTTCGACTTCGTGCGCAAGCTCATCGACGAACAGCGCATTCCCGATGACGTGACGATCGAAGTGCTCGTGCAATCCCGCGCCGATCTGATCGCCCGCACGTTCGAAGCACTTGAAGGCGCACCGCGCGCGATCGTCCATCAGTACAACGCCATTGCCCCGTCGTTCCGCCGGATCGTCTTCAATGCATCGAAAGAAGACGTCAAAGCCCTGGCCGTGGACGGTGCGCGCCGGATCAAGGAAGAAACCGAGCGGCGGCCGGAAACGCACTGGACCTACGAGTATTCGCCCGAGACGTTCAGCATGACCGAGCTCTCGTTCGCGCGCGAAGTATGCGATGCCGTGAGCGGTGTCTGGCACCCGACGCCCACGCGCAAAATCATCGTTAATTTGCCGGCGACGGTCGAAGCCGCCACACCGAACGTCTTCGCCGATCAGATCGAGTGGATGGACCGCAACCTTGCTTACCGCGACAGCATCGTCCTCTCGGTGCATCCGCACAACGACCGCGGCACGGCGGTTGCCGCCGCGGAACTTGCGCTCCTGGCCGGCGCAGATCGCATCGAGGGGTGCCTGTTCGGCAACGGCGAGCGCACCGGCAACGTCGATCTCGTCACGCTCGCGCTGAATCTCTACTCGCAAGGGATCGATCCAGGGCTCGACTTTTCCGACATCGACGGCGTGCGCCGCGTCGTCGAGCGCTGCAATGCGATCGCGGTCCATCCCCGCCACCCGTACGCCGGCGAACTCGTCTTCACCGCGTTCTCGGGCTCGCATCAAGACGCGATCCGCAAAGGCTTCATTCAACAAAAGAGCGATGGCCTCTGGGAAGTTCCGTACTTGCCCATCGATCCGGCCGACGTCGGGCGCGGGTATGAAGCCGTCATTCGCGTCAACAGCCAATCGGGTAAAGGCGGCGCCGCCTACCTGCTCGAGCGCGGGCTCGGGTTCGCTCCGCCGCGGCGCGTGCAGATCGAATTCAGCCGTGCGGTGCAGCGCATCGCCGACGATTCAGGCGCCGAAGTCACGGGCGATGCCGTTTGCGCGCTGTTCGCACGTGAATACTTCGACGTGAACGGCCCGGCGCAGCGCGTCGATGCCGCTATCCGTTGGTGCCGGCGAGAAGTCGCGCGCATCGACGCAGCCGCCGCTTTCGACAGCGGGGAAGCTTGGGTGCGCACCGTGGCCGATGCCATTTCCGCGGCGTCGCGCGAACGCGTGCAGATCTGCGATTTCGAAACCGTCGTCACGGGCGACGGGCGCACGGCGGCTTTCGTCGCCTGCCGCCTGCAGGGGGAAGACGGGGCGAACGCGCAAGCCGTGCGATACGGCGCCGGGGTCGACCTGAATCCGGCGACGGCGGCAGCCGATGCGCTCATCTGTGCGGTCAACCGGCTTCAATGGGATCAAGAGCGCGAGGGAGAACCCGTCGCGGCTTGAACCGGCTAGGGGCGTTTCGTCTCCTCGCACAGGGAACTCACGTGCGAGCAGACGCTAGGTTGATCGGGCAGCCGCCCGCCACGAGCGGGTGGCGCCCGCGGTGCGGTGCGCGACTTCATTCGAGCGCGCAGCGCGTCGCTTGCCAAGCGACAAGACGCCAACGACCGTCTTCTTGCGTTTGGATCGCCGTGTAAGCGATGGGGAACAACAGCGCGCCATTGTTCGCTTCGATCTCGAGAAGCGCACGGCCCGTCACGACACAGGTTTCTCGGCCGACGGGCACGACATCTTGCGATTGCACTTCAATCTGCCGATAACGGCGACGGCCGCCGGAGATGGCATCGATGAACTGCCGCTTCGTCTCACGCTTGCCGTTCGTGTGGACGAAGCTCACGCTCTCCGAGAGCAATTGGTCGAGCACCGGAACATCGCCGTCCACCATCGCGCGAAACCGATCTCGCTCGAGCGCCCGAATCGCCTCGATCACCTTTGCCGCCATCGCTACGCTCCCATCCGGCGCGGATGCCCCGGCCTCAGAAGTTGTATTGCACGTATAGCTGGGTGAAATTTATACCAGGATTCGGTTCTTTGATACCGGCATTCGAGATGTGCTGGAAGCGCACGCCCGCTTGATACTGCTGATGCCCACCAAACTGTGCGCCAACGCCGACGATTTCGGTGAATTGCAACGCCGTGGATAGCGTGTAGGTGTCGGTGATCGTCGGGTGCGAGAGCACGCGCAGGCCGGCACCGGCCTCGATGTACGGACGAATGCCCCCCGAATCTTTGATGAAGCGCACCATCGGCTGGACACCGAATGCGTAGACGTTGTTGTGAAAGGCGCCCTCGCTCGTATGCCAGTAGGCCACATGCGCCTCGCCGGTCAGCGAGAAATGCCAGCCGCCGATCTCCCACCAGTTCAATCCGGGATCCCAGACGAAGCCTAGATCGACCTCGTCGACCTTGTGTTGCGCGATCCCGTAGGCAACCTGAGCGCCGAAACGGTTGCCGTCGGACGGAGCGATCGACGTCGCCGAATGAGCCGCCGCGCAGGCGCCCAGCAGTATCGCCGACACCATGCATTGCAAGGCTGCGGCGTTAACCCTCACATCGTTCTTTTTCTTCATCTCGATACTCCAACAAACGGGATTGGCCTGTCGATCGTGCCGGGATGCATTCCGGGGTCGAATGCTTCACGTCCTTGAATGTGAGAATAGTTCGTACCGTACCCTTTTCTCCAAAACTTTGTCACCTAAACGGGCATGCCTTTGCGCCAGGCGGTCTATAGCCAGATCGCCGCGAGCGGCGCGGCCGCATCGGCGCTGAACGCGCCAGACATAACAAGGGTAAAATATCTATCAACTTCACATTTTGATAGTCAACTAGGGAACTTCGATGCGACGATGACCTCGAATGCTTAGCACTCTCCAAAACGGAGTGCTAATATCCCCCGTGGAGTTTTGTCTTCGTGACTGAGCAGTTACCCGTTTCACAAGGAGTCTCTTACGTGAGCACCGCTATGACCCTTCCGAACACGCTGCGCTCGGCGTCCGCTAAGGCCGCTCAAGCAGGTGCTCTGACGCTCGCACCGTCGATGCTGCCCGGGCAGCTCGGCAACATCGACGCTTACATCCAGGCCGTCAATCGGATTCCGATGCTGAGCGCCGAGGAAGAACGCGAACTCGCCACCGACTACCGCCAGCACGGCAATCTTGAAGCCGCGCGCGGCCTGGTCCTGTCGCACCTTCGCCTCGTCGTGTCGATCGCCCGCAATTACCTGGGCTACGGCCTGCCGCACGCCGATCTGATCCAAGAAGGCAACATTGGTTTGATGAAGGCCGTGAAGCGCTTCGACCCTGAGCAAAACGTGCGCCTGGTGTCGTACGCGATCCACTGGATCAAGGCGGAAATTCACGAATACATCTTGCGCAACTGGCGCATGGTGAAGGTGGCCACCACGAAGGCGCAGCGCAAGTTGTTCTTCAATCTGCGCAGCCACAAGCAAGGCCTGCACGCGTTCACGCCCGACGAGATCGACGGCCTGGCGAAGGAATTGAACGTCAAGCGCGAGGAAGTCTCGGAGATGGAGACGCGCCTGTCGGGCGGCGATATCGCGCTCGAAGGGCAGATCGATGACGGCGAGGAGACGTTCGCCCCGATCGCCTATTTGGCCGACTCGCACAACGAGCCGACTTCCGTGCTCGCCGCGCGCCACAACGACAAGCTGCAAACGGACGGCATCGCGCAAGCGCTCGATTCGCTCGACGCGCGCAGCCGCCGCATCATCGAAGCGCGCTGGCTCCAGGTGGCCGACGACGGCTCGGGCGGCTCGACGCTGCATGAACTCGCCGACGAATTCGGCGTGTCAGCCGAGCGCATTCGCCAGATCGAAGCCAGCGCCATGAAGAAGATGCGCGCGGCACTGGCCGAATACGCCTGAGTGGTTCGGGCCGCGGTCGGCATCGACCGCGGCGGCTCGGCCTGCCGGGAGTAAAGAGAAAGCAGCGTCTGATGTCGATGCGTCCATTATTTCGCTTTCGGGTGTTTCGGACGCTTCAACGTTGCCGCATCAATCGCCAGGCCATGGCGCCGAGCACGCCCACAGCGAGCAGCAGAGCGGCCCAAAGCACATATCGGCGCCAGGTGTCGCCACCCTCCTCCACGGCCTCCTGTGCCTCGCCCCGCGATGCCGGCAACGCCTCTCCCACTTGTGCCGTCGCAATGACGGGCGTGGTGCCAATCAGCAGTTCTTCTCTCGGTAGCGCTGCTGTCGCCAACTCGCTATTTCCAACCGCCAGCGTGAAGGGAGGCGCTCCCCGCGCCACAAACGTCAAGCTCGCCGGCTGCCAGCCCACGCCCACCGTCAACGCGCCGCGCCCCAACCCACCTTGACTCGCGTCCACTACCACCCGCCACTCGCGATCTGAGTCGGGTGCAAACTCCAACGGGAGGTTGCGTTGCTCGCCCGCAGCGCCCTGCAGGCGATACAGCACGGCCGCTGCCACTGCCCGCCACGGCGCCGTCGCCCCCGTTCGCGAATAAACCACGGCATGTGTCAGCGTATTGAGCTGCGGCACGTCGAACCTCAACCGGTCAACGGGGTACGCCCCGGTTGTCTCGAACAGGTACTCGCCCGCCGCGTGACCTACCCGTGCCACCAGTGCGTCATGCCACTGCCGGGTGTCAGCGACGGGAGTCGCAGGGTTTTGGTTTGCCTGCACCTCGATCTCGACCGAAGCAATCGTCGGCGCACGGTCAAGCCAACGCAGGCGCACATAGCGCGCGCCAAGCCCGTCGACCGGAATATGCTCCTGTACCAGCGCATGACCGCCGGCATTCAAGCCCGCGGCCGCAATCTTCGATTCCACACCGTGGACCGCCCGTACCGCATCGCGCCCATCGTCGATCACAGCTCGCCTCCGCTCGTCCCATCCCGCATCGTGTGACAAAACGCCCAGGGAGAATTATTGTCCTAGCGCAATCAAGAACAAAAAAATGGCTTTGTATCCTGTGCTCAGGACAAGGTTTCACGGCTTTGGCATCGATCTCCCCGTCCGATCGCGGCCCTTGTCTGATCACGCCGGCGCATTCGTCGCCGAACGGACTCACCCACTACGCTCGAGAATGTCATGAAAGCCACTCGATTCAGCCAGTTTTCAGGAATGCTCGTCGCCGGTTGCATTGTCGCCGCCGGTTTCATCACGCTCGTGCCCAACGCGTTCGCGGAAACGACGCTGCAGCGCATTCAGCGTACCGGTGAAGTCCGCATCGGCTATGCGAACGAAGCGCCATTCGCCTATACGGCCCCCGATGGTAATGTCACCGGCGAATCGCCCGAGATCGCCAAGAAGGTGTTCGCCAAGCTTGGCGTCAAGAAAGTGGACGCGGTGCTGACGGAATGGGGCTCGCTGATACCGGGCCTCAAGGCGGGCCGCTTCGATGTGATTGCAGCGGGCATGTACATCACGCCTGAGCGCTGTAAGCAAGTTGCGTTCGCCGACCCGCAATATCAGATTCAGGACACGCTGCTCGTGCAGAAAGGCAACCCGAAGAAGCTGCAAAGCTACAAGGACATCGCGAAACTGCCTGACGCGAAGCTTGCGGTCATGTCCGGTACCGTCGAGGTGGGCTACTCGCAGCAAGAAGGCGTGAAAACGGATCAGCTCCTGCAGGTGCCCGACACGACCGCGCAACTGCAGGCCGTGCGAGCCCGCCGCGTCGACGCCGCGGTCGGCACCGGTCTGACGATGAAAGCGCTTGCGAAGAAGGACCCGGGGCAAGTCGAAGTCGTCGGCACCTTTACCGACGATCCGAAACATACTGGTTACGGCGCGCTTGCCTTCCGCCAGGAAGACAAGGATCTGCACGACGCTGTCAACAAGGTACTTCATGGTTGGCTCGGCACCCCCGATCATCTGCAAACGGTCGCACCGTTCGGCTTCGACAAATCGAATCTGACGACGAAAACCGCTGCCGACATTTGCAGCGGCAGCTGAGCGACGGCACGCCATCGATTCTCGGGAGCCGCCCCGGCGCGCTCCCGAAAAACGCCCGGACACGAGGAAACCTCTTATGTCGGAATTGCTTCCCTTGCTGCTGCGCGGCACGCTCGTCACGGTTCAGATCGCCGCGCTCGGCACGCTGCTCGCGATCGTCATGGCATGCGTTGCCACCGCGGCGAAACTCTCACCGTTCGCTCCGCTACGCTGGATCGGCAATATCTATGTGGAAGTGTTTCGCGGCACTTCGTTGCTCGTGCAGCTTTTCTGGTTCTTTTTTGTACTGCCGCTGCCGCCGATCGGTATCAGCATGACGCCGTTCCAGGTGGCGATCATCGGGCTCGGCCTGCACTACGGTGCTTATGGCTCCGAGATTCTCCGCGGCGCGCTGCGCTCCGTGCCCGGCGGACAGTATGAAGCTGCCCTCGCGCTCAACCTGCCCACACTGACCCGGCTGCGGCGCATCATCCTGCCGCAAGCGATGATCAACGCGCTACCACCCGCCACGAACTTGATGATCGAACTGCTCAAAGGCACCTCGCTCGTTTCGCTCATCACGCTCTCGGATCTCTCGTTCAGAGCACGCCAGCTCGACCAGGCGACGTTCGAGACCGCCGAGATCTTCACGCTGACACTCGTGATCTACTTTGTGCTCGCCCAATTGCTTGCCACCGTCATGCGCCATTTCGAGCGTCGCGTCAGTCAGAGCTACGGTGTCGCGCGAGGAGGCTTCAAATGAACGGAGTGGACCGCCTTTTCGATCTCGGCTATGCCGAGCGTATTCTGCCCGCCTTGCTTCACGCATCGGTCTATACGATTCTGATCACGCTTGTCGGCTTCGCGATCGCACTCGTGCTGGGGCTCGTTTTCGCCGTACTGCGGCGCAGTCCGATCAAGCCGGTGTCGCATACGGTGACTTTCATCGTCGAATTCATTCGCAGCACGCCATTGCTGATTCAGGTCTATGTCATCTTCTATGTGCTGCCCGTCTATGGCATCACGATGTCGGCATTGATGGCCGGCACGATCGGAATCGCGCTGCACTATGCGTGCTATACGTCCGAGGTCTATCGCGCAGGCTTTAACTGCGTCGCGCGCGGGCAATGGGAAGCCGCATGCGCGCTCTCGTTGTCACCATGGCGCACCTACCGAAGCGTGGTGCTGCCGCAGGCCATTCGCCCTGTCATCCCGGCACTCGGCAACTATCTCGTGGCCATGTTCAAGGACACACCCGTCTTGTCCGCGATTACCGTGGTCGAATTGATGCAGCAGGCGAAGAATATCGGCTCCGAAACATTCCGCTATCTCGAACCGATCACGCTCGCCGGCATTTTCTTTCTGATCATCAGCGTGAGCTTTGCCGCGCTCGTGCGGCGCGTCGAACGCGCCGTGAGGCTGCCTTGATGAAAACCCAGTCCGACGCGCCAACGAACCTACCCGCCTCTCCTGCAACGCCCGTCATGGAGCAACCGATGAAGCGAGACGACGAACGTACCCTTGCCCGGGACGGCGACAATACCCCGCCAACGCCGCACCTCGCGCAACCCACGCCCATGGTTCGCTTTCGCGGCGTCACGAAACGCTATGGCGCGCTGACGGTGCTCGACGAGCTCGATCTCGATGTCGCGCCGAACGAAAAGGTGGCGATCATCGGCCCGAGCGGCTCCGGTAAATCCACCCTGCTACGCGTGCTCATGACGCTGGACCCGCTGACGAGCGGCATGATCGAAGTCGACGGAGAGCCACTCACGCATATGCCAAGCGGCGGCAAGCTCGTGCCGGCCTCGCCGCGCCACTTGCGCGCCGTACGAAGCAAGATCGGCATGGTCTTTCAAAGCTTCAACCTCTTTCCGCACATGACCGCGCTGCAAAATACGATCGAAGCGCCGATCCATTCGCTCGGCCTTGCACGCAACGACGCGGTCGAACGCGCGCGCGAGCTGCTCTCGCTCGTCGGTCTCGCCGATAAATGCAATCACTATCCGTCGCAACTCTCGGGCGGCCAGCAGCAGCGCGTCGCGATCGCGCGCGCACTGGCGATGCGGCCGAAGGTCATGCTGTTCGACGAGGTCACGTCCGCGCTCGATCCCGAGCTTTGTGGGGAGGTGCTCAACGTGATTCGCCGGCTCGGTGAGGAGCATAACCTGACGATGCTGATGGTCACGCATCAGATGGGATTCGCGAAGGACTTCGCGGACCGCGTCTGCTTCTTCTCGCAAGGCAAGATCGTCGAACAAGGGCCGCCGCGGGAATTCTTCTCCGCACCGAAGCACGAGCGGACCCAACAGTTCCTGCGCGCGGTGCGCGAAGCGCTTTAAAGGCGCAACGATCAAGCTGCGCGCCAAGCCACGGCTGACACCTTGACGGTGCTGGCGAAGCGCGTCGACTCTTCGCTGGAAAGGGCATCTGGGTAGCGGCCTCAGCGTTCCCGTTGCGTGGTGCGCAGGAAGCTGACCGGCATGGAGTGACAGCGCCTCGGCGCAGAAGGTAACCGGCGTGAAGATGCGTGTGCGGCCGACGCGGCCGCGTTGCAGCAGCCCGGCGCGACTGTAAGTCGATGCGGGTTCACATACCCGCACCGCCTGCGCGACTGCCTTAACACGCCGCCATCATGCAAAGCGGCCCGGCCGCGTATGCGACCGGGCCGCTGGCGCATCGGCGCCGCTTTCCGTTTGTGCCCTGCTGCCCCCTCATACGAGGGGCTCGGCTCTAACGCTTAGACCGGTTGCGGCGAGGGTCCTGCGTCCGGCGCAGGCAAACGCGTCGCGAGTTGCTGCGCATAGCGCTGCGCGGCCGGTCCGCAAACGATATGGAACGTGTCGGCCGACACCCAGGCCAGATCGAGCACCGCGAGCCGCTGACGGTCAACCGCCGAAGGGTCGCGCACGACCACGCGCAATCGCGTGGCAGCCACCGCATCGAGCGCGGCGACGTTCGTCACGCCGCCGAACACGGCCAGCCAGCGCATCGGGTCCGGGTCGAGCGGGCCCGTTTGACCGTCCGTCGTCTTAAAAGCCGCTGCTGCCGGCGCCGCTTGCACCCCACCCGCGCCGGCACCGCCCGCCACCACGGCCCGCATTTCATCGGCGATCATATCGGCCTCAGGCCCGATCACCACTTGCACGTTGCGCGCGTCTTTCTTGAGCACGCCGCGAGCACCGGCCGCCTTCAACTCTGGCTCCGAAATCTTCGTCGCGTCGACGACGGACAAACGAAGCCGCGTCGTGCAGGCATCGATGAGCGTCAGGTTCTGCGCGCCGCCCAGCGCGGCGATGTAGCGATCCGCACGCGAAGCGGCCGCGCCGGCGATCGGTGCCACGTAACCGCCCGCGGCATACGATTCGACCTGCGCGTCTGCCGTCGCGGGTTCGCGGCCCGGTGTGGCCATGTTGAACTTGCGGATGAAGAAGCGGAACAGGCCGTAGTAGACAACGCCATACGCGAGGCCGATTGGAATCGCGAGCCAGCCTTTCGTCGACAAGCCGTAGTTGAGCACGTAGTCGATCGCACCGGCCGAGAACGTGAAGCCCAGGTGGATGCCGAGCGCTTGGCAGATCGCGAGCGACAGGCCCGTCAGCACCGAGTGAATGACGTAGAGCACCGGCGCGAGGAACATGAACGTGTATTCGACCGGCTCGGTCACGCCCGTGAGAAACGACGTGAGGGCCATCGAGAGCAGCAGGCCACCGGCGAGTGCACGGCGCTCTTTCGGGGCTTCATGGAACATCGCCAGACACGCCGCCGGCAGACCGAACATCATGATCGGGAAGAAGCCCGTCATGAAGCCGCCCGCGGTGGGGTCGCCCGCGAAGAAGCGGTGCAGGTCGCCCGTCACGGCCGCACCGCCGCCCGGAGGCGTGAACGTGCCGAAGACGAACCAAGCCAGCGAGTTGATGATGTGGTGCAAGCCCGTGACGAGCAGCAGGCGGTTCAACGTACCGTAGACGAACACGCCGATGGCGCCGGCCGTCGTCAGCCAGTGGCCCGTGGCATCGATCGCCGCTTGGACAGGCTGCCAGACGTACCCGAACACCACCCCGAGCACGACGCACGCTAGCCCCGTGACGATCGGCACGAAGCGTTTGCCGCCGAAGAAGGCGAGGTAGTCGGGTAGCTTGATGTCCTTGTATCGGTTATAGAGCAGCCCCGCGACAATGCCCGCGATGATGCCCGAGAGCACCCCCATGTTGAGCTTGTCGTTGATGTCCTTCATCACGGCGATTTCGACGAGATAACCAATCGCCCCGGCGAGCCCCGCCACGCCGTTATTCTCTTTTGCGAAACCCACCGCGACGCCGATCGCGAACAGCAACGGCAAATTGTCGAAGATCGTTCCGCCCGCGTCGGCAATCAGCTTAATGTTCAGAACATCGGCCTGCCCGAGCCTGAGCAAGATGCCCGCGACGGGCAATACCGCAATCGGCAGCATCAACGCCCTTCCCAGGCGCTGTACCTTTAGAAATGGGTTCGCATCCATTGAATCCTCCAGTGGGTCTGTCTCGTCGTTGATACTGTGCGTCGTCTATCAACTATCGTCTAATTGCGATTTTGGCTACAGAATTAGTTAGTCATCCTAATTATTAGGATTTTCTGCCTAATCCAACGGCCAGATTTCGCGGCTTGCTGCTCTTACCGCCTGAGCCGAATCGAGCGCGAGCAAATCGCTCGCACGCTGCCGGCACAGTTGATAATCGAGGTTGCGCACGCGCGCCTTGATACCGGGTACGGCGACAGGATCCACCGACAGCTCGGTAACGCCGAGGCCCACGAGCAGCGGCACGGCCACCGGGTCGCCCGCGAGCGCCCCGCACACGCCAACCCACTTGCCGTGCTTCGCGGCACCTTGGGTCGTTTGATCGATCAGACGCAACACCCCGGGATGCAGGCCGTCGGCCTGCGCGGCGAGATCGGCTTGGCATCGGTCCATCGCGAGCGTGTACTGCGTCAGGTCGTTTGTGCCGATCGACAGGAAATCGGCGTGGCGCGCGAGCTGATCGGCCAGCACCGCCGCCGACGGCACTTCGATCATCACGCCCACTTCGACCGGATCCGTACGGCCCAAACCGCGCGCGAGATCGTCGATGCGTTTGCGCATGTGCACGAGCTCACCGGCATCGGTCACCATCGGCAGCAGGATGCGAACGCTGCCGTACGGCTGCGCTGCGATCAGACCACGCAATTGATCGTCGAGCAAATCGGGACGCAACTGCGCGAGGCGGATGCCACGCAAGCCGAGCGCGGGGTTCGCCTCCGGCGGCAGCGTCAGATACGGTACTTCCTTGTCGGCGCCGACGTCGAGCGTGCGGATGATCGCGGTACGCCCCGCGAGCGCATCGACGATCGCCTGGTAGCTCTGCCGATGC